>JAIQFV010000002.1:9585-309585 GCA_020073085.1 Terriglobia bacterium | reverse complement strand
GCCGCCGGGACGCGGCCCGCTCCACCTGTCGGACCGACCAGTTGCCCTGGGCCGCCTTCTGGGCCAGCTCCTTTTGCTCCGCGGCTGATTCCAATGCCAGAAGCGCCCGGGCATGGCCCATCGACAGCTTACCCTCCGCGATCAAGTGCTGCACCTCCCGGGGCAACTTCAAAAGACGAATGTAGTTGGTGACCGTGGTCCGGTCTTTCCCGGTGCGATGCGCGATTTCTTCATGGGAGAGGCCCAACTCCGAATGGAGCCGCTGGAACGCCTTGGCCGCTTCGATGGGATTCAGGTTCTCCCGCTGGATGTTTTCCACCAGGGCCACTTCCAGCAACCGCTCATCCCGGATGGCGCGAACGACCACGGGGATTCGAAACAAACCCGCCAGCTGAGCCGCCCTCCATCGCCGCTCCCCCGCCACAATCTCGTAGCGATCCTGGACCTTTCGCACCAGCAGGGGCTGCAAGACGCCGTTGGACTTGATGGACTGGGCCAGTTCGTTGAGTTTGGCCTCGTCAAAATCGCTCCGCGGCTGAAAACGATTGGGCTCGAGCAGGTCGATGTCGACCTCCCGAACGCCTTCCTGGCCGCTGTCACCGCTCCGAATCAGGGCGCTAAGCCCCCGCCCGAGCGCCTTCTTTGTGGTGGTCATGCTCGAGGATCTCCCTTGCCAGTTGAATGTAACTTTCCGCCCCGCGGGAGCGGGCGTCGTACAGAATGATGGGCTTGCCGTGGCTGGGGGCCTCAGCCAGCCGGATATTGCGCGGGATGACCGTGGTAAAAATCTTCTCCCCAAAGAAATCCACCAGGTCCTGACGCACCTGGGTCGCCAGGTTGGTGCGGTCATCATACATTGTGATCAGAACCCCTTCCAGTTCCAGCTGGGGATTGAGGTGCTGCCGGATCCTCTCCATCGTGTCCAGGATCTCGGAGATTCCTTCCAGGGCAAAGTATTCGCACTGGATGGGAATCAGCACGGAGTCGGCCGCCACCAGGGCATTCAGCGTGAGAAGATCCAGCGCGGGAGGACAGTCAATCAAGACATAGCGATACTGCGCCCGCAGGGGATCGAGCCCATTGCGAAGTCGGATCTCCCGGTCTTCCATCCCGACCAGTTCCACGGTGGCCCCCACCAGATTCCTTTCCGACGGGATCAGGAACAAATGTTCCATCTCCGTCGCCTGGACCAGCGAATCAAAGGGTTCGAACAGGGTCAGTCCATGATAGATGGACCGACGCGCGGGGTCACGCCCAAATCCCAGACCACTGGTGGAATTGGCCTGCGGGTCAGAATCCACCAGCAACGTGCGGGCTTCGGCCGATGCCAGGGCGGCGGCCAGATTGATCGCCGTCGTCGTTTTTCCGACTCCACCCTTTTGATTGGCAATGGCAATGACTTGGCCCATGGTCGATGCGTCGGAATCTACCACAAATACCCGCCTCAACAAAATGTAAAATGGTCCGCGCCCGGTTTTAGGCCTTGGATGTTCCACGTGGAACAACCCGGAGCGGGTAAATCCCAAAGTCCAAAGTCCAAAATCCAAATAAAAACCAAATTCCAATACCCAAACAAGAAACATCAACGAAGCAATTTTCCAAAATAGGAATTCACCTCTTTTTAGGTTCTTGCATGGGTTTCTATCAAGCCGGAGTTATGTGGATCCAGCCGTTTGAGATTTGGATTTTGGGCTTTATCTGGATTTTGGACTTTGGAATTTGGAATTTACCCGCTTCGGGTTTCACGTGGAACGTTTTTCTCCGACCAGGACGACGCGTGAAGAGCCCGACGGGATCTGATGTACCTCATCCCAGGCCATCCGGTCCGGCCGGAGTCTCTGGAACTCCCTCGCCCAAGCCAGGCTCGTGGTCACGATCAACCGTCCACCCGGGCGCAAAACCGCGTTAAAACAATCAATCAGTTCTTGAGAAATCTTGACCCCCCTCACGGTGGCGGCATCGAAAACCCCTTCACCCTCCTCGACGAATTGCTGGAAACGGGCTTGTATCACGGTGGCCTCACTTGCCATTCCTAGCATGGAGATCACCTCATTCATAAACAAAACCTTTCGCGTGGACGACTCTACCAGGGTCAAGGACAGCCGGGGATTTATAATTTTCAGCGCCACCCCGGGAAAGCCCGCCCCGGATCCCACATCCAACAGGCTTCGGCACGGCTCGGGCAAAAACCGCGAGATATAAAAGGACTCGCCAAAGTGCTCCTCGTAAATGCGTCTTGCCTCGACAATTCGCGTCAAATTGATCTTGGCGTTCCACTTCTCGAGCAATTCCGTGTATTTTCGGACTTGCTCTATCTGCACCGTAGATAAGGACACCTCAAACTGTTGAAAGATAACAGCCATCTGGTCTAGGGTGAGCATGCAAGCCCTGTTGGGTGGACTGACCGCGTTGGTGTCAAACAGGATACGGGAATCCAAAATTTGGAGGTCAGGAATACTGGAAGTTCAAAACCTCCGGACAGAAACGAAGGCGATGAATCGACAACTGGAGTCGGGAATCCTCATGAAAAACCGATTGGGGCTCCGGCACGCCCGGGTGTGGAACCACCCCTCTCAGGCGGAGGGCTGAGAGTCGGATTCATCTTCCGCAGACAGAGAAGTACCCGCCTTCTGGCGCCGCCCCAATTCCAGGTACACTGCGACCAGTTGCACTGCCGCAGGGGTGACCCCGGGGATTCGACCCGCTTGATGCAAGGTTTGAGGCGAGACAAGGGTCAGTTTTTCAATCATTTCGCGGGAAAGCCCTGGAATCGAGGAATAGTTGAAATCGGCAGGGATCGGCCTCATGGCGGACCGCCGCATACGCTCGATCTCCCGCACCTGCTGGTTGAGGTATCCCTCGTACTTGACCTGGATGGCGGCGACGAGAAGTTCTCCCTCGTCGATCAGATGGGTGGTATTGATCTCCGAATTCAAAAATTCGGTGATCAGGGGAGCTACCTCAACGAGGCGGATCTCCGGCTTCCTCAAGAACTGTGCGAGTTTCGGCTTGTCGGTCAGTCGTGACTCCACCAGAGCGTCCACCTGCTCCCGCATCTTGGAGTCCCTTGGCACGGCGATGGAGTGCAACAGCTCCTTCAGCTTTGCGATCCGCTCCCGCTTCTTCTTGAATTCCGCGTATTCCTCCGGAGTGATCAGGCCCGCCTCATGGCCGAGGTCGGTGAGCCGGAGGTCGGCATTGTCGATCCGCAGGTGGAGGCGGTACTCCGCCCTCGAGGTAAACATCCGGTAGGGCTCGTTTGTCCCCTTCGTCACGAGATCATCGATCATGATCCCGATGTAGGCCTGTGTCCGGTCGAGCGTTATCGCCTCTCGCCCCTGAACCTTCAGGCCGGCGTTGATACCCGCCATGATCCCCTGCCCTGCCGCCTCTTCGTAGCCCGTGGTGCCATTGATTTGACCCGCAAAATATAAAGCCTCCACCCGCTTGGTTTCCAACGTGGATAGAAGTTCCGTCGGTTGGACAAAGTCATACTCAATGGCATATCCGGGGCGTATTAATTCGGCCTTTTCCAATCCTGCGATGGAGTGGACCATCCCCATCTGAACATCGACGGGAAGGCTTGTGGACAATCCGTTGAGATAGACCTCATAGGTGTCCAAGCCCTCGGGCTCCAAGAAGAGCTGATGGCGCTCTTTGTCGGCAAATTTGACAATCTTGTCCTCGATGGAGGGGCAATAGCGCGGGCCGAGGGTGCGGATCTGACCACTGTATAGCGGAGAGCGATGGAGATTGCGGCGAATGATGGCATGAGTCTCGGGGGTGGTATAAGCGATGTGACAATTCACCTGCCGGAGCGACAGTTCCTTCGTCCGGAAGGAAAACGGCGTCGGCCGGAGGTCGCCCGGCTGGGGGGTCAATCGGGTGTAGTCGATGGTTCTCCCGTCAAGACGGGGGGGGGTGCCGGTCTTAAGCCTCCCGGTACGAAAACCGATGCGCTTCACCGCTTCGGCCAGCAGACAGGAGGGGGGTTCGCCACTGCGTCCCGCTGAATAGCGGCGTTCTCCGACGTGAATCAAGCCGTTGAGAAATGTCCCTGTGGTCAGAATGACGGCCCCGGTCTCAATCACGCGTGTGTCCATCAATTCCACGCCACGGACCCTGATCTTGTCGCCTGGCAGAATCTCATCCCTCAGCGCCTGGTAATCCCGGATATCCAGTTTCCCTTCAAAATGGGTCTTTTCCGGGGAACTCAACATCAATTCTGAAGCCCGGATCATGACCCCATTGTGCTCCAGAATCAAATCCACGACCTCCGCCTGCTTGATGGTCAGAAGAGGCTGTTGTTCCAGGACCCGGCGCATTTCCACCCGGTATTTCTGCTTGTCCGCCTGGGCGCGGGGGCTCCAGACAGCCGGACCGCGGCTGGTATTGAGCAGCCGAAACTGGATCCCAGTGCGATCGATCACCTCCCCCATCACCCCGCCCAGCGCGTCGATTTCCCGGACCAGGTGGCCCTTGGCAATGCCGCCTATCGCGGGGTTGCACGACATCTGTGCAATGAGGTCGAGGTTCATGGTCAGCAGGGCGGTCTTCAGGCCCATCTTTGCGGCCGCGGCGGCCGCCTCGCAGCCGGCATGACCGGCCCCGATCACCACGACATCATATTTTTCGTCCGCTGCAGATTTCATGACTTCCATCAACTTTCAGGCGCTCCCGAGCGCACCCTCACTTCGGACCCTGCATTCTAGTACGGAGCCTGACAAAAGGGAAGCGCCGGCGCCGGGGGAGGTCGGCACTCCGACATTCCGTGAAAAAAATCACTTGTCCTCGGAATTCATTATATCGTTTTACGACGTATCGTCTCATTGACGGAAGCGGGGGCCGTTCGGGGAGGGCGCGTTGAGGCTGCGTCGGATGGAGCTTGTTTACCCTTCGCACGCCGGTCTGTCGGAGCACCCGGGGTAGTGACGAATTCATTCGTCGCTCATTCGCAGGCATCCACAAAACGCATGCCTGCGGCACCCGGGGTAGTGACGAATTCATTCGTTTTCATTCGCAGGCATCCACAAAACGCATGCCTGCGGCACCCGAGGGAGTGACGAATTCATTCGTCGCTCATTCGCAGGCATCCACAAAACGCATGCCTGCGGCACCCGCGGGTTCGCTCACTTTCCGACGCAGAAGCGCGAAAAGATATTCCCCAGGATGTCTTCGGCAGTGGTGGCCCCGGTGATCGTGTCGAGCGATTTCAGCGCACCATACAGGGCCAGAAGGATTACTTCATGGGGGTCCTTGGCGTCCACCCCCTGCCGCGCCTCTCCAAGCTTTGCCTCGCACTCCGAAAGCAACTGGTGATGACGCAGGTTGGTCACCACGGACTGGGGGAGGACGTTACCTACCGACCGGCCGGTAGCCATTTCGAAAATAACCCCCTGAAGAGACTCAATCCCGTCGCCGGTCTTGGCGGAAACCGACAGCACCCGGCGGCCTAGGAACTCCGGCCGGGAGGGTTCAATCCGCACGCCCAGGTCGCACTTGTTCAGCACGATCACGTGCTTCAGGGGCCGGACCTCCCGGACGAGGTCCCCTTCTCCGGGATCCCACCGCCCGGAGGCATCCAACACCAGCAGGACCAGATCACTTTCCGCCAGGGCGGCGTACGATCGGGCCACGCCCTCGCGTTCCACCCGGTCCATTGACTCGCGGATCCCGGCGGTGTCCATCAGCCGCACGGGAAGACCATGAATCTGCGCCATCTCGGAGATCAGGTCCCGGGTCGTTCCGGGAATCTCCGTCACGATGGCTCGCTCGCTCGATAACAGGCGGTTGAAGAGACTCGACTTCCCGACATTGGGCCGGCCGATGATCGCCAGGGTGAGCCCATCCCGGATGATGCGGCCGGCCGAAAAACTCTGGAGGATGGGATCCAACTCGCCCTGAAGAACTTGCAGCCTGGATTTAATTGCTTCGTCGGCGAGAACCGGGACATCATCTTCCGCAAAATCGATTCCCGCTTCCAGGAGGGAGATGAGGTCAATCAGATGGTCCTTCAGTGGCCCCAGGGTTTTCGACAGTAGCCCATGTGCCTGTTGGATGGCCACCTGCGCCTGGTAAAAGGTCCGGGCATCAATCAAATCCTGGATGGCCTCCGCCTGCACCAAATCAATGTGTCCGTTCAAAAAGGCTCGTAGGGTGAATTCGCCGGGTTCGGCAATCCGCGCCCCCTCGGCCATGGCGAGCTGAACGACGTGATGTAGGACGACGGGGGATCCGTGACAGCTGATCTCAACGACATCCTCGCCGGTATACGATTTCGGGCCCTTGAAGAAGGTCACTACCACCTCATCGATCAAGGCGCCGCTGGAGGGATCCACAAGGTCAATGCGTTCGGCATACCGCGGCGAGAGGGCCGCGACACTCTCGGGGGAGCCCTTGGCCGCCATGAGGTTCCGCGCCACCGCCAGGGCGTTGTCCCCGCTGAGTCGGATAACACCGATACCACTCCGTCCCGGGGGCGTGGAAATGGCGACGATCGTGTCGTGGGCCAGCACCCCTGGATTTTATATCAAGCGGGAGAAAGGGGGAGAGAAGTTTGAAAGGGGAAGTGGGGGGAGGGAGCCGAGAACAAACTGCCAGCTCTGATTAATTCTGTGGATTCCCTGAATAGGTCGGAAAAGGCCGACGAGGACGTCGGCCCCACAGCGGAATCTACTCTGAGGGATAGATCACTACTTTTCGATATTCGCCTTCTCCCTCGCTCTCCGTGCGAATGGTCTGGTCGTCCGCCAAGGCGAGATGAACGATTCGGCGCTCCCGCGAATCCATGGGGTTTAATTTGAACGGCAGTCGGGTGTCCCGGACCTTTTCCGCCGCAGTGCGAGCGATCAGTTGAAGCTCGGTCATCCGCGTTTGTTTCTTGCCCATGACGTCGCAGTTGATCATGCCATGCTCGTTGACGTCCGTCTGGAAAATCTTATTGAGCAGGTACTCGACAGCATGGAGCAGTTCACCCCGGTCCGCGATGAGTTCTTCCACATCCCGCCCGGAGAGATCCAGATATAGCATCCCCTCCGTCACGGAGGTGGCGCATTGAACCTGGAACCCCATCGTCTCAAAAAGATTATGGGCAAATCCCATGAGCCGCGTTTGAAAATCCGTCTGATTAGAAATCTCTGTCTCTTTTTCCATAGTTGAAATACTAAGGACGCTGAAACCCTTCCCTTCGTCACTTTTTTGCGGTGCCGGGCGCCGCTACCATCCCGTGCTTGTTCAAGTACAATTGTTGAATAATCCCGATCACATTCCCTGTCAACCAGTAAAGCACCAACCCGCTCGCCACTTTCGCAAACATGAATCCAAAGACGAGGGGCATCAACATGAAGAGCTTGGCCTGAGCAGGATCAGCCGATGGGGTCGGCGTGAGTTTCTGCATCAGGAATTGCGTGACGACCATGATGATCACCAGAACGAAGGTCTTGTCATACTGTGACAGATCCGGGATCCAAAGGAATGAAACCTGACGCAGGTCAATGGCTACCGTCAAGACATTGTAAAAAGCGATCAAAATCGGCATTTGTAGTAATATGGGAAGGCACCCACCCAACGGATTGACCCCGTGCTCCTTGTAAAGGGCCATCATCTCCTGATTCATTTCCTGTTTCTTGGGATCATTGACCTTATATTTCTTATATCTCTCCTGGATTGCCTTTATCTTAGGCTGGAGTTTCTGCATTCTTTGAGCAGAAACCATGCTTTTCCAGCGCAAGGGGAAGATTGCCATGTTGATGACGATTGTCAGGAGTATGACGGCCAACCCGTAATTCTTACAATAGCCGTAGATCCATCTTAGCGCAAGAAATAATGGCTTTCCAATGATACCGAACCATCCGAAATCGACGAGTGACTCCAGTTGAGGATCGACGCCCCTGAGGATGCTGATCTCTTTGGGACCGACGTACAAACGGTTCATCCCGGGTGGGAGTGCGAGGCGAGCACCGTTCTGAGTGACCTGAACTCGCGAGATGGGTGCAAGAGGAAGGAAGATCGCCACAAAATATCGGTCTTCTACACCCCCGACCTTAAATCCCCCGGCCAGATCCTGGGTATCCTTGACCTTCGCCAGCGAGGTCTTGGTGGGCCTTCCTTCGGTGAGGGTCACGACCTCGCGCGGGTCATCGCGGATCTCCAGGGCATTGTCTCCAAATCGTGCCGGCCACTCCACCAGACAGGGCACACTGCTGCCAGCCCTTTTTGCCTGGATATTCAATTCGGCCAGGAAAGAATTGGGCTTCAGGGAGAGGGATTTTTCAACCTCAACGCCATTCTCGGAATATTGCAGGACAACCCCGGTTGCTCTCTGCCCTGCAATGTTTTTCGCGTCTCCCGGGGCCTCAGCAAAGAGCGCCGAATTGACCTCATTCGTCAGATCGTTGTTGTCAGGGAAGTACAACGAAAGAGGCAGTCCTCCTTTGGCAGGATCGCCCCCCGCGACCAGGTCGAGAACCTGCCGGTTCGAATCCTTGAACTGTTTCAGGATCCAGCTCTTCACGACCCCGCCGCGGTTTGAGAGAATCACCTTGACCAGCGAATTTTCCAGCACAATATCGTGTTCGCGTTCAGCTTTGATCGGAGTAGCGGATGACGCCGCTGCGGGCGATTTTATCTCCGCAGGGGTGGGGATCACCGGCGGCTTTTCAGCAGGGATTGACTGTGTTGCCGACGCGGGAGGCTGCGCGGGCCGGGCGGTCTGCTTGAATTTCTTTTCAATCAGGACCTGGGAGAGCACCAGCACCAGCAGCGACAGCACAAAGGCAAGGAGGAATCTTTTTTCCATGAGCTTTATCAGTGATCGGCGGATAAAACCTGAAATACAAAATTCATAGGGGAGGGATCAACCGATATCTCGTGTTCCGAAGAGGACCGACCCCCTCTCCCTTTTTGATTCCCGCAAGTCAGGTCAACGCAAGGGATCGTAACCCCCTTGAACGAGCGGATGGCATCGTGCCAATCGACGCAATACGAGCCAACTCCCCTTAAAAATCCCATACTTTTCCACCGCCTCGGAGGCATAGACGGAACAAGATGGAACAAACCTGCAGGAGGGGGGGAGCACGGGTGAGACGAATCGGTGATATAGGTTAAGAGCGCTTAACACCAAACGACGCATCGTACTTTCCCTTCAATTGTGAGAGCACCCGGGCGACATCCTCCGCAAGCGCCTGGCATTTCAAGTTGGCCGCGGACGGATGGGGATTGAAGACAAAGTCGAACCCTGGCATCGCCTCTCTTTGGTGAAAGCGCAAGGCCTCCCGGAAAATGCGCCTGATCCGGTTGCGCCGGACAGCCGACCCCAACTTCTTCGACACAGTCATTCCAAAACGACTGTACGCCAGATGATTCTGATCAAAGAAAACAACGAAATGAGATCCTCTTGCCCGACGGCCGTTCTTATACACCCTTTGAAAGTCACTTCTACGAGTCAGCCGAATTTGCTTGGGAAATCTCAAGGAACCATCTACCCTCATCCCCCAAACGGTTCTGCCTAAGGAATCAACCGCTTACGACCTTTTGCCCGTCGCCGCTTTAGAACCAGGCGGCCCGAGCGTGTCGACATGCGTTCCCGAAAACCATGAGTTTTGGCGCGCCGTCTCCGATTGGGTTGAAATGTTCTCTTCGGCATCAGGTGTGCTCCTAGTTTGATTCCAGCGTGCTTACAAAACCCCCACTATAGTGACGCTCCGCCCACCTGTCAAGCCAATTGCAGGCCCGGCGCACGCGCTTCCGCGCTCCGCGTCGTTTGTGGGAAAGCGGCTCTTTTGCTATACTTCCTCATTTGCATGGTTGTCACCTTCGACCGGGCGCGTGATTCTGTTCAAGCTTGTCTCTGCAATAAGGAAGTGCCCGCTGCCCGACCCTGGTGCCCTGCGGGGCGTCGTTTGGCATGAGCATCGACAGCACCGGAGAGTTTGCTTCGCAATCTTGAGCGATGGCATACATTCCAAGACTTCCGTCGGTGAACAGGATTCTCCTTCATGTACATCATCCTCAGCTGGATCGCCATCCTTTCGTACCTGATCACTGAAGTGCTTTACGGACTCAACCTGGTTGAGCGCAGGCCGGCCTTCGCCAAGCTGGCGTCCCGGTTTCTGGTTCTCAGCATGGCGATTCATTTTGGCGCCATGCTGGCACGGTCGCGCCAGTTCCAGGTGGTTCCTTACAATGATCTCTATGGATCGCTTTCGTTGTTTGCGTGGATGGTGGCGATCATTTACCTGGCGCTGGAATTCCGTCACCGCCAGAAGTCCGTCGGGGCGTTCCTGCTGCCCATTCCCATCATCCTTCTGATCCTCGCCACCCTGTTGAACCGGACGGAACGCTACACGCCGCCCGCCGAATTGCGCGGCGCACTATTCGCGTACCATGTCACCTCCAACATTTTTGCCTACTCCGCCTTCACGGTCTCTTTCATCCTGTCGGCGATGTACCTGTTGCAGCACCATCAAATTCGAATTCGCCGCTCCGGGCTTCTGTTCTCGCGCCTGCCTTCGCTGGAGCTTTTGGAGCGCATGAACCGCACCTCCGTCGCCATTGGCGTCCCGGTCTTGGTGTGCGGAATCCTGCTGGGGTCGCTCTGGGCGCGGAAACTTCATGTCCACTGGGCCTTGGACCCCAAGCTCGTGTGGTCGCTGATTACCCTGCTGGTCTACGCCGGGTACCTCTATTTGGAGAAACAGGGAACGTGGAAAGGGAAGCGCTCCGCCATCATCTCAGTGTGCGGTTTCCTGATCATCATTTTCAGTTACAGCGTGGTGAACCTGTTCTTTTCCTCTTTCCACAAATTTTATTGAACTCGGATGCCGATCTTTTTAGTTGGACTCAATCACACCACGGCCCCGGTGGAAGTCCGGGAGCGGGTGGTTTTCAATTCGGATCAGAGCCGGACTGCCCTGACCACCCTTTCGGAGCGAGGATTGCTCCGCGAGGACGTCATCCTGTCGACCTGCAACCGCAGCGAGATTTACGGCCTCACGGAGGGAGAAACCAGTCCTCTCGAGGAGATTCGGAATTTCATTTGCGAATTCCATCAAATCACCCCGGCCACCCTGAACGGCTGCTTTTACCAGCGGGCCCAGGAAGAGGCCGTGCGGCATCTGTTCCGGGTCGCGTCCAGCCTCGACTCCCAGGTGGTGGGGGAGCCCCACATCCTCGGCCAGGTCCGCAACGCGTTCGTCCTGGCGCTCGAAAACAAGAGCACGGGAATTGTTCTGAACCGGCTGTTTCAAAAAGCGGTGGAAGTAGGGAAGCGGGTCCGGGCGGAAACGGAGATCGGCAGCCGGCCGGTGTCCCTCAGTTCCGTCGCCGTTGAAACCGCCGCCAAGATTTTTGGAAAGCTGGAAGGGCGTGCCGTGCTGGTGCTCGGGGCGGGGGAGATGAGTGAGCTGACCGTCGAGTCTCTCTCCTTGCACGGCGTAACAAACTTCGCCGTCGCGAATCGCTCGTTCGATCGGGCGAAGGAACTGGCGGCGAAGTTCAAGGGCACCGCGATCCCCTGGGAAAATCTGGACGAGGCGCTGCTGCCACCGGATATCATCATCAGTTCCACCAGTTCGCCCGACTTCGTGATCACCAAGGCGCACCTGGAACGGCTGATGTCGGCGCGCAAACATCGTCCCCTGTTCTTCATCGACATCGCCCTGCCCCGCGACATCGACCCCCGCGTCCAGGAAATCTACAACGTCTACCTGTACAATCTCGACGACCTCAAGTCGATCGCCGAGAACAATCGCGCCGAACGTGAGAAGGACATCCCCAAGGCCGACCGCATCGTCGATGAAGAGGTGCGCCTCTTCATGCGCTGGCTCGAGGGGCTGGCCGCCGTTCCGACCGTCACCAGCCTTCGAAAGAAAGTGGAACTGATCCGGACCGCTGAACTGGAAGCGCACTTGCGCAAACTGGGGCCGTTGGGCGAGCGGGAACGGAATATCATTGATGCCCTGACGCAGTCCATTGTGAACAAGATTCTGCACGAGCCGACCATCCGGCTCAAACGCACCGCAGATGAAAGCGAACGCCAGGACCACGCCAAGGCGTTACGGTATCTCTTCGACCTGGACAAAGAAGAATGGTAAAACGCATCATCATCGGCACCCGGGGAAGTCAGCTCGCCCTGTGGCAGGCACACTTTGTTCGCGACGCGCTGTCCCGCCAGTCGCCTGAAACGACGGTCGACCTTAAAACCATCAGGACTGAAGGCGACCGCGATACCAGCGCCCCGGTCGCCCAGTTGAGCGGCAAAGGCGTGTTCATTAAGGAAATTGAAGATGCCCTGTTGTCCCGGGAGGTCGACATCGCCGTGCACAGCATGAAGGATGTCCCCACCGAGATTCCGAAAGGACTGGCCATCGCCGCGGTCTGCGAGCGTGAGGACGTGCGCGACGCCCTTCTCAGTCGTGCTGGAAAAAAACTCGCCGAGCTCCCCTCCGGCGCCCGGATCGGAACCAGCAGCCTTCGCCGCCAGGCGCTTCTAAAACATTTTCGGTCCGATTTTGAAATCCTGACGCTCCGGGGAAATTTAAACACCCGGGTAAGAAAGCTGGACGAGGGCCTTTACGATGCCATTGTGCTCGCCCGGGCAGGACTGCACCGATTGGGCTGGTCCTCCCGCATTACAGAGACCCTTTCTACCGACATCGCCTTGCCGGCGGTCGCCCAAGGGGCGGTGGGAGTCGAATGCCGCGACGACGACCCGCAACTTCTCCAGCTGGTGGGCCGTCTCAATCACTCGCCCACCCGGTCGGCAGTGGAATCAGAGCGAACCCTGCTGCGGGAGCTCGAGGGAGGATGCCAGGTCCCCATCGGGGCGTGGGCTCGAGTCGAAGAGGGGCGCTTTATCCTGGAGGCGTGCGTGATGTCGATCGATGGAAAGATTTATTTGCGGGATCGAATCGAGGGAAGGGAATCGGAGGCATCCTCCCTCGGCTCTACCCTGGCCAGGAGGCTTCTCCAGGCTGGTGCAGATAAGATTCTGGACGCGATTCGACGATCCGCGGCATCGGAACTGCCCGCGGTATGATTGGAAACCCCACTGGCCTGTTCGGTCTGAAGCATCCTCAGGAACGAACGGGCTCATCCGGGAACAACCATGAATCAATCTCTGACCCCCGCAAAAAGTCGCCCCCTCGCGAACCGATCTATCGTCATCACGCGGGCTCGCGAGCAGGCGGCGGAGTTCGCGGCACAACTGGAAGCGCTGGGAGCCCAGGTCATCACCCTCCCCCTGATTCAGATCGCCGATCCACCTTCCTGGGCCCTGGTCGACCGTGCGATGGATCAGCTGGCCAGGTTCGATCTGTTGATCTTCACCAGCGTGAATGCGGTTGACAAATGGACAGGGAGAGGCCTTCGTCAGAAGAAGAGTCCGGTTTTGAATACGCACCAAGTCTATGCCGTCGGCGCGGCGACGGCCCGCCGGCTCGAGGAGTTGGGCATCCGGGTCGATGCGGTTCCGGATAATTTCAGCGCCGAGGGGATACTCGAGACCCTGGGGCCTGATTTGCTCCGGAAGAGGATTTTATTGCCGCGTGGGGACCTGGCGCGGGAGGAACTGCCTCGCGAGCTGCGCGCCCGGGGGGCAGAGGTTCTCGAGGTTGTGGTGTACCGGACCCAGCCGGGGGAAAGCAAGTCCTCGACCTGGATCGAACGAATCCGAAGGGGAGAGATCGACGTCATCACCTTTGCCTCTCCCTCGGCGGTTCAACAATTCGTTCTCTGGGTGGGGAGTGAGCCGCTTGCCGCCATCAAGGAACATTTTCATGCGGCCTCAATCGGCCCGACCACCTCCGCCGCGCTGCGGGAACAGGGTGTGGACGTCGCCATCGAAGCGAGCCCATCCACGCTCGCCGATCTCACGGCGGCGATCATTCGTTTTTATCAATCTCTTTAAATTCCGGAGGTCGTGTTTATGCCTTTTCCGATTCATCGACCGCGGCGGCTGCGGCGCAACGAATTGATTCGCAGCATGGTTCGGGAGACCGCGCTCTCACCCCGGGACTTCATCTATCCGTTGTTTGTGGTTCCGGGAAAGAAAGTAAAAAAAGAAATTCGTTCCATGCCCGGCGTGTATCAAATGTCGGTGGACGAAATCGTCCGGGAATGCCGGGAGGTGGCGCGGTTGGGCATCCCGGCGGTCATCCTTTTTGGAATTCCCGAGGCCAAGGACGAGGTCGGCAGCCACGCGTCGATGGAGCAGGGGATGGTGCAGCAGGCCATTCGCGCCATCAAGAAAGCCCGAATCAACTTGATTGTCATCACCGACGTCTGCCTGTGCGAATATACGAGCCACGGTCATTGCGGCGTGATTGAAAACGGCGATGTGGCAAATGATCCGACGTTGAAGTTGTTGGCGGATGAGGCCCTCTCTCACGCCCAGGCGGGCGCTGATATCGTGGCGCCCTCCGACATGATGGATGGC
Source organism: Terriglobia bacterium (assembly GCA_020073085.1). Classification (NCBI taxonomy): domain Bacteria; kingdom Pseudomonadati; phylum Acidobacteriota; class Terriglobia; species Terriglobia bacterium. The sequence goes on along the minus strand of JAIQFV010000002.1, from coordinate 295,151 downwards.
CGGGTGAAGGCGATCCGGGAGATCCTCGACGAAAACGATTTCGCGAACGTCCCCATTCTTTCTTACGCCGCCAAGTACTGTTCGGGTTTCTACGGCCCCTTTCGTGAAGCTGCTGAAAGCGCCCCCCAGTTCGGCGACCGGCGCTCGTACCAGATGGATCCGGCCAATCGGATCGAGGCGATCAAGGAGGTTCTGAACGACCTTGAAGAAGGCGCGGATATCGTCATGGTGAAGCCGGCGCTGCCTTACCTCGACATCATTCGTGAGGTGCGGAACGCCGTCAACGTTCCCGTCGCGGCTTATAATGTCAGCGGCGAATACTCCATGGTAAAGGCAGCGGTCCGCAATCGCTGGCTCGACGAGCGCCGCGTGGTGTTGGAGCTTCTGACGTCCATCAAGCGCGCCGGCGCTGATCTGATTTTGACTTACTTCGCAAAGGATGCCGCAAAATGGCTGAAGGAAAAGTGAAAGCGTTACAGAGTTCGAAATTCTGGTTCACGGAAGCCCGCAAGTCGATCCCCGGCGGCGTGGACAGTCCCGTGCGGGCCTTCCAGGCGGTGGGCGGCGAGCCCTTCTTCGTCAAACGGGCGCACGGTTCAAGGATCGTCGACGTGGAAGACTACGAGTATATCGACTTTGTCGGATCGTATGGTCCGTTGATTTTGGGGCATGCCCACCCCGCCATCGTCCGCGCCATCCAGGAGCAAGTGACGCACGGAACCAGCTATGGAGCTCCTACCCCCCTGGAAGTCGAGCTCGCGAACCTGGTGAAGACGGCGATGCCGTCCATCGACCTGGTGCGTTTCGTCAACTCCGGCACCGAGGCCACCATGAGCGCCGTCCGGTTGGCGCGCGCTTTCACCAAACGGAAGAAGATTCTGAAATTCGAAGGGTGCTACCACGGACACGGGGATAGTTTCTTGTCGAAGGCCGGCTCAGGACTTGCCACGCTGGGGATTTCCGCGAGCCCGGGTGTGCCCGAGGAGTTGGCCGCCCTGACCTTGAACGTGCCGTACAACAATCTCAATGCGGTACGAAAAATCTTTGAAACAGAGGGCAAAGACATCGCCGCCGTCATCGTGGAACCTATCCCGGCCAACATGGGTGTCGTTCTTCCCCATGACGCGTTTCTGTCAGGCTTGCGCGAAGTGACCCGCGAGTACGAGGCGCTGCTGATATTTGACGAGGTGATTACCGGGTTTCGCCTGGCCCTTGGCGGGGCCCAGGAATTTGTGGGAGTCCGTCCCGATCTGACCACTCTGGGGAAGATCATCGGTGGGGGACTGCCGGTGGGCGCTTACGGCGGCCGCAGCGATGTGATGTCGCTGGTGGCGCCGCTGGGGCCGGTCTACCAGGCCGGAACGCTGTCCGGAAACCCGCTGGCCATGCGCGCGGGCATCGAGATGTTCCGCCAATTGCGGATGCCCGGTTTCCACAAGACGCTTGATGAGACGACACATCGCTTCGTGGAAGCCTTGCGAACTACCGTCAAACGGCGCAACTGGCCGATCACTATTAACCACATCGGCTCCATGCTGACCGTCTTCTTTACCGGCAAGCCGGTCGTCGATTACGCCTCCGCCAAAACCTCCGATACCAGGGCGTACGCCAAGTTCTTCCACGAAATGCTGCGTCGCGGGATTTTCATCGCCCCCTCGCAGTTTGAGGCCATGTTCCTCTCCTCCGCACACACGATCGATGATCTCAGCAAGACGGCGGACGCCGCGGAACAGATCCTGGAAAAGATGTATTAAGGCGACCCAAGAGGTTGCAGGGGCTCAATAAGTGGAAGCGCAAAATAAGAGAACCGCCTCAAGGCTTGACGCATCCGGAAATCGTGAGCATAAAAAAGCGGTAATTGGCGTCCCCGGGATTTGTGTGAGGAAACAAGGTCATGCCTGTTCTCTTGCCCTGCAAGGGCAATCTTCAAGAGCCCGGGGCAGCGCCCTGGGGGATCATATCGCCCATAGCACACAAACCCGCCTGGGCGGGTTTCCTTAATAGGCAGATCGTAGATGAATCTTGGGGGCCCGTGGACGATTAAAAAATTCTCGTGCGCCCAGCTGCACCTCTATCAGATTGCCCTTTCAGGGCAAACCGAGACCCGATAATGGTCGTCCTTCCCAGGGCGGTGCCCTGGGTTATTGGAGACTGCCCTTACAGGGCAGCAGTGCAGGGTGAATCACTCATGTGATTGAGAAACTACAATAGACTCCGATTGTGGCTTTGGAGCCCCATCGGCTTACACCTTACCCATGACTGAGATTGATCGTTACGAATTGAACGTCTATCCCAAGATCAGCAAGAACCTCGGCATTGCTACGCGTACCGAGCGGTTCAAGACGCGGGAGGACGCCGAGGCGCGCCGGCATGAAATTGAGGCCATGGACACGGAGCATCGCCTCGATGTAGAGATTTCAGAAATAACCCCGGAAGAGTGATCCTATACCGAGCACCGCGCACGCCTTTTAAAATATCCCTTCACGTCTTCACCTCCGATTCATCTCACGGCGCATGAACCCGCTCCCGAATCGCACGCTGAACTGCCTCCCGATACTGGCTGGTCGCAACAGCGCCGACGATAGGGAACTGGTCCGGGAGAATGACAGTGGGGATTCCCGTGACCCCAAACTCCTCCGCCGCTACTCGAAAATCCTTCATTACGGTTTCTCTGAATTGCCTGGATTCCAGGGCCTCCCGCAGGGTCTCCATGCTGATGTTGTAGTCAAACGCCAGGCGAACCAGGAAATCGATGTTGCTGATGTCCTCAGTACGGGTGAAGAATGCCTGAAATAGAGCCAGGTCGAAGGCGTCAAAACGATCCGGATAATTCCGTTGGACAAAGGCTGCAGCCTCCAAAGCCGGCATCGAGGAGCGCGGATAACGGGTCCCCAGGGGAGGAATGGAGAAGGCGGGAGGATCGGTCACTTCGGCATCGGACTTCAATTGCTCGCTGGCGGCGTGACGATGCTCAATGATATATTCCGTGAATTCGGCATGGTTTTCCACACCTCGCCGCAACGGGAAGAACTTCTCGATCATCTCAATAGAGTCCTGAAACTCTCTCTGGATGATTCGCAGCCGCACCGCGGCGTTGTAGCACCACGGTCAAAGATAATCTGAAAACACAATCATGGGGATTCTGTCACTCATGGCACGTTCCTCTCATCTTCAAACTTCGGCCGGGGTGGTGCATGCCCCGACCTATCGGGGTGCACGCGTCGAGTCAATCGGCCTTCGGACACGAACGTCACTAGGCATCTTACCAAAATGTCCATCATCCCTCGTAGGGGCGCATAGCCATGCGCCCCGAATTCTTCGAAAAACCTGATTCTTTACGCTGATACATGAACCGCGAATGTCCAACGTCCGGGGGGCGCATGGCGATGCGCCCCTACTGCCATAACAAGCAGTCTTCCACAAAGAGTGGACAAGTCATCACACTCCGTATCATCGGAGTCCGCGCACGGCGCAGAAGATAGTTGAAGCCTCTCGTCTGAATTCTGTTTCTATTCATCCTCAGAAAAACTGAAATCGGAACCAAACGTGAGCGTTACTTTGTGAAAGTTTTTGCAAATAACTCTTGACGCCCCCACCCCCCGCTCTATGTTATCGATTAAAGCGCTCGTGTTCTTCCCCCTTCAAACTCGTCACCACGAGCGACCCCAGGTTCAAATTTAGGATGTTGTTCCTTTCATCCCTTTTTCCTCTTTCCCCGGAGGAGGCTCTTATGTCAGCACCGGCACCTCGAATCAATTCGCCCCGGCAGGGCTCTGTCATCTTGGGTGGGAACGGCGCATCCGAGAATCTTGAAGCACAGCAAGTCGGGACTCGAGACTGTCCACCCTGGATTTCTGTAAATGAGAATTCATCAGAGAGTGATTCCTCCGCTGGAGATTCGCCTGGCGCCGGAAGAACGACATGGAGACCAGACCTGATTTCTCTTCTCATGCTTTGCCTTCTCAGTCTGCTGCTCGCCTCTCCACTTCTGATGAATGCCGCTGCGCCCAATCCCACTTCACTGTCGGCGAGCACCCCCAGTCTCACCATGCCCGGTACGGTGAGGTTCTGTGCTGGCGGCGGGGCCAACATGACGGTCGATCTGAAGTACTACTGGGACGGCGTCCCGTATGAAACCGACTACGGGGTCACGTTTGGGGCGGATGGTTGTGTTGACAACTATTACGACAGTGATTCCTTCGCCGGCAGTTACACCTTCACCGGAATTCGCAATTCGAACAATGGACCGAACGGCGCCTGGACCAACATTTCCACCCCGCTGACGCTCTATCCTCGGCCTGCTCCCCCTTCGGTCAGCTATTTTTACCCTGATCAATCCACCATCAACCGGGGAGATGGAACCTACTTGAACTGGGACGGCGAGAATGTTTCTTCAGCCAAGATCAACGGCCAGTACGTCAGCCCGAGCGGCTGGATGTGGGTCACCCCGACCGCCACTACGACTTACACGCTCACGGTCTACAATAGTAGCGGCGACTCCACGACAGCCACCACGCGCATCACGGTCAACTCAATGGTGGATAATGCCGGCTTCATAAGTCAAACCACATTGCCCTCGCCTTTGGAGGCTGGGCGCACTTATACCGTGTCGGTAACGATGCGCAACAGCGGCACTACAACGTGGAGTGAAAGCCAAAGCTATCGGTTGGGGTCACAGAACCCTGCCAGCAACACGACGTGGGGCTTGAGCCGGGTGACGCTGGCGACAGGTGAGAGCGTTGTGCCGGGAGCGAACAAGACCTTTACGTTTGCAATCACAGCCCCTTCCACCCCCAACACCTACAACTTCCAGTGGCGGATGGTGCGAGAGGGTGTGGGCTGGTTCGGCGCCTCCACGCTGAATCAGAGCACGCCTTCGGTTTACCCCCAGCCTACCTCCATGAGTTTCTCGCCAACTTCCCAGAATGCCGGCAACGGAGATTACTGGCTGACGGTGGGCAATGGGGCCAACCTGTGGTTGAGCTTGCAATACGAATGGTCGGGCAATCCGGGGAATGTGGTGACCGTGGCCCGATGGGAGAAGCAGCTCGACAGCCAGGGGAAAGTCAAAGTGACGGTCAATCACAACGACGGCACAGGCACTTACACCTATCGGGCCATCAAGAACGCTGATGCCAGCACCTGGGTGATGCTGTCACCGCCGGTCAGCCTTACAATAAACCCACCGATACCCTACCCCAATACCCTCACAATTTCGCCAGCCTCAATGGTTCCGCCGGGCACCTTCACCATGTCAGCGGGCAACATGGGAAGTGTCACGGCCGACAGCCGCTATCTTTTGAATGGACTCGGGCCGGAGTACACTTACGGCTGGCCGGTGTTTAGCTGGGCCTCCAATGAATCAGCGGGTCAGTTAGCTCAGGCCCCTCTTTTCGCTTCGAGGTGCACAGCGATCGGAGATTATGCGTATACTGGATTGAGGGATTCACTGCTTCCTGCCATCCCATGGGCCGACCAGTCGGCTGCGATCTCGATCCGATGTCCCAATCCCCCGGACCTGGCGATTGTGCCCAATACGATAGGGCCTGTCGTGGCAGGGACGACCACCACGTATTCTATCACGGGGACGCGATTGTGCGGTCCACTGACGATATGGAGCGACGCTGCGGGGATCACATTCCCCAGTTACTCCCCGGATCCCTGGTATGACGGCAGCCCCGTCACCGCCACCGTCTCCTTGGCCACTGACGTCCCGGCTGGGCTCCAGCCCTTTCATATAAGCACTCCATGCGGGACTGCTTCGGGCTCGCTGAATGTGATGGTCAACAATGCCCAATTCGTCAGCCAATCCGTTCCGACGGTAATGGTTCCGGGTGGCCTCTACGCCGTCTCAGTGACCTTGACCAACACCGGAACGACCACCTGGAATGCGGCAGGAAACTACCAGCTGGGCTCTCAAAACCCTGCGAACAACACGACCTGGGGTCCGAGCCGCGTGGTGCTGGCGGCTGGTGAATCGGTCCCCCCAGGAGCAAGCAAGACTTTCTCCTTTAATGTCACTGCACCCACAACACCTGGAACTTACAATTTTCTATGGCAGATGGCGCAAAATGGGGTGTGGTTTGGGGATGTTTCCGCCAATCTGGTCATTGGTGTGGCCTTGCCGCCGAGCCTCGCGACCATCACCCCATCTTCCGGCAAGCAAGGACAACATGATTTTGAAATTGTCATTGCCGGTTCCAATCTCACCGGTGCGACGCTTTCAGTTCCATCCTCCAGTCACGTCGCATTTTCGATTTCGCCTCCGCCCACGGTCACCGCAACACAAATCTCAGCTCTCGTGGCAATCGCCAACGATGCGCCGGTTCAAAGCGTTCCAATCACCGTCAAGACGCTCGGGGGAAGCCAGATCGTGAACTTCTCCGTGACTGCGGTGAACCCGCAAGGCCAGCCCGTGGTCACGTCCATTTCACCGACGTCTATGCTTACCGGGGCCACTCAGACGTTCACTTTGACGGGAAGCAATTTGACCCAGGCGATGGTCACCACGGACTCAACTCTGGCCATCAGCACTGTCTCGAACGTCAGCGACACACAACTTCAAGTCACCGTCGTTGCCAACGGGACTCCCACGGGAACCTATTTATTCACTGTGACTGTTCCGCAGTACGGCATCACCAATGTCATTTTTCGGGTTCTGGATGCAGCGAGCAAGCCGACGATCGATTCGGTCGCTCCTGCCACGCCCAACGCGGGAGGGGTGTACTACTTTCATTTGACGGGAAACAACCTGGCCAACGCTGATATCCATGCGGATAATTCCGGCATCCATATACTAAGAGGCATGGTGCAACTGCAAAGTGTCTCGCAAGCGCCGGAGGGCTACGAGATCGTCGTCGGACTCCTCACGGTGGATCCCAACGTGGCTCCGGGAATTGCTCATATCATTGCCTCGAACGCCGCCGGAGACAGTTCGGTCGAAATCCAGGTTGGCCCTCTCACCAGCGCCCAGGGGATTCAGATCCAAGCGGGCAAACTGACCAGCCGCAACACATCGTTTGACAAGCAGGTGCGCAACAACACACCCATCATCCTGGACAATTACGGGTCTTGCTCGGGCGCCTGCGCCCCCACGGAAATTGACGTCGCCTCGTTCCAGATCGGCCTTCCCTTCATTCAGTGCGGCAACAGTTGGTTCGACACCAGTTGCCTCCATAATATTAAAATCGGCCACCCCATCAATCTGACGGTCGGTTTCATTGGCATTAGGGTGCGCATCTATACCAGTTTGGGATTTCAGTTGGCGTGCAACTCCATCTCCGACGTACAAGTGTGTTACTGTACTCCGGAGCCTTGCGCCTTGTCGGTGAACATGACGATCGGTTTTATTACTCCTACGAGCAAGAGCCTCCAGTTCACCCGCCCACTCCTCGGATTCCTGTCCAGCGCGCCGGAGGATTGCAGCCAGCCGGGGGTCTGCACCGACACGATCAACGTGGTCAGTCTCCCCCAGGATACGCAGATCTGTGCCGGCCTGGTCAACATGACCTTCCTCGGCGGCTTCAGTTTCTCGCCCGGTGCCACGTGTGTGAATGTCACGCCCGGACTTAATGCGACGCTTACGGCCACCCCTCAAACCATCATCGAAGGTTCCTCCACAACCCTATCTTGGACTGTTTCCACGAGCCAGGGCAACCCCATCAGGATTAGCCACGTTCATATTACTGATGATGTCAATGACCCTCCGTATGATTGCGGGGATGAATTGTTGGACTTTACACCCTGCGACCTAAGCCAATCTGTTCCTCTTAGGCCTTCAGGAACAACTATTTACACCGCTGACTTTCGTGGCACCGCTGGAATTCTGCCGGATTTCTTCCCGTCCCACGATTCGCCAGCCCAAGTGGCGGCCGCTCAAGCGCGTGTGAGAGTGAATGTTGCTGACCCAAGTCAGACGACGTTCATTTCTCCTTCCATCATTTCTTTGAACTCGGGGGGAACTCGCCAGCTCATACCGACCGACGCCCAAGGAAATTCGTTGGCCCAATTTCCTCAAGGCACAACCTTCTCTACGCTCACGCTTGCCGCCACAGTCCAAAATGGCCAAGACACCGCCTTTGTCAATCAGACAGGATTAGTCACGGGCAACTCAACCCCAGGTGTTGTGTTGGCCGCAGCATACCTTCCAGATCATACATTTCTCAAAAACTACAAGACTCAGGAGAAACCCTTCGTTCAAGTTGGTCCCATGAGGCTGTACTTGAGATTTCTCCCTGACGCGATTAGTTTCATGAAGGGGAGTTTTCCCGGCGCGGGTCTGGCTCTCTCAGATGCTGATGTAGCTTCTATCGAGGCCGCAGTTGTCGCAAGGGTGCAATCGCTCTTTAGCGCCGCGAACGTGGTGGTAATGCTCTCGCAACCTCCGGGATGGGGGACGCCAGACGCCGGCTCTGATGCCGTTGTGACGATGGATATTTCAGCGCTGAAAGACTCGAATGGGAATTTCTCACCGCCTCGAAGGTTTTCTGACACCGAAACAGTTACAGTGGGAGATGCGGTTGTTAACGACTTGGACTTCTTACCTGCCATCTTTGGAGGTGATGCGCTTGCGCCTAGGGGTGTTTTTATCAATCAGCTCCCCTTGATCAACGGATCAGGGCTGAGAGCGTCAAACGATTTGATCGCAAACGGCATCGCAAACGTTGCCGCCCATGAAATCGGACATGTTCTGGGTTTGGTTCCGAACAGTAATTCCCAAAGTCAGGTTACTCAAAATGGGGACAATCGATTTGCGGGAGTGGCGTTTGACGGGGACGCGAATCATCATGCAACCGCGGGAATAATGCAGAAAGTATTCAGTGGTTTCGCGACCGATGGAGCTACTCCGTTAGTTCTCAGCACACAATTATCCTTCAGGGAGAATGAAACAGCTTACCTGACAGCCATACTACCACGGTAGAGTGCGCACGGAGGGATTATGTTGAAAGCCAAGGTTTTTGTGATTTTATTTGTCCTTGTTTGTTGGCCGCTTTATGCAGATTCCCAATCTGCCCGGGCGGGTGATTCAAGGCTCGTTAACCCTTATGCTGTAAGTGATTTATGGTTCTTCAACTCTTCCGCTGTAATGGACTTCTCGTTTGCTCAAAATGCCACACTAATCGTTGTGTGCCAAGTCAAGAGCAGCGCAATCGCACAGGGAGTTAAAGTCTATAACCACACATTAGCCAATATCAGCGGAGTCAAGGTCTTACATCTCCGGGTCGAAGAGGTGGTTAAAGGTTCCAGAATCTTGCCGGGCACTGAGATTCAAGCCGTAATTCTTCCTTGGGTGATGCTTCGCTCTATCCCCCCGGCAGGATGGGATCCCCACAAGGATTTCGAGGAGCTTCGGAAGACAGGAAAACTGCCGACAAATGCACCTCGACAGGAGGAGAATTATCCGGAGATTGCCGATGGTCAAGAGGGGATTTTTCGTCTGTTTCCAGCCATTTTTGAGGATCCCGGCGGTTTGATCATGTGGCTGGGAGGCGACAAGTTGAATCAAGGGAAGCCCCTCTTCGGCGCTTCGTCCTTTTTTCCGATCGACGATAAACACCAGGAGGTGAACGTCCTTCAACGGTATCTTGAAATCGGCACCATTCAAGATCGCCAGGAACAAATGCGGGAGTTGGCGCATTTCTCTTTGAAGCTTTTAAAGAATCCTCAGACCCCCGAGGTGATTGCAATAGGCGCTTCTGCGGATGCCGTGGCAGTATGGCCGGACAGTGTGTCATTGCCCGCCATCCCAGCCTTGAAAAAACAGAGGCTTCAGCAAAGCAGAGAGCATCTCGATGATCAGGGACTGAATGAACTTGTGCAAATCGCAGCAGATCCGAGTCGACCTTTCTTAGTCCGGGATAAATTAATGTGGGCGGTCCTTCCGCTTGTTGACCTTGGGCGATCCATCGATTTGCAACCCCTGTTTCGAGTGCTTGAGAATAGCCAAGACGATCGGGACATTCGATATCAGGTTGTTAGAACGCTGGGGAATATGGACAACCCAGAAGTCAGGAAGAAGTTTGAACAGCTCCTCTCCAAAGATACATCGCCTTGTGTCAATAAGTATGACCACAGTGACATCTGTGCTGATAAGTCTGTTCAAGACGAGATTCGGAAATCGAAGATTATGAAACCAGCTCAAAACAAGTAGGGAGGCTTAATCGCCTGCAGTCACTTCTTCGCATCTTTCGGTTGGGCGGGGTGGCGCACACATGGCGTTGGGAGCCATGTGTCCGGGTCCTCTGAGGAATGGAGTTCCACTGAGAGGCTAGGACGATGTCTCTGCAGATTCAAAGAGAATTGCTCCATGGGGATGAGGTGGGGTCAGCCACTTCGTTACGACTGTTGAAAGGCAACAAGCACCCAGCAAGAAGGGAAAGAGCTTCGCATACAGTATTCCACCGAGGTGGAACATGAGAAATCAAAAAACTTTTATAAGGGTGATCAGAGCGAGCCGTTACTTTGTGGGTATCATTGCTCTCTTACTGTCCGCGTCCATGACCTGTTTGGCCCAGGGCAACTCTGCCGTGGCACATGCGGATCGAGCAGCCATGGCGCACGGAGACGGCTGGCAGAAGGGCGCGGTCAAGACGTGGGTGGCTCAGGGGACGATGACCATCTATCGATATGTTTCAGATCCGTCCGTGGGGAATAGCGACATTCAGCAATCGCAGCAGACGTTTCCGGTGACCGTGATTCACCAGGCTGATCCTGCAGGAGGAGGTTCCAGGGGCGATAAGCTCCAGCGGCTCACTTTCAAGGCACCCGAGGCATCTCCAGACGGGTCCACTGCGCCACAATCCTCTTTTGTCAATCCTCGCTCTCCCGAGAGGATCCTCACGCGCGAGGGGACCGACGGCACCGACCAGTGGCATTCGGCCGGCCCGCTCAGTACCAAAGCGGCAGGCCCTGTCCAGCGCTTCATTGAATCCCAAACCGAACGGTCACTCGAGGCCCTGTCCAACTTCCGGAAGCATGGGAAGAACCTTGCAGACCTCACCGACCGCTTTACTGCACAGGGCCAGGGCGCCAACCGAGCCGAGGATAACGGCAACGACAATGGAAACGGGAATGCCAATGGACATCGTGATCGAGCCCATCCCACTCCAGCCTTTGAGGCCGCCAGGAAAAGGAAGGTCATTGAAGTCGCCGATTCATCCGGAAACGGTCATGGTCCCCAAGGCGGCTCGCCGGGGCAATCGACGCGCTATTACATCGACGACGCCACTTCACTAGTCACCCGCATGGAATTTGATTACGACACGGCGACCGATCCGTTCTCAAATCAACCGGTCGCGCTCACCGAGGTCTATGAGTTTTCGGACTACCGTGACGTCCCCCTCGCAAGCCCTGAGCCGTTTTCTGCAAAGCCGGCGGCCAAGGCCGCAGACTCGGGCGCGACCGTTAAATTCCCGTTCCGAATCGATCGCTACATCGCCGGCCAGTTGGCGGAATCGCTCGTTTTCACGCGCGTCGCCCTCAACCGTACCTTGGCGCCGGAGAATTTCCGGAAGTAGCTTGCAAGTGCGGGGTCGGACCAAGTCAAGTGATTGAAACGGTTGTGGATGATTACAAAAAAGGATAGGATTGGGGTCTTAGAAGTGCTTTTTTGGCCCTAAAATAGCCCCCTTTGCCAACATGGATCCGGAAGGAATTGACCATGGCGGGAGCTTACTGGCGAGCTTGGATCGGGTCCCTCTTTGAAGCCCGCAAGCGCTTTGGCCGGTGCGTCCCACAAACTCAAGCCATTTCAACCCCGTCCACGGGTTGGTGGGGGGCTTGCAATCAAGCTGAGGCCCCACCAAGACGGTGGACTGTTGCTGGAGCATGAAGCGGTTTAGCAGGACAATTGTCGGGGCAAAAAGGGTGCCTTAAGCGTCAAAAAAGCCCTCTTTTAGATGCTATCTTCTTTGTTAAGAATATTTAGCTTGGTCCGACCCCGTTATTTGTCCGCCCATCAATTAAATTCCTGAGTACTCTAAATTGTAAGAATCAGACTGAAATAGGACAGCCGTTGCATACTTTTGATGAAGGATTTGGAATAATGCAGCTAACAAACCCTCCTCCGGATTCAATGCAGGAGATTTTTGATTGGAAGAAGAACATTGCTCAGGGATTGACTACGATTGAAGAAAAGTACAATATCGCGAAAAGCGATCTTGTCAAATTTAGCAACAATTTCACAGTTGACCAACTGCAGATGCAATCATGGCAACGGTTTAACGGGGGAAGATACTACACTTACGACAGTGAACGTGCGGTATTTTTGAGGAACGATTCCTTTTGTTCGAAGCAATCCGGCGGAATATGTTACGCAGATAAAGTTAAGTTCATTTCGGATCATCCACCATTCTAGGAGGTCCCATATGCTTAGACACCATCTCGTGAGAGTTGTATTTGGCGCGATGATAGTCTCGCTGAGCTTGGGGAACAATATGACCATCCTTGCGTCTCCTATACGCGTGTTTAGGGATCGCAATGAAGTCTACATAGTCGATGAGAATCCCTTTGGAAGGCTAGGCGAATATGAATTAACAAGAAATGTGCACGACCACACTTGTCGAATCAAGTCACTGGACATTGCCACTGGTGAAATTTCGGTAATCGGAGATGTGGATTTCTCTATGATTGGTCGAATAGTCGACTACGTTGGGGACGAAGGGCATGGGCGCTTGTTTGTTCAAGACTATTATCCTGGGGAGAACCAGTACAGATGGTGGGTGGTTGATGTAAACAAAAAGAAGGTCCTTCGTAAGCTCCCCGTTATTTCAAGAGACTCATTGGGAAAACTGTTTATCTCCCCCGATGGCAAGACGATTGCGATGGATTATTCAGAGACCACTAGTCAGAAGGATCCTATGGAGTGGAAGAACAAGACAATTATTCTGAGTGGTGAAACATATGGATCCCTGCATACTCCCTCAGAATATTGGGTTGGGGGTAATGGGACGATATCGCATCCCCTGTATTCCGATGATTCAAGTCTATTATACGCATATGGACCCGGCCGGAACCTCGTGACTGTTAGTCTTTCAAACTTCGCGATCCTTGACACACTGCCACTGAATGGCCTTGCTGAAGGGAATCGCCGAGTAGGCCCTGACGACCTGCAAAATGAGAAGATATTACTACACGCTTGCAAAGGTGAGGGTGCCACTCTGGACTGTTACTTATTCACTTATGATCTCGGATCAAAGAAAACTTCAAAGAAGATAAATACCTTCCCTTTCGGGGAATCATACCTCAGCCCTGATGGAGGCATGATTGTATTCGTGCCAAATAGGTCCATACCCGCAGTTGGGCCACAGACTAAACCTGTGGAGTACGAAATCTACACGGTTTCTGATGGGAAACTTGTCGACCGAGTGCAAATCGAAGCGGCTAAGGCCTCGAAAACAAAGACCAAAGAGTTGCAGGGCGAATTGGGACCGTATCGCGGAGGGTTCTTTTCAATATCTAATAAAGGCTTGATGTTGTCCAATGGCAAGGAAATTTTCAGGTATAACCTTCTGACGCATGCTTTGTCTTTGGAGAGAGAGATCCGAATGGCACCTACAAAACTGGAATGAGTCTGCTCCAAACATGAGCTGGCGAATTATTACAATGCCAACCACTGCACACTTGCTTGGGTGGAATCAGAATACACAATCGGACCATATCATTCGCGTTCTTTGCAATCTGATTGCACCCGGGAATCCGTGTGATGGAACCTGCTTTCTGTCGAGATGAGGCCGCATTGTACAGCGATCAGTAGCTTCGTTGAGGCTGCCCAACGCAAACAAACACTCGGGCAATAAAGAAAGAAGACAAGGTACAGATTTCCGCCGAGGTGGGACATGACAAATAAGAAACCCTTTAGGAAGCCGATCAGAGTCAATGCTCAATTCGTGGGCATCATTGCCCTGTTGCTGTTTGCCTCCATGACCTGTTGGGCCCAGGGCAATTCCCCTTCAGCACATGCGGATCGGGCAGCCAAGGCGCATGGAGATGGCTGGCAGAAGGGCGCAGTCAAGACGTGGGTCGCCACTGGAACTGTGACCATTTATCGCTACGATAACGAGATGCAGCAATCGCAGCAGACGTTTCCGGTGACCGTGATTCACCAGGCCGATCCTGCGGGAGGTGGCGCCAAGGGCGACAAGCTTCAGCGACTCATGTTCAAGGCACCCGAGGCATCTCCAGACGGGTCCACTGCGCCACAGTCCTCTTTTGTCAATCCTCGCTCTCCCGAGAGGATCCTCACGCGCGAGGGAACCGATGGCAACGACCAGTGGCACTCGGCCGGCCCCCTCAGCACCAAGGCGGCAGGCCATGTCCAGCGCTTCATTGAATCCCAAACCGAACATTCCCTGGAGGCGCTGTTCAACTTCCGCAAGCATGGCAAGAACCTTGCCGACCTCACCGACAGGTTTACCGCACAAGGCCAGGGCGCCAACGGAGCTGCCGATAACGGCAACGACAACGGAAACGGGAATGCAAATGGCCACCGCGACCGGGCCCATCCCACTCCAGCCTTTGAGGCAGCCAGGAACAGGAAGGTGATTGAAGTCGATGATTCACCCGGAAACGGTCATGGTCCTCAAGGCAGCTCGCCGGGGAAATCGACGCGCTATTACATCGACGACGCCACCTCGCTGGTCACGCGCATGGAATTTGATTACGATACGGCGACCGATCCGTTTTCAAATCAACCCGTCGCGCTCACCGAGGTCTTTGAGTTTTCTGACTACCGAGACGTCCCCCTGGCGAGCCCCGAGCCGTTTTCGGCAAAGCCTGCAGCCAAGACTGGAGACTCGGGCGCGACCGTCAAATTCCCCTTCCGGATCGATCGCTACATCGCCGGCCAGTTGGCGGAGTCACTGGTGTTCACGCGTGTCGCCCTCAACCGTACCTTGGCCCTGGAGAATTTCCGGAAATAGGACATTGGACACAGAGGAACGCGGACTACACAGAGAGGGGACTTGAATAGGAGCCGGGGTGGCACATTCCACGAGCGATCCGAGTTTGTGTCCCCTAACCGGAGGTTTCACTCTCATATTGGATTGACGGCGTTCATTGCGTAACGCTCCCTGAAGTACTCCACCATGGATTTCTGGAGCTCGTGGATTTTTCCCTCAAACAAATGGGTCGCTTCTTCGATAAGGACGAGCTTCTTCGGTTCCGACAAGGTTTCGTACCATGTCTCGATGACGTCCCGGCACCCAAATTCGTCGCGCGAGCCTTGCACGATCAGTTTGGCCTTTACACTCGCTTTCAGGAATGAAAATGAGGAGATGCTGAACGGGATTCCCAAGCCGATGAGTTGCTCGATCCTCTCATCCTCTACGCCCACCTGAAGCCCCACCCAGGCGCCAAAAGAAAAACCGAGCAGGGCGAGTTTCGCCTTTGGAAAACGCATCTGCAGAAAGTCAATCGCGGCACGGACGTCGTCCTTCTCCCCTCGCCCCTCGTCAAATGCGCCTGTGCTTTGACCTACTCCCCGAAAGTTGAATTGAAGCGTCACCATCCCCAATGACTGGAGAGCCCGCGCCGAGCGGAATATTGCTTTGGTGTGCATGCTTCCGCCAAACTGCGGGTGGGGATGACAAAGCACACACCCCCATTCACGCGGGGAGATGTTCGGTTCGGTCAAGAGAGCTTCCAACTGGCCGTTAGGGGAGGGGATCAATAGATGCATGGCGGTTGCGAACGAAAGACATTGAATTACAGCCCGGCTCGCCGGGCTTGAATGAGTACAGCCCGCTGGTTTACCGGCGGGTAAGCCTACCCCTCCCGGTTTTTCACCCCGATTCATCGGGGCTGACCTCATACCCGGGTCGGCCGTTAACGACCGCCCATCCCCCACCAACCCCGATGAATCGGGGTACGCCTTCTAGCTCGCTGTTTCCGCTGGTGAACCGGCGGGCTGTATTAAGACAAGTCCCCTCAAAGGGGACTATCCCTATCCCGGCTATGACTTTCAATCTCCTCACCCGGATGAGCCCGAACCAACAGGACTAATTTGCATAAGTGGGGCGCTTTGCAAAGAGGCCTGAGACCAATATCAATAATGAACCATGTGGCTCGAGCATTGCGTCATCAGGATAGAGCAATACTCGTTTGTCTTCTATTTGAAAAATGTACTTGATTCGTGCAAAGATCAATCCCGCAGATATTACATCTTGAAGCACCCCCCGGATTTCCGAAGTCTTGAGACCTCGGAAGTCTGGATTATCCAAGGAGGGGACCGTGGGTCTATTGGACGGCAAGTCAGCAGTGGTGACGGGCGGGACCAAAGGGATCGGGCGAGCCATTACCGAAGCGCTGCTCCGCGAAGGGGCGTCGGTGACCATTGCGGCACGTCATCGGGATGCGGTGACGCGAGCCATCGAAGAATTGAAGAAATCGGCCGCCGACCGAATCCACGGTTCTGTCTGTGATGTGCGCCAGCCCGACATGGTCGCCGAGATGATTGCCGATGCGGCCGCCGCCTATGGAGGGCTGCACATCCTGGTCAACAATGCCGGCGTCGGGATCTTTGAGCTGGTCGAGAATCTCTCCCCCGAGCATTGGCAGGAGGTCATTGAAACCAATCTCTCGGGGATGTTTTACTGCTGTCATGAGGCGCTCCCCCTGATGAAGAAGTCCGGAGGCTGGATCATCAATATCGGAAGCCTGGCCGGGAAGAACGCCTTTCCGAAGGCAGCTGCTTATAATGCCTCCAAGTTCGGATTGATCGGGTTCAGCGAGGCCCTCATGCAGGAGGTCCGTTACGACAACATCCGCGTGAGTTACATCATGCCGGGCAGTGTCAACACGGAATTTGGAGGAGACGCCGCCGATGCCACCAGGGAGTGGCAACTCCAGCCCGAAGATATTGCCGAAGCCGTCCTCGATCTGCTGCGGCATAACCCACGAAGCCTGCCCAGCCGGGTCGAGCTCCGTCCCTCCAAGCCGCCCAGAAAATGAGGGGTGCCTCCGGCGACGAGTCAGCGGGGCGCCAAAAGGGTTGATTTGCCCATGGATTGTGCCGCGTTTCACAAGTAGATTTTATTGCCGATCCATTTCTTCATTTGCCCTTCCTTCTGCGTTAGAATGTGGATGGAGCACCGTGTAGACGGTCCGTCTCCTGTTTCCGGCCCGGCGGCAATCAGGGTTCAGCTGCCGCTCTGCGCCGGGCCTGCTTTTCCCGGGGGGTGTATTGAAGTTCTCCATGCCTGACGGAGTCCACCCCTTTCCCAGGACCCTTGCCCTGTCCCCTTCCCGGTTCACCCCAAACCAATGAAGCTCCCCTTGTTGCCAACTCTTGAGTAGGAGGGTCTTGAGGCATTCTCTAGACCGGAAGAATGAATGGCGCTCTGCTGCTGGAGCGAGATGGTAAGGAGTGCCGGCAATTCCGTTTGAACGAACCTTCGAGCCTTGCCATCTAATCCTCCTTAGAAGTGGGTCCGATCGAAAGCTTGTTTTTCGGGGCTTCAGGTGATTTCCATCACACGAATAAATCCAATCCCTGATATCTTCTTCTTGTTCGAATGAGGGTGTCGGCTGGCTCTCATTTGGACGGGCTCGAGGAGCCCGCTGCCCCCTGAAGTGGCCTGTTGAACGATTAGAATAGTGCGGTGTGATATTGCAACCGTGTCCGTGAGCAGCGGCTTCCTTTTATCCTCTCCCCATTTGTGGTTTTATTTGCGATCGAACGTCGGCGGGACAACGCCACGTTTGTCCAAGATTCTTTGAGGCATCACCAGCCAGGAGGTTGCCATGAAAAGTTCAGCGCTTCTCCTGTGGGTTTTTTCACTTTGGGGGATGATTGGAGCGATCTGGGTCTCCCTTTCAATCTACCGGGGGGTCCTCGGCATGCACGAGGAAGGGCGGATATTCCTGTTCGAGGGCGAAGAATATCTCGTCCGCGACCAGGAGGAACTCGCGGAACGGGTGGAGCGGCTTTCCCCCTATCTGCACTGGTCCCGCACCTTGGGCGTCACCTTGACGGCCTTACTGGGGATCCTCTGGTTTTATCGGGGGTGGAGTGGCCTGTGATCCTTGATGCCCATGCAGACATTCCAGTCGGGCGCACTCTCTCGTGTGAAGAGGTCCAGGATGGAGGGATTTTTCTTTGTGGAATTTCACCCCCTTAAGCCGGGAAGTGTGTCCGGCTCGCATTGTAGCATGACTGCTGTTCCGTAAACCACCGGCGTGAGCATTGCGGACATTCCCGCCGAGCGCAGGTGGCGGTCCAGGAGGATTTCGTCCTCAGTCGGTCTTGGATTCTTGTCCTGCTGATCGATCGCGGCTTCCGCAATTCACTCCCCTCCTTTGTTCTCCAAACACAATCGCGTTAGAATATTCTCAGGATCCTGAAGAGGACCCTCCTGTCATTTTCGACAGAAGCAGGTGATCTATTGTCCAGAAAGCCCGGCACGGTTCCCTCAAACTCCTCCTTCTCCCTCGCCTATTTTCGCAAGCGGCTGCTCTCCTGGTACCGCAAGGAGCACCGCGACCTGCCCTGGCGGCGAACCCGCGACCCCTATCATATCTGGGTGTCCGAGATCATGCTCCAGCAAACGCAGGTGGTCACTGTGCTGCGCTACTACCCGGCCTTCCTTCAGAAGTTTCCGACGATCCAGCGGCTCGCGGCGGCATCGCCGCCGAGCGTTCTCGCGAGGTGGGCCGGCATGGGATATTACAGCCGCGCCCGAAATCTCCATCGGGCCGCCAGGATCATCGTGAATCGATTTGGTGGAAAATTTCCACAGCGCTATGAGGACGTGCACTCGCTCCCGGGTATTGGGCGATACACTGCGGGGGCCATTCTCTCGATTGCTTACGGGCAAAGATATCCTGTTGTTGACGGAAACGTAGAGCGTGTTCTGGCCCGGGTGATGGCCCTGCGCGGAGAGGTCAAGAGCGCCTCTCATCAGAAGTACCTTTGGTCCCTGGCCGGACAATTGATCCCCCGGAGTTCACCTTCCGATTTCAACCAGGGAATGATGGAACTGGGTGCCCTGGTGTGTTTGCCGCGCCAGCCCCGATGTGGTTTGTGTCCTCTGAAATCGATGTGCCGCGCGCGCCACCTGAATGTGGAGAACAGCATTCCGAAACCTCGCCGGATGAAGACCGCTCAATACCTCCGGCGGTACACCGCAGTCATTCGCGACAGTCGGAATCGCGTCCTCCTTGTTCAGAGGCGCGACGAGGAGCTCATGCGTGATTTCTGGGAGTTTCCCCAATTTGATATGCCTTCGAAAGGAGAGGGGAAGCGGGACGGGAGAAGATCCTCCGCCTTCTTTCGCCGCTCCCTTCAAAACCGTTTTGGGAAGGAATTCATCATAGGCCGACCCCTGTGTCGCTTCCAGCAGAACATCACTTTTCGCCGGATCACCGTGCAGGCATTTGAAGCGCAGTGGAACGCCGCCTCCGGGGATCTCCAGTGCACCCACCTGCCCTGTCGTTGGATCACGGTACGGGCTCTCAAGAATCACCTCTTCGATTCCACGTCTTTGAAGATCCTGTCGGCACTCCAGAACCGCTGAACCAGGATGCAGGCACACAAAGGAATGCGGCCGCAGAAACCCGCTGAAAGGGCTTCCTACGGCCGCGATAAAGTGTTTCTTCCACAACTCCAACGGGGCGAGCCCGCCGCTAGTTCTGAACCAGGGTGTAGCTGGAACCTCCGAAGTACTGAAATGTCTTCGCCTTGTTCGCCCCGGGAGGGTTGCTGGAACGGTCCACGGAGACGGCCTGGGTCCGCGTGTCATCCTGGATTCCGACTACAATGCCAGCGCCACCCGGGTTGTTCCCGACAACCTGGTATTGGAACTTGATGTCACTGGTCCCTTCGAAGAAAACCACTTCGAAACGGGCCGTGGTTCCCAGGGACGAATTGACGAAACTGACGTCGACCCACTCAATGGCAAAGCGGCGGTTTGGCTGCGTGCCATCGACTCGACTGAACACGCCCACGTTGGCGTTCGTGCTGTCGTAATGGAAGTCGGCAAAGAACGGGGCCACCAGGGCTGGAGGAAGAGTCGCACTGGGCAAGGCCGTCGGTGTGGCGGCAAAGCCAGATCCCATGCTCACCCAACCATCTTCAGCAATCGTCATCTGATCGAACGGGGTATTGCCGTAAGTCTTCCCATACATCGTGATGGAGAAAGGGAAGGCAATTGTTGTGGTCTTCCCATTCACGTCTGTGCTATTCGGAGTGGTTCCCAGGGGGATCCGGCCTCCACCCCCCGCCGGCGTGGCATCAATCCAGCTGAAGGTCGCATCCGCATGTTGTAGTGGAGCCCCCGTGCGTCCGGGAAGGTTCGGGAGGGTGGCAACGTTTCCACTGGGAAAATCCAGCCGCAGGCTCAACACTTGCAATGGGGCGTCACTTGAAATGGCCACAGAGCCGTCAAAATTCGTGACGCCGACAAAAAGTGATCCCTCATCGAAGAACTGTGCGATCTTGGTCAGGCCGGGAATCGTTATTGTCTTATCAGTGGAGACTTGAGCTCCATTGGTGTCAAGCAATTTGAATGTGGCATGGGCATCGACGTTCGACGGATTCAACACCGCCACGCCGGTCTTTGCACTGGATTTGATCATCCCGATGACGGTAAATGTCGACTGGGACGGCTGTGGCAAAATTCCTGCCGCACTTGTCACATTGCCATTCCCATCCACCACCAGAAATACGGCAGAGACCCCCACCGATGAAGAAGAACTGATCTTCGCCCAACCCACCTTCACACCGCCGGCCGCTCCCACCGTGGAAAGTGTGATTTGTCCGCCCGGCGAGACGGTCAGGGTGCCACTTGCCTGCCCGCCCGTCTGGCCTGGAATGCTCAGGATCGCCGCCGGGCCGCCACCGAAAGCGGGATCAAGTGTCGCTTGAATCGTAAACGGGGCCCCGGTCGAGGCGGAGAGGTTGGTCACCGTGAACAGCGTGCGAAATCCGCCCCCGTCCACGACTTGAGGTATAAAGAAATCCGTCTGTTGCGCATGATTGCGGGCAGTTGCCGAAAGAAGCAGAACAACCATGCTAACAACAAAAATAACGATCTTCCATCTTTTGAAACTCATGCTTTCTCCTTGGTCTGAAAAATAGCCCATGCTGAAATTGCTTCAGGCTCCGGCATTGAATCGAAGAGTCATCGCTTGGAATGTCGAGCTGGAGGGGGACTCATCACGGGGAAATTCGTAGCGATTTCAAAGGTTGCCTCCTCGAGGTCGTGCGGAATCAACGCTACCCTTGAATCGCAAGACCACCCTTCGCAGGTAGAATTGTTTTAATCCACTTCGGAAGAATTCTCAAGTAAAAACTCCAGGCATGAATCAGCCTGTTTCGGCCTTCCAGCGAAGGGTCAATTGTTTGAGCAACTTACCATTGAGAACAAATCGTGATCTCCATCGTCCTGCGTTTGAAATGCCTGGGTTCAAGGGGATAATTAGCCGGGTGGAGTCTCCCTGATCAAGCGCCCGCGAGGTAGATGGCGCCAGTGGGAGAGGAGACCCCCTGTTCCGGCTCGAGGGAAACTGCAGCACTGACGGGCTCGACCCCTTCAGGAATGGAAATCTGCATAAAGCCGTATCCCTGGGAGTCGGAGAAAAGCATTCCCGCCTGGACAGGACTCTTTTTGGTGAGAAACCAGAGCTCGTAGGCCTTGCCCGACGGGGGAGACGGCAATTGAAAGGTATACACCAGCCAGATCTTCTTCGATTTGTTCCAAAACACCTTTCCAACCGCCTCCGGACGAACCGCTTGCCCTGTCAGGGCGAGCACTGTAGTATCCGGGGATTGAATCAGGGCCAGCTGTGCTTGCGAGAGTTCTATTTGGGATTTCAATGTTCCGATTTCAGCGCGGGCTGCCGCTATTTGACGGGAGTATCTTTGGTGCTCCTGAAATCCGACCCAAGCGATCACCAGCACCGCAAACGCAAGGAGGGCACAGGCAAACGCCGGGCGGAAAAAGAAATCCAGGCCGTGGACTGCACCCTGGCGAGTCGATTCCTCCTTCTCCAATCGCTCGAGAAGAGAACGGCGTGCGGAGTCGGGAGGGGCTGGACCGTCCAGGGCCAATGGCAGCAAGGCATAAGCCTGGTCATCGGCCGCCCGTTCGACCTTGCACGCGGGGCATTGCTTGAGATGCGCTTCGAGCTCCCGGGCCTCTTCGAGGGCCAACGCGCCGACCACGTACAACCCCATGACCTCTTTGCTCTCTTTGCAGTCCATTTTTCCAAATCAATTTGAGAAACGCTCTTCCTAAACTGCCAGAACACGTCCTGGAGCACTTCGTCGGCCTCTGAGTCGTCACGCAATATCTTGCGCGCCAGGTTATAGACGAGTCGGGAGTACCGATCATAGACCTTATTGGATTTCATGCGGCGCGATCTGCGGGGTGGACCATCTGAAAACGGACCGCACGATCTACCCCCTGGGATGGCCTCACGGCGGGACGCGCTGCCCAGGATCTATCGCCCCGCCACGGCCCCGCCCACTTGACGATAAAAGGCGATGAGATCCGTTGCCGTCGGCGTCGCCCCCACCTGCCGCATCATCGCGGCAATCTGGCCCCGATGATAAGTGGAATGGTTCACCAGATGCTGAAACATCTGCTGGTAGGTCTGGGTGTATTGGATTCCCTTGCTGGTGGTGATGCTCAGGGTCTCCTGCAATTTCTTGTCGTTCATCTTTGCCACAAGAACCGCTGTCTCCCGGCCCACCTTCTCCCAGGCGGCGTGGAGGTCGGCCAGTGTTGTGAATTCCTCGGCCTTCAACATAGTCGCATCCGGACTGCCCGCCCATCGAGACAGCCAGATCTTTTCAGCCCCCACCAAATGCGTCAGGGTTCCATGGATGCCGCCGTGGCTGCCCTTCAGGTCCTTGAAATAATCCTCCACCGGCAGGGGAGCGAGGGCTTCAAAGATCCGGTCGCTCGCCCAGGCGTTGTAAGCGAAAAGAAGCTTGATTTCCTGGAGTGTCATTAAGATTCCTTTCGAAAAACAAGGTGTCCCGTCCACGGGGGCGGGAAAGTGCATCTTTGTGCGGTTCTCAAAGGACCGCCCCGCAGGGTCCCATCCTTCAACCCACCGGGTTCTGCCCTGGGGCCACATGAATTTATGGCTTGTAACCCGGTCCCCGCAGGGGCTGGCCCGCCAGCGTGGCATTTTGTTCTCCATGTTCCAATTCCAGCCGCCCGTTCACCAGGACATATTCGATGCCGACCGGGAACTGATGGGGATTCTCAAAGGTCGCCCTGTCCGACACGCGCCCGGGATCAAACAGGGTGAGGTCGGCGAAGTTGCCTTCCTTGATCAAACCGCGGTCCCTCAGCCCCACGCGTCGCGCGGCGACGGAGGTCATTTTCTCGATGGCTACTTCGAGCGGCAGGACTTTTTCTTCGCGCACGTATTTCCCAAGGATCCGGGGGAACGTTCCGTACGCACGTGGATGGGGTTTTTCGTCAGCCAGAACGCCGGTGGGATTAGAGGCGCCATAATCGCAATCCACGGCGACCCAAGGAATCTTCAATGCGGCTCGGACGTCCTCTTCACTCATCGAGAAGTAGATGGCGCCGGTTTGCGCGTTGTCTTCAATGATGAAGTTCATGAGCGTGTCCATGGGATCCGAATCACCCCGGATTTTGGCGATTTCATCGAGCCGCTTGCCTTCATACCCCTTCAACTTGGGATTCAAGACCGACGAGATGAGTATTCCCGGGGCCCCGCCCACGTCGAACCATTCACTTTCCCACTTGTCACTGCGAAGCGGAAGCTCCTTCTTGATGCGGGCCCGAAGCTTTTTGTCTTTCAACCGCTCGATCAGTTTCTCGTTGCCCCCTTCATGGGCCCAGGGGGGCATGCAGGCCGCCAGGCTGGTTGCCGCCGCAATGTAGGGGTACTGGTCGGCCCCGACATCAACGCCCTGGGCACGCGCACTCTCGATCTTCTGCAAGACCTCCGGCATCTTTCCCCACATGTCCCGGCCTGCCACCTTGAGGTGCCAAATCTCCACTCTGATTCCTGCCTCCCGGCCGATCTGGAATGCTTCATCCAGCGCCTCGAAGATATGGTCGCCTTCATTGCGAATGTGCGAAGCATAGATCCCGCCATACCGGGCCGCCACTTGAGCGAGCGCGACCAGTTCGTCGGTCTTCGCATAGATTGCCGGGGAATAAATGAGCGAAGTTGAAACCCCCAGCGCTCCCCGCTGCATCCCTACAGCGACCTGGGATTTCATCTCTTCCAGCTCCTCTTTCGTGGGGGCACGGTTTTCCGAGTCGAGCACATACTCGCGCACCTGGGTCGCACCAATAAATGAACCCAGATTGATCGCCATCCCTTGTTTTTTGAAACGCGCGAAATACTCCTCCAGCGTCCGCCAATCGACCGTGAGTTTGTAATGTTCCAGGAGGGGCTGCATGATTTTGATCAGGGCATCATTTAACGGGGCAATCGATTCCCCTTCGCCCGTGATCTCCGTCGTGATGCCCTGATGGATCTTTGAAGGCACCCGCGGGTCTACCAGGCCGATCAACTCGGATTGCCCCAGCATGTCGATGAACCCGGGCGCCACGACGAGGCCGGTCGCGTCGATGGTTTTGTGGGCGTGGGAATTCTTCAGGTCACCCACCTTGACGATGCGGTCACCCTGGATTGCAACGTCGGCACGGACGCCCGGGGATCCGCTTCCATCCACGACCGTCCCATTCACGATCAACACGTCGTAATCCGGCTTGCGTGAACAGGCGGAACAGAAGAAAAGCACAACAGCAATGGCAACGGCGAAGAATTGTCTTTGCATCTGGAATGTCCCTTGCGGACTCCTATTTCATCAGGTGTTGTTTCATCCAGTCCAACTGCTGTTCGTACCAGAACTTTGAGTTCTGGGGCTTGAGGATCCAGTGCCCTTCGTCGGGAATCCGGATGAATTTGGATTCCACTCCCATCTTCTGAAGGGCGGTGAACATCTCCTCTCCCTGCCCGATCAAGACGCGGTAGTCCATCTCCCCGTGGGTGATGAGGAGCGGGGTCTTGAAATTGGGCGCATATTTCACTGGCGACATTTGCACGTAATGGTCCCAGTTCGTCCATGGCGTGCCTTTAAGATCCCAGGTCGGGAACCATAGCTCTTCGGTGGTCCCGAAGAAAGAAATCTGATCGGAAGGGCCGGCATGGGAGATGAGGGCTTTGAACCGGTCGGTGTGACCCTCAATCCAATTCACCATAAACCCGCCGAAGCTGCCCCCGGTCGCGCCGATCCGGGACTTGTCCACGTAAGGGAGCGTCTCCAGGTAATCGGCGACTTTCATGAGGTCGTCATACACTTTCCCGCTGTAATCGCCGGAGATCTCTTCGACAAACTTCTGGCCATAGCCCGGCGAACCCCGCGGATTGGAGAAAGCCGCGACGAACCCGGCTTGAGCATAAATCTGGTACTCCGCGCGGAAGGCATTGCCAAACATCTGCTGCGGGCCTCCATGGATGATGAGCACCGTGGGATAGGTCTTGGTCGCCTCAAACTGGAACGGCTTGACGATGAAGAGCTGGATCTTCGCGCCATCTTTGGAGGTCACCCAATGCTCCTCAGCATTGTTAAGACCCCATTCCACAAGCAGCGCATCGTTGACATGGGTCAGGGGGTGAAAGTTCTTTCCATCGGCATCCGCACGAAAGATTTCGGCGGGGTGAGCCACGTCCCGCCAGGCCATGACCACGCATTTTCCATCGGACGAGACGTCGACCCCCTCGTGCCAGCCGGTTTCGCTCAGCACCGTCTTCACCGGTCCGCCATTGACCGAAACGCTCATCAGCGGCACATTGCCGTGATAGTCAGTCGTGAAGAACACCGATTTCGAATCGGGCGCCCACAGGACTTGTTCAATCCAGTCATCCCACTGGTCGGAGATGATTTTGATGGCTTTCGTCTGGCGGTTGTACAGAGCGAGGCGAATCAGATCGCTTTCATACCCGTTGCGCGCCTGGGTCTTCCAGGCCATGTAACGTCCGTCAGGGGAGTACACCGGGCTGGTATCGGCCCCCGGGCTGGTCGAAATCTTCACTGCCTCTTTGGAGGGATCTCCGCCGATGGGAACGACAAAGATATCGGAGTTGGTCGAAGACTCCTCGTTCTTTTCATGGTTGGACACATACGCCAGCTCCCTGGAATCGGGTGAGAACGCATAATCGCCGCCGCCTCCGACGGCGAAGGTCGGCGTCTCGTAATCTCCCGGTGTCATATCGATGGGGTCTCCGCCGACGGCGGGCACGATGAAGAGGTGCGAGCGCTTGTCGTCGGTGTAAGCATTCCAGTGCCGGTAGAGCAGGCGCGTGATCACGCGTGCCTTCACCGGATTCTTCTCGTGTTCTTCATCCTTCTTTTTGTTGCAGTCATCCAGCTTCTTATAATCGGTCGAGTAACACTCGGGATAGATGGACGCGGAAAAGGCCAGCCACTTTCCATCCGGAGACCAGACCTCGCCGTCAGCGCCCCCGTGAATGGAAGTCAGAGGGCGCGCCTCTCCCCCGGCGATATCCAGGAGATAGATCTGGGGGTCTCCGCCCCGCGTTGAGATGAAGGCGAGTTGCTTGCCGTCGGGCGACCATCGCGGGGTATCATCCCGTTTATCGGAAGTCGTCAGTTGTCGGGCCTCGCCGCCTCCGCTCGGAACCAGCCAGATATCAGCGTTGGCACGATTCTTCTCAAGGCTCGGGACACTGACCACATACGCCACCCACTTTCCATCGGGGGAAATTTGCGGCTCGCGCACCGGTTTGATTTTGTAGACATCATCAAGGGTGAAAGCGCGCGGCGCCGCGGCGATTGGAGCTGCCACAACGATGTACAGGAGACACAGGAAAAAAAATACGACCCATTTTCGGTTCATAAAGAAGCCTCCGGGGGTTGGACGCGATAAGATCGGGGAGAACAACAAGAGATCTTCATATGAGATCCTTACGGAAATCACGGATTGGATTCAGGATTTTGAGAAAGCAAAACAAGAATTATAGCTGGATTCGGATTGCCGTTGAATGAAAATTCTCAGATTGATCCCGGCGCCACCGCACGAAGCTGAGTGATGCATTGAATATTGATGGGGCTCAATCCTGGGGAAGATGAATGATCATACAGTCTCCCTGACTTGTTCGCTCAGCCGAACTTTCCTTCGCAGCAGAACCTCGGTCGCTATTGCCAGCATCAGTAACACAACCGCCGCACACCACGATTGCTCTGCTCCTTCCGTCAAACCCAACGCCGCCGGATCGAAGTTTGAGACGGTCACGAGTGTTGCGGTTCGGCTGTGGAGGGGAAATACCAGCGCCTGGCCAATGTTCCACCCAAAATGAAAACCGATCGGGAGCCAAAGGCATTCCGCCAGAACAAAAAGCTGTGTGAAAACAATACCTCCTAAAAATGTGGAAACTATTGCCACCGGGGAGTGATAGAAATTGGGGTGGCTCGCCACAAACAGAAGGGACAGGATCATGGAAGCACCCCATCTTCTCAACGACGCGCGGAGCGCCACAAAGGGATATCCGCGAAATCCCATTTCTTCCACAGCCGCAGCAAAGAAAAAAATAAACAGCCAAAGTAGAAACTCGCGATGCAGGACGGCATTGGGACGGATGGCCAGCGCACTCGCCTTTCGCACCGGAAACCAGACTCCGAAGAAAACCACGGCAATAGCCACGATGCCGCCCACGCTGCCTTCCAAAAGAAGAATCCCCGTTCTCCTGCTCCGAAATCCGAGAGGAGCCGAAGACCGGTGATCGAACTCGTGAAAGGCAATCACGCTCACGCCAAATACCCCGATCGCTTCGAGCGGATAGACGAGGGCTTGATAGACTGTACCGTCCCCCACCCCGGCCAGCGTCACCACCGTCTGCGAAACGACCAGCACCAGAAAGGCGAACACATAGAACAATATCGCCCGGAACTCCGGTCGAATTTCATTGGCGGAATTGAAGAAGAAACTCATGAAAGAAATTCTGGGTTGTGATACACGCCGTTGATGCGCTCATGGAATCAATGCGTGGAGCTATGGAAACTCGATTCTGGGGCGCTCAGATCATAAAGCGATCCCTCAACTCCGGGGAGGGAATCATGCATGTTTCTCGCCTCCCGAACAGCTTGTACCTGTTTCTTGCCAGAATGTTGTATAGGGAATCACGGAGGGCTCGGGGAACCAGAATCAATACATACAAGGCAGGCCAGAACCCTTTGAGCTGCCTTGCTATTCTCAGCGCCGCCGTGGAGCGACCGTAAGTCTTTCCCTCTTGGATCAAGATAAAAGTTTCAAGAGAACCCGGGCTAAGGTTGTGCCTCTCGAGCATGGACTGACCGGCAGACGACTGTAATGGAGCAAATTTGAAATGCCTTTGTGGGTCCCGATTGATGATAAATCGGACTGAACCGTTACAGAAATTACAGATTCCATCGAACAGAATGATGGATGATTCGTCTCCCGGATTTCTTTGCATGTCCGCTCAAAGCGCTGGATAGTCTTACATCTTGACCGGGCGGGTTTCAGGTTAGCTGCCGGCCCGATGGTGTTGCTGCTCCCTGGACCGGTTCCCCTTGTCCATTTGACGCCATTGGCCGCACAGGTTGCGGGCCGCTGTCGTCCAGTCCGGAAATTTGAACGAGAACCCCTCATCAAGAAGCTTGCCGGGGACGACGCGGCGACTCTTGAGAACCAATTCGGTTTCCGATCTCAGGATCCGCGTTCCGATCTCCAACATCCATTCCGTCGCAGGAAGTCCGAACGGGATGCCCCAGGCATCCCGCAGCGAACGCATGAACTCCGAATTCGGCAATGGGTTTGGAGCGGCCACATTGACGGCGCCCTCGACCCCTTCATGTTCAATGAGCCAATAGACAACTTGCACAAAATCCTCGCAGTGAATCCAGGAGACGTATTGACGCCCGTTTCCGGCGCGTCCGCCAAGGCCGTGCCGGACGAGGCTTAGTAAAACGTCGAATACTCCGCCCCAGTCTGGACTCATAATCATAGCCGATCGAAGCTTTACCTTTCGCGTGCGGGGCACCACTGCCTCGTCAAGAGCACGTTCCCACTCCCGGGCCACTTCGATGCTGAACCGCCAGGTCTCGGGGGCGTTCGGTTCCTGGCCGCCCGAGATTCCCGACCTCTCGTCGTTTGCGCCATCATAACGATGAGCATAAATCGTGGCAGTGCTTGCCTGCAGCCAAACTCGCGGTGGCCTTGCTGATCCGGCAATCACCTGCCCCAATACCCGTGTGGAGTCAATGCGGGAGTCCAGGATCGCCTTCCGATTCCCTGCATTGTAGCGGCAGTTCACGCTGCGTCCGGTCAGATTGATCACCACGTCCGGACCGTCCACCTCGGACGCCCACCCACCTGAACTCCGCGCGTCCCAGGGAATGACGTTCCAGGGCGCGGGCTCCGGATGGCGGCTTAGAACAACCACCTCATGACCATCCGCATGAAATGCACGCGCCAGCACCGTTCCGACCTGTCCGGACCCGCCTGGAATTAGAACCTTCATCGCTAATCCCCTTACTCCTTCAATGAAACCGTCTTGGTTAACCCCAGTCCCGCCCTCGATGCCTCGGCCTGATTCTCCGGCCACCTTCGATCTCGGCAAAACTGGCGATGTCTAAGGGGCGGGTGAGTTTCATGATACACTCCCCGGCCAAAAGTAGGGCGAGCATTCCACGTTGGCGGGCAATCATGAAGCGCTATCTTCCCAGCTATGACACCTGTGTCGTGTGCGGCGACCACAAACACAATCGGGCTGCCCTGGGCGTCCGGTGGTATTGTGAAGCGGGTGTGGTGAGAACGCATCTGACCGCGGGGATCGAGCAGATGGGGTATCCCGGCGTGGTGCACGGCGGAATTCTGTGCAGTTTGTTGGATGAAGCTCTGGGCTGGGCCGCCTGCATTGAACGGCGGTGCTATTTCGTGTCGGCGGAACTGACAGTGCGATTTGTGAATCCGGCGCCAACCCCCCAACCCTTGACCGTCACGGCCCGCCTCAAAGAAAAGAAGTCGCGCTACCTGATCTCCGCGGGGGAGGTCCACAGCGAGGCCGGGGAGGTTTTTGCCCGCGCCTCGGGGAAGTTCTTTCCCATGACCCGCCAGGCATCCCTCGAGTTTGACAAACAGATGGCCTATCAGCCGGGGGACTGGAAATTTCTGGTCGAAGATTGAACCCCTGCCTCACCCCAACCATCACTGCAACTGCTCGATCACCTCAAACAGAAACTTCACTCCATCGCGATATCCCTTGAGCGAAATCGACTCGTCATTTCCATGCGCGTTGGAGGGCTGATCCTCTAAGAATGGATCTATGCCGTAGCTGGACATCCCGTGGGCACGCAAAAATGAAGAATCGGTCGCGCCCGTCCCCATGATGGGAATGAGGGGAATCGTTGCCCCCAGTGTTTTCTTCACCACCTTTTCATAGGCCTTGAAGGCCGCCGTGGCATAGGGCGTGGGAGAAGTGCGCGGACGGGAGTCCGATTGATATTTTATTTCCACCTGCTCCTCATGGATGACCTTCTTGAGCGTATCCACGAACTCCACGATGTCGGTGTCCGGCAGCAGCCGACAATTGAGATTCACCTCCGCCTCGGCGGGTATGACATTCGAGCGGTAGCCGCCCGCCAGCACCGTGGGGGAGATGGTGTCGTGCAGCGTGGCATATAGCGCGAGGCTCTGGCCGGGCCCGTCGTCGTGCGCAGAAGGCCCAGCTCCGGATCTCACCTTGTGGGATTCTTCGTACCAGTCGCCGGGCAGATGCTCGAGTTCGCCGATCTCCTCCACGTATTTTCGGGTGGTCTCATTCAGTTTCAGAGGCGGCTGATATTCGGAGAGGCGAACCAGGGCTCGTGCCAGGGTGTAAATCGGACTGTCCGGGGTCTCCAGGGAAGCATGCGCGCTCGTTCCGTGGGCAATGACATGGAGGTTGTACGGGCGTTTTTCCGTGGTCTGAATTCCGACCCACTCCACCTTTCCCGTGGTGGGAGAGGACTCGATTCGCCCGCCTTCGTTGAAGGAGAACTCGGCTTCGATCTCCGGCCAGTGCTTCCGGATCATATATTGGATGCCGTATTCACTGCTGGACTCTTCATCTGCCACTCCGGCAAAGATGAGGTCGCGGTGCAGGGGAAGGCCTGACCTCTTGGCCAACAGCAGGGTCATGACCTCTGCCACCACGAGTCCCTTCATGTCGGCCGCTCCACGTCCGTAGAGGCGGCCCCCCTTGATTTCGCCCCCGAAGGGATCCACGGTCCAGTGATCGCGCTCGACGCCGACCACATCGAGGTGGCCCAGCAGCAGAACCGGCTTCTTGCTCCCGTCGCCCTTGAGCCGTGCTACAAGATTGCCGCGACCGGGCGCCGATTCATAGACAGAAGACTCTATGCCCGCCTCATCGAAAATCCTCTTCAGCTGTTGGGCCGCAAGGACCTCCTGACCCGGCGGGTTCGACGTATCGAGCCGGATCAGGTTCTGCAAAATCAGGACCGCTTCATCCTGCGTCTTTGGCCAATCGATTGGCCTGGGTTGGGCGAACAAGGGGGAACAGGAAAGGCAGACGGCCAGCAGTCTCGCGGTCCATAGCCGGACCCGCGTCTGCGCGGTCGTCGAAAATCTAAGCGGTGGCGTGATCACAAGTACCTTCGGACCAAACCAGCATCTCGTCACTTTGCAAGTCGATCAAACGTGCGCCGCCATCCCCGTTCGGAAGAAGCGGAAAAAACGTAGAGCGGATACAGTTCTTCGAAGATCCCCTGAATCTCGCCCAGTACCGAATCGGAACAGGCAGCCCGGGGCTTGATCTTCCGGCGCACAACCCAGGCGAGCAGCCGGTCCCAGTCTTCGGAATCTTTGGGCAGACCGCGGTGCTGGGTCCATTCCTTATGATCCATCGAGTACCAATACCCGTCGTAACGCCGGCCCAGGGCGCGCCGCCCCAGGTAATCCTGCAGCAACGCGCCTTCCCGCGGGAGGCGTTTTTTCAAGACAGTTTCCAGCACATCGCCGGTTTTGCGCCGCCATTCGCCGTAAATCGAAAAACCGACGGTGAGTCCTTCGCCGCTCGCCCCCACGTAAAGGCGCCCGTCACTGTCACGGGCCCGGCGCTGGTCGAAAAAGTAGAGGTAGTAATTCAACTTGTACGGGGATTTGTCCTTGCTGAAGCGGATGTCACGGTTGATGCGGGAAAAGTTTCCATTGGTTTTCCCGCTGCAGTCGAATTGGGGATTTAGCTTTCGCACCCAGGGTTTCAAGGCGCCCAGAAGCGCCTTGAACCTCCCCACCACGTCCTCCTCATAACGCCAGCGGTTCGCATCAAACCAGAGCCGGTTGTTCTTCACGGGATCCGCGAGATCGCGGAAGAGAACAAACGTGTCCCGGTTAAAGCCCGCAAACGAATTCGCCTGAAACATTTTGTCAGCTCTCCTCAGATAGAGCCCGGGTGTTCCGCCTGTCACTCCTGGTTCAAATCGCGATTGATCTCCGCCAGGCGATCGATGAATTTCTGGCGAATCTCCCGGGCAAACGGGTTCTCCCGCTGAATGTCCAGAAACAACTGGACCGTGTCGTTTTGAAGGATTTTCAGATCTTCGAACAACCGCGACGGGCCGGGCGTGATGATCTCCTGCGACGCCGGCTTTTCGGACTCGAGTTCCTGGACCGCGCGGGCAATCAGGTGGAACAGTGCCTGCGATTCGGCCATGGCACGATCGTGCGCTTCGGGGGTCGTCTCGATCACCTTCAGTCCAGCCTTCTCCAGGAATCCACGGATCGTTGCAGCATGCTCTGCGGTGATACGGACCGGACAGAGCACCACCTTTAAGCCGCGAATGCCCCGGTTGGCTTGCGCACTATCGGGGCCGAAGAGCGGATGTGCCCCCAGGATCTCGACATTCGAGGGCAGCAGCAGCTTCATGACTTCAAGCGGCTTTATCTTGACCGAGCAAGCGTCCATGACGATGGCGCCTTCACTCATGAAGGGTGCGGCCGCCAGGACCGCCGCTTTCAGCTCTGAAATCGGAACCGCAAACACAACGATGGCGCCTCGGGCGGCTTCGGGCGCGGAGACAAACTCAATAATGGCCTTCGCCTTGCCGGTCGCCCGCGCGGACCAGGTCTCGGCAAACTTGGGCGCAGCTTGTGCATCACGTGTCGCAACCGGATCATATACCCGAATTCGAACATTCCCGGAACCGGCCCGTCGGAGCTCGTCACAAAGAAATTTGCCGAATCGACCATAACCGAACACACCCACAAAATTGGTATCGTCCATAGGCCCCTCTGCTTCCCATGCGGTTTATTTCAGGATTCTGTGTTCGTCTCGTTCTCATGGGGTATAACACAAGTCAAAAAACTACTCAACAGGGGTGGCCAATGGAAAACCGAGAATCGAAGAATGTCTTTCCATGAGCCAGCACCTTTCATTACAATGCAGGCATCAAGTGACAAGGAAGAAACCGCTATGGAAAACCCTGTTCCCATGGTCTTTGAAAGAGGACCTGCCCTGCTGGAAAAAGATCGCTGCGCCCTGATCGTCGTCGACCTCCAGGAAAAACTGCTTCCCGCGGTCTTTGAAAGCGAACGGGTCCTCCGCAATACAAAGCTGCTCATTGAGTGTGCAAAGATTCTAAATGTCCCCATCCTGCTGACGCAACAGTATCCGCGCGGATTGGGAGAGACCGTCCAAGCCATCCGGGAGGCGCTCCCGCCCGATCTTCACCCCATCGACAAGACTGAGTTTGGGTGTTTCAACAATCCGGTCTTCCGGGACACCATCAAGCAGCTCAAGCCCCGTCGAAACACCTTGCTGGTCGCGGGAATTGAAAGCCACATTTGCGTGGCTCAGACCGCGCTGGGCGCCGTCGAGGAAGGATTCAAGGTGCAGGTGGCCTCCGATGCGACCTCGTCGCGCAGCGACTTCAACTGGAGGATTGGCCTTGACCGGATGAAAGAAGCCGGCGGGCTGCTCAGCTCGACCGAGATGATTATTTATGAACTGCTGGGACGCAGCGGCACCCCTGAGTTCAAGGCGATGTTATCCTACCTGAAGTAGGACACCTCCGTCGCGCCGGACTTGTCCTCGAGCGACTGCCTTCAGCGCGTCCGGCCGCACCCGAACTGCCTTTCCCATGTAAAACTTTGTAACGCCGGATGATCCAATCTTGCACCCGGGCGTGGTTTCGCCTATACTGCGCCTTCACCAAAAGGAGAGGGTCGGGCCAATCATGAGAGTTCTTCGCTGGGGGGTGAGATCTCTGTCCATGAATCTTTGTGCGACGGCATGGGGCCGGGGGATCTTCGCCACCCCTCGCTTCATGGCCGTGCTCCTGCTGGCAGGTTCCATCGGGTTTTCACAGCCCCCCACCCAGAGCCAGGCACCTCTCAACCCGCAAGCGCGTTCCTTCGTTTCCAGTGACCGCCTCATTGAACACAAGGCGCTGAGTTCCAATGCCCTCGGGCGGGAAGAGAATTACGCCGTGGAACTTCCGGCCTCCTATCAGGCCGATCCCACCCGCCGCTATCCCGTCCTCTACTTTTTGCACGGTCAGTTTGGAAACGAAAACGACTGGGAGCGCAACGGGGTCAGTGCTATTTTCGAGAAAATGGAAACGGAGCACGACATCGGGGAAATGATTGTGGTGATGCCCAATGGGGGTTCCAGTTTCTTCATCAATTCGTTCGATGGCAAATCGCGATACGAGGATTTCATTGTCAACGAACTGGTACCCAAAATCGATGCGGACTACCGGACGATTGCCCGGCGCGATGCGCGCGGGATCCTGGGGGTCTCCATGGGCGGATTCGGATCCCTGACGCTGGGCATGAAACATCCCGATGTCTTTTCTGTCGCCGCAGCGCACAGCGCCGCCGTCCTGGAAGAAATCCCGCAGGAATCGAGCGCCGATCGCCGCATGCAGTACCGGCTGCAGCTGGCGGAACGCGTCTTTGGAAACCCTATCAACAAGGAATTCTGGGGGCACAACAATCCCATACTGCTGGCGGAGAACTACAAGAAGCCTCCCCCGTTAAAGATCTACTTCGATTGCGGTGACCAGGATCGATTCGGGTTCAACGTGGGAGCTGAAACTCTGGACCGCGCCCTGACGGCGAGCCACATTCCTCACGAGTTCCACATTTTCCCCGGCAACCACGGTTGGGATTACGCCCGATCCGTGATCCCGCGTTCCCTGAAATTTGTTTCCGACTCGTTTCAGGGCGGTTCCAAATCGATCTCCGCCGAATCGCTGCCGCATAAATCAAAATGATCAAACCGATGGAGCTTTCGCCTATGAAAAGACTTGCCGCGCTACTGTTTCTCCTGGCATGCCTGGTGAACGTGGGTTCCGCACAGACGCGTGAACAGACGACCCTTCAGGCCGCCAGCCTGGATCTGGCTACGATTAAAGATGCTGTGGCCGTTTCCTACTTGAATTTTCCCTGGGGAGAAGTCACGTTTTCGTACATTGAACACGGCACCAAAGGGACTTACTACGGAGAACGTACCTGGCCTTTCGCACAGCTCGACACAAAAATTCCACTGACCTTCGAAGGGACGAAACTAAACCCCGGCCAGTTTGCCCTGGTCATCATTCCCGGCGAAGACGTGAAGCCGATGACCCTTTCGGTGGTGCAATTCGACGGCCCGACGTTCGTCAAGCCGGGAAACATTTTTTCGCCGGCGCCCAAGGGAAACCTCGTCTATAAGAAGGATGTTTCATTCTCGACCGTTGACACCGTGTTCGACCATATGAAGATCGAACTCGCCTCGACCGGACAAGGGTTCGACCTGATCGTCAACTATGGCAACCGCCGGTTGACAAAGTCGTTCATCACGAAATAGCCCGGCGATTGATTTCCGGGACGCGCATGCCTCATTACGAACATCATGTTTTCGTTTGCGTGAACAAACGTCCACCCGGCCATCCCAAGGGTTGCTGTGCCGATAAGGGAAGTGAAGCGCTCCGGGAGTTTTTCAAATCAGAGGTCGCACGGCATGGATTGAAGGGGAGAGTCCGCGTGAATGCGGCCGGCTGCCTCGACCAGTGCCTTCAGGGGCCGACCGTGGTCATTTATTCTGAAGGGATCTGGTATCAGGTGAAGACGAAGGAAGACGCTGCCGAAATCATCGAGCGACATATCCTTCGGGGTGAAGTGGTGGAACGACTCAGAATGAAGGATTAGCGGAGAGTTCAAGAGCCTATGGAAGGCGCCGCTGCATCCTGTGCCCTCTGTCCCTCAGGATCCCCCTCCCGCTGAACAAGCCGATGGTTCCCCTTGCATCGCGATTCGACCGGAAGCCGGATCAGAAACCCCGTCCCTGAGTCGGCAAGGACTTCTCTCCGAATTTAACCTTGACCATGTTGAAGGCCATCACCTTTGATTTCTGGATGACGCTCTATCGCGACACCAAGACCGCAACCGAGAAAAGGAAGCGCGCCCGTCGAAGGCTTATGGCGGAATTCCTCGCAGGACGAGGCGAGGCGGCTTCCCCCACCGAACGTCGTCGCGCCTGGGATTATGCCAACGCTCTCTTCGACGACTGGTGGCAGCGGCACCATCGATCCTTTACCACCGAACAACGCCTCCAGGTGGTCCTGGACCAGCTGAAGATTTCCCACAGCCGACGCGACTTGCGTCAGTTGTCAAAGGCCTATGAGGACTTCACTCGAATGGCGCCCCCGCGGCTCATCGGGGGTGTTCGAGAGACGATCCCGCGGCTCGCCGAACGCTACCGGCTGGCCATCATTTGTGATACGGGCATCACGCCCGGCCGGGTCCTGCGAGAGATTCTCGCCAGGGATGGAATGCTTCCTTACTTCAGGCATTGTATCTTTTCGGACGAGGTGGGCCGCACCAAACCCCATATCGACAATTTTCACCTGGCGCTTCGAAAGCTTCGCGCTCACCCGGAGGAAGCGGTGCACGTCGGCGATCTCATTCGCACCGACATCCGGGGCGCGCAAGGCGCCGGGATGCATGCCCTGTTGTTTACCGGGATCACGAAGTACTCCAGAAGGGAATTGCAACGCAAGGGGAGAGGCGTGCCCGTGGTCAGTGAATTCCGGAAAATCCCTGAAGTCCTGGAAACCCTGTAGGGGCGCTCCAACCCATCGGAGCGCCCCGGATCTTTCGTCTATTTCGCTGCCTTCGCCACGCGGTCAATCGTGATCTTGTTGATCACCACATTGTTCAACGGCTTGCTGCTGGAATTCACAGAAACCTTGGAGATCTTGTCAACGACGTCATATCCTTCGATCACGCGACCAAAGATGGTATGCAGACCATTGAGATGAGGCGTATCGCGAACCGTAATGAAAAACTGGGAACCGTTCGTGTTGGGCCCCGAATTGGCCATGGCCAATAGACCGGACCGGTCAAATTTCAGGGTGTCAACAATCTCGTCCCTGAATTTGGGAACTGGGCTGAATGTTCCCGTCCCGGTGATATCACCCCCCTGGATCATGAAATCCTTGATGACGCGGTGAAAGATCGTGCCGTTGTAGTAGGGGACGCCATTCTTGACTTCGCCGCGGGGGTTTCTCCACTCCTTGGTCCCCTCGACCAAGCCGACAAAATTGGCAACCGTCTCGGGGGTTGCCTTCTCGTACAGTTCGCATACAAACGTTCCCATCGTGGTATCAAACACGGCGTACACACCGGGCTTACGCGGTTTTGCAGACTTTGTCCCCTGCGCAGCAAGTGGTGAGGTCATCAAAATCATTCCAATCATCATTGCCAACAGACACACCAGCAGTTTTGTCATAACAGGTCCTTTGATAAGGTTTGATTGTTTTGGCTTCCGGATCAGCAGTTTCAGAATCCAAAGCTACCCGGGGATTATAACACTGTCATTTTGTGAAAACGGCAAAATCAGGTCTTTAGATTTCATCCCGCGCCCCCTGCCAAAGTCCCGGGTTGATTCAAGCGCCGGAATCTCTTAAAGTGCTTACAGAAAGCAGGTCCATCAACGAAAGAAGGATTTCATGGGGAGTCAAACGAATCAGAAGAGTTGGGATGTCATTATCGTCGGTGCCGGCATCATCGGCATGTCCATCGCCTGGAAACTGGCCCAGAAGAAATTGGAGGTGCTCGTCCTTGAGCGAAACGAACCCGGGCGCGAAGCCTCTTATGCTTCCGCGGGAATGTTGGCGCCTTACACCGAGGCCGAGGAGGACACGCCTCTGCTGCGACTGGCGATTGCGAGCCGCGAAATCTACCCCGCTTTCCTCCGCGAAATCGAATCGGAAACCGGGATGAGCGTAAATTATCGCGATGAGGGGGCGCTGTTCCTGGCCCTGGGTGAACATGAGGCGAAGGCCCTTGTTTCGCGCTTCGAGTGGCAGCGGAAAATGGGCTTTGCTGTGGAAAGGTTGCAGGGAAGGGAACTGCTGGGCGCGGAGCCGGCCCTTTCACCCTCCATCCCGCTTGCCCTCTTCTATCCCGGCGATCACCAATTGGATAACCGCGCGTGGCTGGCTGTCCTTTATACCGCCCTTAAGAATCGGGGCGTGGAAATTCGGACGGGAACCTCGGTCCATCGGTTGACCCACGAAGGCGGTCGGGTTGTTGGGGTTGAGGCCCAAGGAAAAAAGTTTTCCACTGGAGTGACGGTCCTGGCCGCCGGGGCCTGGTCACCTGAAATCGATACGGGGACCGGGGAGTCCATTCCGGTGTATCCAACCCGCGGCCAGATCGTGGCCGTGAAAAGCCCGCAATCCGGGAGTGGCGGACATGCCTTGCTGCGGCATACGCTGAGGTACGAAGGGGGATACGTCGCGGTCTTTCCAGAGGGACGATTGCTGCTCGGCGGTACGATGGAGGATGTCGGTTACAGCAAGACCAACACCGTCGACGCCATGCAACGAATTCTTGCCCGGGCGATCGACTTCGCGCCCCCCATCGCCTCCTGTGAATTTGTGGAAGCCTGGTCAGGTTTGCGCCCGAACACCCGGGATCATTTCCCGATCCTGGGGCGATCATCCTGCGAGGGGCTGGTTTACGCCACCGGGCACTTTCGAAATGGCATCCTGCTGACTCCCATCACGGCTACTGCCATTTCTGACCTGATTGCGAATGGT
This sequence comes from Terriglobia bacterium, assembly GCA_020073085.1. Taxonomy (NCBI): domain Bacteria; kingdom Pseudomonadati; phylum Acidobacteriota; class Terriglobia; species Terriglobia bacterium. The sequence continues at coordinate 256,087 of JAIQFV010000002.1, read as the reverse complement.
CAGACGACGGTGGATCTGGCGCCGTTCAGTGTCGAGCGATTTCAGCTGAAGGAGAAGTAATTAAGGACGCGGACTAACACGGAAGAACGCGGATAAGAGGAGGGTTTCGCACACGCTCGATTCATCAATTCTCTCAGAACGCCCACCGGACCAGCACCGCCCCCACCGTGTAACCCGCCCCGACACTGACCAGGAGGGCGAGGTCGCCTTTTTTCAGACGTCCCTCGGCGATGGCATCGGCCATGCCCAGGGGAATGGTGGCCGCCGTGGTGTTCCCGTATTTGCTGATGTTCAGCATGACCCGTTCCGGCGGAAGTTTAAGGCGATCAGCGGTGGCCTGAATGATCCGCATGTTGGCCTGGTGGGGGATCAGGAGTTTCACATCACTTGAGGCGAAATTGTTCCGCTTCAAGACCGTTTCTGAAATCTCAGCCATTTTGCGGACGGCATATTTGAACACCTGCTTGCCATCCTGATGGACCACGTGCATGTTCTTGTCCACTGTTTCATGGGAGGAAGGGTTCAAGCTGCCGCCCGCTGGCATGTATAGATAAGGCCCTCCCGATCCATCCACCTCGTGCGCAAAATCGATGATGCCAAAATCCTCCCCGTCTTCCACCCGCTCCAACATCACCGCGCCGGCCCCGTCGCCAAACAGCACACAGGTGTTGCGATCCTTATAATCGATGATGGACGACATCACGTCGGCGCCCACAACGACCACCCGCCGGTGCGCTCCGGACCGGATGAACTGCGCCCCCGCCGTCAGGGCATACAGAAACCCGCAGCATGCCCCGGACAGGTCGAAGCCCCAGGTCTTGGTAGCGCCCACCTTGGTCTGAACCAAGCAGGCGGTCGAGGGAAAGAACATGTCCGGCGTGACCGTCCCCACCACGATGAGCTCGATGTCATCGGGAGTGAGGTGCATGTGCCGAAGGAGGCACTCGACGGCTCGAGCCCCCAGGTCGGACGTTGCGGTACCCTTTTCAACGATGTGGCGCTCGCGAATCCCCGTCCGCTCCATGATCCATTCGTTGTTCGTCTCGACCATTCTTTCAAGGTCGGCATTCGTGAGCAGGCGGTCGGGGACATAGGTCCCCAGGCCGGATATCTTTACGCGGTAAGATGGCGTGGACATGGTTCGATAGACCTCATGAATGAATTCGAAATGAGTGGTGGCGTCGCAGGTTCATCGTGGTGAGAATTCCGATGCCGTGTCCAGCGTTCCGTGCGCGGGTCGCCGGGGGTATGCCGTCGAGTAGCCCCTGTGTCAAACTGAAGGCTGACAGGTCAAGCTTCATTCCCATGGGACGCCAAAACGGGATTTGTATCAGTTTTGAATGCCGTGGTGCAAGGAATTTCTCAAAAGTCCGCATCCGAAGATGTGCCGCGACGTTGTGCCTTTCGCACCCTTGATACATTTACCGGTTTCTCTCGTGCGCTTCATAGGACTTGGCATCGTATTCCAATTGGAGTATCTTAGTAGTATGAAAGTCAAGACATCTATCACCCTATCAGAAGACGCCCTGAAATCGATCGAGAGGTTTTCGAAGCAGTACAAGAACCGGTCAGCCTTCATCGAGACCGCTGTGAGGGCGTTCATTGCTCAAAAACTCCGTGACGCCCAAGACGCGAAGGATCTGGATATTATTAATCGGCACTCCGGCCGACTCAACGAAGAAGCCGAGGAGGTTCTCGCTTATCAGGTGTCGATTTGAAACGGGCTGATCTTTTCCGAGTGGCTCATCCGTCATCCAAGGATCCCCGACGGTTCAGGGTCTTTGTGGTTGTCAGCCGGCAGGTAGTGATCGACTCGCGCTTTTCAACCGTGCTCTGCGCGCCCCTCTACTCCGCTTATGACGGATTATCCACTCAGGTCCCTGTCGGGGTGGACGAGGGCTTAAAGCACCCAAGCAGTATCCACTGTGATGAACTGGTCAGTCTGTCCAAGACGGTTTTGACAAACTTCATTGGCACTCTATCGCCGGCAAAGATTCAACTCCTGAATCAGGCTCTTGCCATGAGTTTGGATATTTCCAACTGAAGCCAATAAGACACATGCGACAAGGGTCGCACCATGGAGCCTAAGGAGATCACGTCTAAACATCTCAGTCCCAGCGCCCAAAGAGTTCAGGACGCCTTGAAGGCGTTCGGCCTTGCGTGCGCCGTCCTCAAGCTGAGCCCTGCGGATTTACAGATGATCACGAAGGGCGAGGTGATCTCCATCAAGTGAGCGCTTCCTCTTCGTGGGGCCGCGTGCCCGCGCCAGGAGGCACAGCCCCTGATCTATGGATCCCCGCCACACTCATCGAACTATCCTCCTTGCTTACGCGGCTGCGCTCCCCCCCGGATAGATCTCCTGGTAGGAGTGGCGTTGCTCTTCGTATCGTTCCGCTTGATTAGTCCCCGTCTTTGTGCAAGGATTTTTTTGAATGTCGGAGATCCAGGGGTGTTTGGCGTGAATACGATCGTCTGGAAATCCCTGTTTGGCTTTTTTGTATCCAGCAACGAACTCATGAGAACCGGAGGCTACTAATGAAATCGTCCCGATCCACAACAGGTCTTCATCCCCATCCGTCAATCCTATTATTTCTTTTCCTTCTCATTGCAGGATCCTCGTTTGCCCAGGTCCCGTCGCCGAAGACGAACCAGGCTAAACCCACTGTGGCCGAGGCAGAAAATTTCATCAAGGAAGCCGAGACACGAGTGTCCGCCCTGTCGATCCAGGCGAGTCGCGCCGATTGGGTCAACAGCAACTTCATCACGGATGATACCGAGGTCCTCTCCGCCCAGGCCAATCAAGAGCTGATCGCTGCAGTCACCCGGTTAGCAAAGGACGCGAGAAAGTTTGAGGGCTTGAAGCTTTCCGCCAGCGCCGAACGCAAATTCAAATTGCTTCGCCTCGCCCTGACCTTGCCCGCGCCCAGTAATCCAGCCGAACGGGAGGAATTGACAAAGATCGCCGTCTCCATGAAAAGTGACTACGGAAAAGGAAAGTACTGTCCCGAGGGCGAGAAAGGGAAATGCCTCAGCTTGAATGACATGGAGCGCATCCTCGCCACCAGCCGCAATCCCGAAGAATTGAAGCAGATCTGGCTGGGATGGCACAAGGTTTCGCCGCCGTACCGGCCCCGCTATGTGCGGTTCGTGGAACTGGCGAACAAGGGTGCGCGCGAGATGGGGTTCAAAGATGTGGGGGCGATGTGGCGCTCGAATTACGATATGAGCCCGGAGGCCTTTGCGGCCGAGATGGAGCGCCTCTGGCAACAGGTCAAACCCCTTTACGAATCTCTCCATACCTACACTCGTTTGAAGCTGGCGCAACACTACGGGCCCCAGTTGGTGCCGCTCCAAGGGCCTATTCCCGCGCACTTGCTGGGGAATATGTGGAGCCAGACATGGGGGAACATCTATCCGCTTTTGAAGCCCGCCCACAGCGACCCCGGGTACAGTTTGACTGAGATTCTCAAGCAGCGGAACACCGACGCCCGCCAGATGGTCCGTTATGGTGAAGGGTTTTTCACTTCGCTGGGATTCCCGGTGCTCCCCGACACCTTCTGGGAGCGATCCCTCTTTACAAAGCCCCGGGACCGGGACGTGGTCTGCCACGCGAGCGCCTGGGACATTGACAATCAAAAGGACGTCCGCTTGAAAATGTGCATCGAGATTACCGACGAGGACTTCGCCACGGTCCATCACGAGTTGGGTCACAATTATTATCAGATGGCGTATGCCCCTCAGCCGCCTCTGTTTCAGAGCGGCGCCAATGACGGCTTTCATGAGGCCATCGGCGATGCCGTGGCCCTTTCGGTCACGCCGGAATACCTGAAGCAAATCGGATTGATCGACCGGGTACCGGACACAAGCGCCGACATCGGACTGCTGCTCCAGTTGGCGCTCGACAAGGTGGCCTTCCTCCCCTTTGGATATCTTGTCGATCAGTGGCGCTGGAAAGTCTTCTCCGGAGAGATCGGCGCGGCCGACTACAACCAAGGGTGGTGGGATTTGCGCCTGAAATACCAGGGCATTGCTCCTCCTTCACCCCGCTCTGAAAATGACTTTGACGCCGGCGCCAAGTATCACGTCGCCGACAACACTCCTTACGCGCGGTACTTCCTGGCCACCATTCTCCAGTTCCAATTTCATCGCGCTTTATGCCGCGAAGCGGGTTACTCCGGCCCGTTGAACCGTTGCTCAATTTACGGTAACAAGAAGGCCGGCGCCAAACTGATCCGGATGATGGAAATGGGCCAGAGCCTTCCCTGGCCGCAGGAACTCAAGGCCCTCACGGGGGAAGATCGGATGGACGCGTCGGCCATCCTCGACTATTTCGCCCCCCTGAAGCAATGGCTGGATGAACAGAACAAGGCGATGGGACAATGAGCGGGTGAGCGAGGACCGTGCGGGTGACCCTCCCGCACGGCATGTAGCGGAATTCTATACGTATTCAACTTGTTTCAGCTGATCTTCTTGATGATGATCAAATAGAGTGATGTCTGTCGTTTCATTTGATGTTGAGGTGCACGCGCTTTGGAGGTGATGCATGACGACTCCCATGGTTTCCCTGCAGGCGGTCATAAATGAAATGGACGTTCTCGACGACTCCCACACCGCGTTCCTCAACAAAAGGACTGGCGAGCTCATCACGCTGGTTGACGAGGAAATCTATGATCTCCCCGACGAGCTGGGTCATGACGATGTTCCTCCATGGCAAAAGGAGCTCATCGAAAAGAAGCGGGAGGTCCTGAATTCTGGAGATTACCTCGAACTCCCCTCCAAGTTCGAGATTCATGAGTGGGCCATCATGGAGAACTTCTGCCTCTCGCTCGCCGATCCCGAACTTCGCAATGACCTCTTGTCCAGGATCCACGGAAGCGGCGCGTTCCGGATTTTCAAAGATGCCATTCATCAGCGCGGCATTGCCGAGAAATGGTATGAATTTCGTGAGAAGGCGTTTGAGAAAATAGCCATCGACTGGCTGGGCGAGAACCAAATTGCCTATCATCGAGATACCAAGGAATCTTCAAGTCCGCCGGCCAAAGGGGACCATTGATCCCATCTCGACCGAATCGAACGCCAGGAATTCTGGACCCACACGTGGACAAATCTCTTTGAAACCTGTTTTCAGGTTCAGGTCCACTTGACATTTGCCATCCCAAGTAGTATTTATTTTTTGAGACTTTTTGGGAAGCCCCACCGCTGCTGCCACGTAGGTAGGAATCTCTTGCGCGTGAAGAGGTCCTTTTACTTCCCTTGCCGGATTGTGCCTCCTTTTTACAGGCAATCGCTGACGAGGTGGTGTGCGATGAGCAACAGCCCCCATATCCTGGTGATTGATGCCACCGTCGCTGAACAAGAGAAAATAGCGACGTTGGCGGACGACTCCCACTCGCTCGTAGAATTTGTCCAGACCCCCCATGGCGCTTTGCAGCGGCTGTCCCGGAGCAACGACTTCGATGCCGTCTTCATGGGAATCGACACGCCCAACGAGGAGTATTGCGCTGTGCTCGATGCGGTCCGCAATAACCGCCGTCCGACCCCGGTCGTTGTCATTTCACCCATCGACGACGTGCCCTTTTATCTGGCCTGCCTCCGGCATGGAGTGTTCGATTACATTGTCCGCCCGGTCGACTGGAAGGAATTTGGGCGCATTTATGCCCTCGTGCTTCATCGCCGCCCGGACGTCGAGATTGCGAAGGCCCAGACGGTCTGAACAGAAGTCCTAGCATTAAATTCGTGTTTTGCTGCAGGAGGGATCCAAATGTTTAAGCCGGGAGATCGTCGCATCCAGGTGCTCCTGGTTTCGCACGATGAGGCTTTTATGGAGCACTGGATGGACCTGTGTGCGTGCCATCATTGTTCCACGTTTCACGTTACCCCGCGAGAGGATGGTCTTTTCCGCAATCTTGCAAAGATTGATTTTGACATTGCTGTTCTGTCGCTCGATAGCCCCACTGAACTTGGATCGGCGCTCGTTTACCTGGAAGAGGTGTCGCCGAACTGCATTGTTATCCCATGCAGCCCCACGAAAACGATCTTGGAACAGATGGAAGGGCACACCCTCCAGCAAGGCAGTGTCATTGCACCCTCTCCCTTCCCCACGGGGGACGAGGACGCGCTGGTCATGGCGCTTCGACAGGTCTGCGAGAAGAACGAATTTGATTGCCATGTGGCTGCGTGAGAACCGGCCGATCCGGTTTTGACAGGCTTCGGATCTTAACGCCTCCTTGCCCTTCGCGGCTCCGCGGTTCAGCCCCCTTCCATTCTTTCAGAGCTTGTATCCAAACTTGCGCAGCATTTCCTTGCGGGCGCTGCGTGCGGCAGCATCTTCGATTCCCTTGGGCGCAGAGCCGTCCACCACTCCCAGGACCCCCCGGCCCTGCGCGCTCTTGAAGATCACGACCTCCACGGGGTTGGCAGTGGCGCAAAAGATGGTGCACACTTCCTGGCAGGACTTTATGGCATTCAAGACATTGATGGGATAGGCGTCTCGCATCAAAAGGATGAAGCTGTGCCCGGCGCCGATGCCCTGGGCATTCCGGGCCGCGCTTGATTTCAGCGCCTCATCATTTCCTTCGACCCGGATGAGGCACGGTCCGCTGGCTTCGCAGAACGCGATCCCGAATTTGACCTGCGGCACCGCACTGACCATGATCTCGTACAAATCCTCCGCCGTCTTAATGAAATGGGTGTGCCCGATGATGACGTTGCAGCCCTCTGGAATTTCCACCCGATAAACATCCAGCTCCATGGACTTGCCCTCCTTTGTCACTCCGGAATGGTGCGCAACGATTGGTGTTGGTTTCTTGTGCTCTCAGCAGCATTCAACAGATTTTTGCATAGTATGCCACATTGCTCCCGGCGATAAAATATGTAGACAATTCTCACCCTGTAAATCGCTCCGGCAAACTGATAGAATCCGCCTGCAATTTGCCCTGTGTCTTCATTACTGTCCCCGGACCTTCTCAGGTCTCCAGGAGTTTCTCATGCAAGATGGAAACGCCCCCGCCGCCCGGCGGTTCGGCTTGATGGTCCTGCTTTTTTGCGCCTTTTCATTTCCCCTCTCCAGTCAAACGGTCGTGAAGCCGCCGTTGCCCCAATCGCTCGCTGACATGAAACCCTTTGAGCAGGATGGTCGCATTCTGAAAGCGGTCCCCGAGGTGGAGCTCCGCCAGGACGGCCAGGTGACCGTTGTTTTTGAGACCATGGTCCCCACGCCCCGCACCCGGGCCTTCATAGGCCAGTTGAATCCCGACATCCCCCTGGATACTCCTTTTTTCCAGTTGACTGCGCGCGAACCTCAACAGGAGCTGGGGACGATGCATCGCCTCAACTTCGATCTCAAGCAGACCGAGACGGACGAGCAGCATTCCAACACCAGTCCCGCCCACGAGGCCGATGTTTTTTATCGTCTGGAGATTTTTGATCCGCGGACTTCGGGACCGAAGTATTTCGAATCGCGATTTCACTATTTCGCCCGGGCCGGCCATTACGAAAAACGCACGACGATCCTTTATGGCCCTTTCGTCGACCAGGTCACCTCCGACTCCGCCGTCATCTTCTGGACAACCGACCGCCCCTCACGCGGCGCCGTGGACCTGTTTGCCGGGAAATCCCCTGCCCCTATGAAACGGTTCGCGGGGAAATCATCGCCGGAGACGGATCACAGAATAAAGATTACCGGGCTGGGCGCGGGATCGTCTTATCGCTATCAGGTCCTCATCCTTGAGCCTTCCGGGGGATCGCCAGTCACCTTGAGCCGGATTTATAGATTTCATGCGGCCCCGAACCGGAGTCAAAAATTTCAGTTTGCCTTCATGTCTGACGGGAGACCCTCGCCCGAAGGCGGGTTTTCAGACTTCGGAGGCGTCAACGCCGAGGTCACCCAGCGATTGTTGATCGACAGCTATCGCCGTGGCGCCGGCCTGGTTCTGTTTGGCGGCGACCTCATTGCCGGCTATACCTCCAGCGTCGAATCCTTCGACCAGATGCTGAACACCTGGAAGCTGATCTCCGAACCGGTGGGTCACCTGATTCCCATCTATGAGGGCATTGGAAATCACGAAACCCTGGCTGATTTCTTTCGTGATGCTGCCAAAAACACGTACAGTCGCGATAAGCTGGGCACCGTCAACTCGGAAAACGAATTTGCCCGTCACTTCGCGAACCCTGAAGACGATTTTCCGGCGCCGGAGGTGCGCGACGGAGTCACCGGTCCGAGTTACCGCGGCACGGTGTACTCATTTGACTACGGTAATTCTCATTTTGTCATGTTGAACATGGATTACTGGTTCACGGTGGGGTCCCAAAAAGAAGATCGCTACCTCCCCTGGAAGCTGCTCGGCGGCAACCGCAACGGATATATCATGGAGAACCAGATGAAATGGCTGGCTGAGGATCTGGCCGCCGCCCGGAAGCGCGGAGTGGAGCATATTTTCGTCTGTGGTCACGACATGGCCTTTCCCACGGGTGGCCATGTGAAGGATGCCATGTGGTGGAATGGCCTCAATAACGCTTCCTTGCCCCTGAGTGACGTGGCCGCCATGCGCGACCGGTTCATGAAGCTCGTCAATGAATACCGGGTGACCGCCCTGCTGTTTGGCCATGAACACAGTTACTCCCGGGTGATCATCGATCATTCGGTGGATAAAGCCATGCAACGCCCGGTGACCCAGATCATCAGCGGAGGCGCCGGAGCCCCCTTTTACCCTCGAGACACGAAGGTCCCCTGGGGCTATGCCGTCAAGAAACATGCCATGATCAACCATTATGTTCTCATCAAGGTGGACAAGGCTAAAGTGACTCTTTCCGCCATTGATCTGGATGGCAATGTGTTTGATACCGCAACCCTTCCATGAAGCCACGAATTCATGCCTGGATCCTCCTGGGGTTGATCGTTTTCTTTGGAAGCAGTGCGCTGCTGTGGCTCAGTCGTAACTCCCGTCCCCCGGGTCCCGATACGGCGGGGGAGATTTACACCGCCCTCGAGTTTTCCCGGCCTCTCTCCAGCCTCTCCCTGCGCGGATTTCGCGAGGTGTTTCTCAGCCACCGTCTGGTGTCCTATCCCCCCCTGCCGCACCTCCTTATTGCGATCCAGTTCGCCCTGACCCGGCCCTCGATTGATTGGGCGGCGGCGGCAAATCTTTTTTGGATGACCCTCTTTGCAGTCGCCGCATACTGCATGGGCAAACGATTTCTTTCACCTGCCACGGGACTGCTCGCCCTGACTCTCACCCTGAGCATGACTATCGTGGCCTCGTTTGTCCGGGAGGTTTCACTGGAACTGGCACTCATGGCGCTCGTCACCGTCTTCATTTACCTGCTCCTGTGCTCAGAGAATTTCACCCGGGGAAGAACCTCCATCGCCCTGGGTCTCGTCGCCGCGATGGGGCTGTTAGTGAAGGAGAGTTTTCCAATTTACGTCTTTTTTCCCACCCTCTTTGTCTTCTTGAGAAACCCGCCCCATCTTTCGTCAAGGCGCCTCCTTTGGGGATTTTCAGGAGCGGCAGTTGCTGTTGCCATCGCGGCCACGTGGTATGTGCCTCACTGGGGAGATGTGAAAGCGCTCTATGAACTGAATCGCCAGCAGGCAATCGTCGAGCACGATCCAATGGGATGGAATCTGGCGGCGGCCCTCTTCTATCCCAATGCCCTGGTCAATTATTATCTCCACCCGTTGCTGGGAGTGCTTTTATTGGTGTCGTGGGTTCGAAACTGGAAGCAAGCCAACGAGGCGAAACAAGCGCTCCTGGTGTGGCTTGCTGGAGGCTACCTCCTGCTTACTTTTGTCATCTCCAACAAAGACGTCCGGCATTTCATCCCGTGTGCCCCTGCCATCGCCTTTCTCGTTGCCGATTGGCTTCTGACTCAATCGGCGACGATACGGCGTGTTCTGGTCTCACTCACCGTGGCAGCGTCATTCCTGTTTTTTTTCGCATCGCAATTTGGCATGCCCCGACACGGAGGCGTGTCTCAGTTTCAGGTCGCGGGATACGAATGGAAGATGTGGGACGGCGCCCTCTTCAGTGAAACAATCCCTCACCGGGAAGACTGGGGTATTCGCCAATTACTCGGTTGGATCGAGGGGGACTCTCGCTCCACCGGCCCATCGCAACGGCTGCTCCGCATCGGTGTTGTCCCGTTTGTGTACCGCTATAATAACCAGACCTTGAGGTGCTACGCCGCTTTTCAGAATATCTCCGCCGATTTCATTCCGCTTGGCAATGAGTCGGACTTTTCAGTCGTCCGCTCCTGTGATTACATCATCACCAAAACCGGCGACCAGGGAGCGTCCTCGCTGACCCTGAACGCCTCCGCGGTGAACCAGTACCTCAATTCAGGAAATTCTTCCTTCGTGCCCCGCGCTTCATTTCCCTTGTTTGATGGCAGCATGGCCACTGTCGTAAAGAAGAAGGATTCCGACTGATTGGAGGGGTGTCGGTTTAGCCGACGGCCTGTTCTTTGGCGCTCGGTTTGGCGGGCTTCGGATTCAACTTCTTTCGCTGATAAAAATCATCCAAGGCTGCCTGCGTTGTGGTGTAGGCCGCGACATTCAGGGCTTTAAGTTCCTGACGGAAGAAGTCGGTGATGAATTCGAGTTTGTCGTCCGGGGTGAGCGCATTGAACCTCGAATTGTTCATGAAATCGAGGAGGATGTAAGGCAGGGCTGAAATCTTCTTGGCCAGGTTGCCTCGTTCCCGCTCCGACTCCATCGTGGAACGGTAAAACCAGAACCCTCCTGCAAAACCGACTCCGAGACAAACCACAGCCACAACGATGTTCAACCACATTGCGCCACCCCTGAATACAAGAAATGAAGATTTAGATATCGGAATACTGGAGTACGAAATTCGAGCCGCAAGAGACGCTGAGATCGCAGAAGGGGATTCATCTTCAAGATTTCGATTCCCAATCTGCGATCTCAGCGTCTCTTGCGGTCCTACCCATTTGACTATTCGAGCACGTGGATGCTCTTTTTGTGGCACATCTCCTTCAGGATCTTCGGCCACACAGTGACGCTGACCTCACCCAGGTGTGCTTTCTTGAGCAAGAGCATCTGGGTTCGTGACTGCCCGATGCCGCCTCCGATGCTGAGAGGAATCTCGCTCTTCATGATGGCCTGGTGGTAGGGGAACTTGAGGAAATCCGTCAGACCGGTCATCTCCAACTGCTTCTGGAGCGTTTGAGGATTGACGCGGATCCCCATGGAGGTCAGTTCGTGGCGTCGCTTGGTCACCGGATTCCAGACCAGGATGTCGCCGTTGAGGCCGTGCATGGGCTGGCCGCTCTCGGACACCGTTTCGGTGACCCAGTCGTCGTAGTCCGCGGCTCGCATCTCATGCGGGTAGCCGTCCTTGAGCGTCCAACCGATCCCGATGATGAAAACGGCCGGGTACTTTTGCAGAATGGCTGTCTCTCGCTGCTTGCGCGGCATGTCGGGATACATGTCCAGGATCTCTTCGGCATGCAGGAACTTGAGTTCGTCAGGAAGGTCGGGGTACTTGTCGGTCTTCAGTTGCGGGAACAATTTTTGGGCATGCACTTCGGCGCCCTTCAGGACTTTCCAGATTCCGCGGACAATGCCTTTCAGAAAATTCAGGTTGCGATGCTCGGCCGTAATCACGCGCTCCCAATCCCACTGGTCCACATAGCAGCTGTGATCGTGGTCCAGGAAGTAATCCTTGCGCACCGCGCGCATGTCGGTGCAGAGCCCTTCGCCCACCTTCATCCCGAACTGTTTCAGGGCGACGCGCTTCCACTTGGTCGCGGCCTGCACCACCTGGGCGTCAATGGGATGCTTGCCGTAGTCGTTCGAAATGTGGAATTGAATGGGGGTGCGCGAACCGTCGCGGTCGAGCATGTCGTTCACGCCGCTCTCCACGTCCACAATCAGGGGAACCTGGACCATCATCAGGTTGAGTTCCTTGCACAGGTTCTCCTCGATGTAATTCTTTACGGCAAAGATGGCTCTCTGCGTTTCCTTCGGATCCAGCAGCGATCGGTAATCACTGGGGAGAATTTTCTCCAGATCTTCATAATTGCCGATTCCCGGGCCTGCCAGATCCGCTTTCTTGTCTGTTGCAGTGGTCATATTAATTAAGTCTCCTTTATGTAAGAGTGCTCTGCTGAGGAAGACACTATTCGAGAGGAAATCGATTGAGCAGCATTGCCCGTCTCGCCATCAGGGAAGGTCGGCTCGTGGGCTGCCAAGCCGAAGGATGAGGGCAACCAGCACGGGCAATCTTACAACCCGAGGCGTCCTAATTCAAGATAATCCTTCCGGATACGGGGTCGTGCAGACACCAGGTGCTTGTTCTCGTGGATTTCACACGGTTCGGCGTTGTTGCGTGCGTGTGTCTGCTGGAACCTCCCTCGATTCTCTGAGACCGACACGGGGTGCAAGCACGCGGGAGGTTTTTCGGCCTGAAGCGGGAACGATACCTGCAAGCGTCTTCGCGGGAGAATACGGGTTATTCATTCGTTAGACCCATTTAGGTGAGGCGAGACGAAGGATTTGTCGTACGACATAACCCCTCATCCGACTTGCATAAAAGATTTTCTGGATGTATCTTCATTGTAGATACATTTTGGGAGGTGGCAGATGCGTGTTACAGTTCGTAAATGGGGAAACAGTCTTGCTCTCCGCATACCCAAGTCTTTGGCTTCTGACTCACGGATAGCCCAGGGGTCGTTGGTTGAGGTGACGCTCGAAAAGGGCAAGTTGGTTGTGACGCCCTTGGCCGTACCCGATTATTCCTTGAATCAACTGCTTGCCAAAGTGAGGCGGCGTAATTTGCACGGGGAGGTGGATACCGGAAGCGCGACAGGACGTGAGTCATGGTAACCCCCACCGCTTTCGTGCCGGCGCAGGGGGATGCCGTGTGGATTACGTTGAATCCCCAAGCTGGACATGAGCAGGCTGGCCGACGGCCTGCGGTGGTTCTTTCACCGCGCGCATACAATGGCAAGGTGGGTCTTGCGCTTCTCTGCCCTATTACCAGCCAGGTGAAAGGTTATCCCTTCGAAGTCATTCTCCCGGAAGGTCTGAATATATCCGGGGCCGTGCTTTCGGACCAAGTCAAGTGCTTGGACTGGCGCGCGCGCCAAGCGAGCCTGATATGCAAGCTCCCTGGAAGCGTCGTTGGTGAAGTGCTTGGAAAGCTGGGTGCCCTCCTGCGTGCGGAGCAGACCATCTGAGAGAAGGGCCTAACCCGCGCGTCACCCGGCCGGCGCATAGAACACAAGCGCGCCGCCGGGTGACGCGCTGGTCGTTTGCCGCACCTATGACTGGCTTGAGAAATATTTTGGAAGGAGCTGCTCGGTAATGATGAAACCTTTGATCTTTGCTCTCCTTGTTGTGCTTGCGTTTGGAAGCGGGAGCGCCCCAGCGGATTCTTGGCAGCCTTCTGCCGGGCATAAGCAGGCGCCAATTTGGCCGGGAGTACCGCCGGGTCCGGGAGCTGACAAGAATCTCGCGGAAGATGCGACGATCGACAAAGACGAGTGGATCGGCGGTAAGCATGTGATCGCGGTGCGCAACGTATCGAGGCCGACGATGACGGTCTACTCGCCCAGCGGAAAGAATACGGGGGCCGCAGTCGTCGTATTCCCCGGCGGGGGATACGAGATCCTTGCCATCGATTTGGAAGGCACGGAGGTCTGCGACTGGCTGACTTCCATCGGAGTCACGTGTGTACTGTTGAAATATCGAGTGCCAGAAACGAAATTTGGGCCGTATCGAAGCAGCCGGATGGCGCTGGAGGACGCGCAGAGGACCGTCGGCCTCGTGCGTTTCCATGCCGCCGATTGGCACATCGATCCGCACAAGATCGGCGTGCTCGGATTCTCGGCCGGCGGGCACATGGTGGCCGCGATGAGTACGCAGTATGAGCCGCGTCTCTATCCCGCCGTCGACGCGGCCGACAAGGAGAGCTGTCGTCCCGATTTCGCGGTGGCGCTTTATCCCGGCCATTTGTGGGGGCATGACGAGTTCAAGTTGAATCCAAATATTCACGTGACACGCGAGACGCCGCCCACCTTCTTGCTGCAAGCGGAGGACGACCGAGTCGACCCCGTCGAGCACTCCCTCGTCTACTATCGCGCTCTTAAGAAGGCCAAAGTGCCCGTCGAGATGCATCTGTACGCGCAAGGCGGGCACGCATTTGGGTTACGACGCACGAAGCTCCCGATCACGCGGTGGCCTCAGTTGGTGGAGACGTGGCTGGGCACGATCGGGATGATCTCGAAATGAGTGCTATGCCGCTGATCAGAAGGAACAGTGTTGGAATCTCAAATAGGAAGTGCGCTTGTGGGGGGCGGCTCACCAACCGCTTGAGCTGGCGGCGGCCTGGAGGAAGACTCGGGTCGGCGCTACACTGGAGAATCTTGATAGCCGCCGCACCTCAGCGGCGGCGTTAGCCGGACAAGAGAGGACATGGAGTTTCGATGGATTGGAGACAGGTAGGGACACTATCCGTTACGATACTGCTCGCGGTGATCGGCTATCTGGCCACCTATTGGAATAACTTGCGTTTGGCCCAAAGAAAGTCGCGCCTCGACCGGATAGAACGACAGCTTCGCGATCTGTATGGTCCTCTTTTGTCGTTGTCTGAAGCATCGACCCGCGTGTGGGAAGCGTTCCGGGGAAAATACCGGCCGGGAAGATCCTTTTGGGGAAGTTCCGATCACCCCACGGCGGTTGAGGCAACAGCGTGGCGAGAATGGATGACTACTGTGTTTATGCCTCTGAACGAAGAGATGGCGCAACTAGTGACAGCCCACGGTGATCTTCTTGAAGAGCCCAAAGTGCCGGAATGCCTGCTTATGCTTTTTTCTCATGTGGCGAGTTACCGACCAGTAATGGAGGCCTGGAAAAAAAGGGGATTTTTCTGAGCACACGTCGCTTCTTAATTTTCCGACTGAGGCTGTGTTGGAATACGCCCGTCGGCACTATGAACGCTTGAAGTTGGAACAAGGAGCCCTGCTAGGAACCAAGGTCGGCTAACGACCCGCGTGTGCACCCGGCTGGCGCGAGAAGCCAAAGTGCGTCGGCCGGGTGACGCGCCAGACGTTAGCCGGAAGAGAAACCGATGCGAAAGGTGGAGTCGGTGTTTCTTGAGTTCGTTCGACATGTCGTGAACGGCGAGATCGACGAAGTGTCCCGCCGACTGGCGGCCAGTCCCACTCTTGCTACAGCGCCGGCTGAGGTTGGCGCTGCTCGCCATGGGGCACCCGACTTTTTTTTCACCGAAATCGCCCACTACCTTTACGCCGGCGACACGGCTCTCCATATGGCTGCCGCCGCGTTTCGGCGTCCGATCGCCATGCTTCTCGTCGCACACGGGGCGGATTGGCACGCGAAGAATCGCCGCGGCGCCCAACCCCTTCACTACGCGGCGGACGCCAACCACTGGGAACCGTCGGCACAGGCGGAGACGATCGAGTACCTCTTGTCGGTTGGCGCAGACCCCAATGCCTTGGACAAGAGCGGCGTGGCGCCCCTGCACCGAGCGGTGCGAACCCGGTCGTTGCCAGCAGTCCGGGCTCTGTTGGATGGCGGCGCCAACCCGAGGGCGCCGAACAAGTCCGGCTCGACGCCCCTGCACCTTGCCGTTCAAACCACTGGGCGAGGAGGGAGCGGTTCTGAGCACGCTCGCCAGCAGCAGACGGGCATCATCAGGCTCCTGCTGGAACGCGGCGCCAACCCGACCGACAAAGACGGGCGTGGTAAACAGGTGAGTCAGGCGGTGACGAGTGAGTGGATTCGAACCTTGCTCATCGGAGGGTCCGGCTAAGCGGAAGCCAGGCCCGAAGAAGCATCCCTGAGGCCCCGGAACCCCTGAGGAAGGCGCACATGCCCGATTCCCCGCCCCATTCGATCCCTCCCCGGCTCCTGGCCCTGCTCCTCGCGGGCCTGCCCTCCGCGGCCATGGCAGCGGACGAGGCGGAGCGCCGGGGCTTCGGCGTGCAGCCGATCATCGGCTACGACGACGAGACCAGCTGGACGCTCGGCGCCAACAGCGCGTTCTACTTCAATCCCGATCCCAGGAACGACAAGCAGGAGTTCGACCTCGTCACCGGCTTCGCCCTGAACGCCGACGAGGACGTCCAGAAATAGATCAAGCTCAAGGAGGCGTTTTAGTGCCGTCTGCCGCCCGGAACCCCCGACGCACCAGGAGGAACCTCGCCAAGGCCACCCTCGGTCTCTCGATCACCACCCTGCTCCTGATCCTGGGGCTCTGGGGCCACAGCGCCTCGCGGATCCCCGACCTGTTCCGCCTGAACAAGGAGTGTCAGGAAGAGGGTTACTACATGGCCGAGTTCGAGTTCAAGATGGTCGGGATCATCTACCTGCTCGACCATGGGCAGTACGCGAAGGCCGTGTCGAGCATCGAAAGGCTGCATGAGCAGCTCAAGACGCGGAAGGGCCTCGTCAAGGTGCCGAAGTTCGCGGACAAGAACGAGGAAATGGACTTCTACCTGAGCCTCCAGAATCCCCGGACCGGAGCGTTCATGGACGATTCCTGCCCTTACTGCACCTGGGAGGGTCCGACAGGAAACGTCCTGGAGCACCTGGAGAAGCTCTCGAAGGAGACGGGCCGCCCCCTGCAGCTCAGGTATCCTCTGAAGTTCTTCGACCGGATCGACACGCCCGAGGAGCTCCAGGTCTATCTCGACGACCTCGGCCATATCGGATGGGTCGCCTCGAAGCTTCCCGAGAGCTCCTTCCATTTCATCCGCGACCTTCTTTCGTACACCAGGGAAGGGAACCTCGTCGAGAGGAACCACCTGTACGCCTTCTCGCCCGAGTGGAAGCGCACGCTGCTCCAGTGGGTCTATGAGAGCCAGGATCCCAAGACCGGGTACTGGGGACCGCGGTTCCGCCATGGCGGGAAGCTGACGAAGAGAGACCTCCACAACACCAGCTCGATCGCCAAGGCGTTCGTCGACGACCAGGGCAACGATCGCTATCCCGAGTTTCCCCTGCGCCACAAGGACCGGATGTTCCAGACCACGCTCGAGGTGATGGCGGAACCCCATCCGGACGCCACGGGCGGTCTCGACGAGTGGCACGCCTGGACGCTGCGCGAAGGCAAGGGCATCACCCTGCTGACCCGGTATCTTTGGAACGATGCCTCCCCCGAAAACAAGGCTCGGGCGCGGAAGACCTTCGAGTCGCTGCTCCGGCTCAAATACGAGAAGTACTACATCCGGGGCGAAGGGGCGTTCTGCTACTATCCCGGATCGCAGCACGCGACGCTCGACGGCACGGGATCGGCGCTGGTCAATCTCGACGACGCCGGAAGCTTCTCCGCCGGGAAGCAGCGGCATATCTGGGGCGGGCCCGAGCAGACCTGCGCCAATCTCGGACAGGTCACCGCCGCGACGCTCACGGAGGCCGATTTAGCCCCCCTCCGGAACGCCAAGGAGGTGAACTCCTTCCGCTACTACCGCGGCGCACCGGATCCCGATGATTTCACAGCCCAGGTCGAGGGCGTCTTCTACGCGGGCGAGGCTCCGGTGCTCGACCTCGTCGAGCTGGCCCCTGGACTCAAGGCCTGGGCCGATGCGACGACGCAAAGCATGGGCAATTGGACATCGCGCCAGGAGATCCTCGAGGAGCTCTCGAGGGTCCACACCGGCCGGGTTCCCGTCTTCCGCGGTGGAATCCCCCTGGACCGGCTGAACAAGGCGCTCCAGGGGAATGGAACCGTGCCTGTCGTCGGCTTCGACGTGTTCCAGGTGCCTGTCTGCCGGATCACCTACACGCGGCCCTGATTCCCCACGCGCCCGCGATTCCGGCTTGGCTGGCTAGCGTGAAGCCTGTGTACGAGCATGGTCGCAGCCATCACGGTCGAAATGCTGGCTCGAAAGTGGACGTACTTGAAAGACGAACCGGCGAACAACGCATTGCAGCTGACGGCGCCTCGCGGCCCGGCTGCGGCAAGATCGGCTACTGAGCCGCGTGCGCATTCGCGCACCGGCGCCGCAGCTGAACGCCAAGGTCGTTAGGCAGTGGGAGGCGTGACTAGGGTGCTATGAAAGGATTCGCGTATTTGCGTTTCTCAATGCGACGGGCTACGACAAGCAGGTTCCGGGGAAAGCCATGCACCCGGTCAGGCTCAAGGCCCGGCAGATGATGGCGGCAACGCTGGCGAACGTGCCCGAGAGGTACGAGAATTATTATTACACCCTCGAAAGCCCTGGCAGTAATGGTGGCGTGCATGAGTACCTCCATTCAGTCGTCAGGGAACACGTCAAGGCGAACTTCACGAAGCATCGCAGTAAGCTCAGGGAATATTACCGTGCGGGCAAGGCGGGGCCGATGTCGAAAAGTTATCAGCAGGACGCCGGGTTTACGGAGGAATGCCTGGTCCGGGCACTCGATAAGCGGATTGAAATCTTTCTGGGGGGAGCCCTGGCGAAACAAAAGGCACAGGAGAATCTGTTGAAGGAGTGGCGTGGAAAAGGCTGTCATTCCCCTTGATCCCCATTTGGGAGCAGCATACAATATTCTCGTGCGAGTGATTGCTCTCAAGACCTTGCGACGCTTCTGGGAAAGGCATCCCCATGCACGGCAGGCGTTGCAGGCTTGGTATCAAGATGCCGTACATGCCACATGGAAATCACCAGCGGACCTCAAGAGCGTATATCGTAACGCCAGCATCCTCGCTAAGAACCGGGTCGTGTTCAATATTAAGGGCAACCAATACCGCCTGGTGGTGGCGGTACAGTATCAGTTTGGTATTGTTTACATCCGGTTTGTTGGGACCCATTCGGAGTGCGACAAGATTGATGGAAGCTTGATTTGAGGAGAGGGTATGAACGTCCGTCCTATCAAAACCGAGGCTGATTACACCGCTGCACTGGGGGAGATTAAGCGTCTCTTTGACTCGACGCCAAACACCCCCTCGGGAGATCGTTTGGAAGTGTTAACGACGCTGGTGGAGGCTTATGAACGACAGCATTACTCCATCCCCGCCCCGGATCCCATCGAAGCGATCCGTTATTACATGGAAAGTCGGGGGTTGTCCCGTCGTGATATTGAGCCTTACATAGGAAGCAGGGCGCGGGTGGCGGAGGTCCTCAACCGCAGGCGGCCCTTGTCATTGGAGATGATAAGGCGATTGCACGCAGGTCTCGACATTCCGGCCGAAATACTCATTCAACCCTACGTCGCCGCCTAACCCGCGCGTGGACCCGACCGGCGCGAGAAACACAAGCTCGCCGGGCGGGTGACGCGCCAGACCTTAGACCGACGTCGTTCATCGGTGCACTTCACGACGGTGACCGAGCTTCACGATAACGATCGAGCCTTCGTCGTCATGGATTGCATACAGGATGCGGTAATCGCGGTGACGAATACGGAATTTGTCCTGGCCGGACAGCTTTTCACAGCTGAATGGCCGTGCTTCGTTGCTGAGGTGTTGAATCCGATTCGCAATGTGCTTTCGAATCCTGGGGGGTAGGTCTTCCAACTCCATGGCAGCGGCAAACGGCAACATTTCCAAGGCCGAGGAAACCGGATGAGCAACGATTACATGTATGTGGATCCAAAGGTTCAGAAGATACGTAACCTATACGCGGACGTATTCACTGGGGGTTTCTATTCGTTGCCGGTGAGAAGACAGCTCGAGCTTCAGGCAGACAGGCTGACGGAAGCCCATCACAATCGAGATGATTCGGTCTGTTTTCAGATCGGTTCTTGGCACCCGGATTGGGTTGGAAAACCTGATGAATGGATCCTGAACCATGTTTTCAGTATCGACGATGGAAGAACCACCATCGCCAGGGAATACGGATTCAAGGACTGGAATGACGTGGATTCTATCGCTAACAGACGGTCGAATGTGCAGTTCGAGAAAGCCGTTAACACAATGCTTTCTGGAAATCTGTCCTTATTGAAGGGACTCATTGGAGAAACCCCTGAGTTGACTCGCGAGAGATCACAGTACGGCCACAGCGCGACGCTCCTGCATTATGCGGGTACCAACGGAGTGGAGTCATACAGGCAAGTTGTTCCATGGAATTTGGCCGAAATCGTGGATTTTCTAATTGCATCGGGAGCCGATCTGACTAGCAGGGCGAACATTTACGGAGGAAGTTCTCCCCGCGAACTATTCGAAACGAGCAAGCATTCGTACGCCTCAAATGTGCATAAGGATGTCATTACTCTCTTCAAAAAATATGAAGCTAGGCTTGGCCGCTGAATCCCTGGCTTATGAACACGCTGCCCAGCCAAGCGATGGAGCCGGCGGAAAAGGCGTGCGGCTCATCGTCAAGCCTTTAGGCGAACGAGCCCGCCGCCTTGCGAAAGTGGCGACAGGCACCAATTAAACGCGTCTTGCGAAAGGAATGTGCAACCCGAGGCACTGAAAAACATGAGCATTCCCGCGCATCCTGATATTCCCAAGGTAATGGAGAGATCCACCGCATGTCGTTCCCTCAAATTAATAAAAGTCTTAGTTTGCTACTGATTGTAACCGGTCTAGGGCTGTCGAATGCCGCGCAGGCCGCCCATTTAGGAATCCCAATTGCCCCGGCAATTCAAGAAACACGCTTTGTCACCCTGGGTGGCATCGAGCAGTGGATCACAATTCGCGGTGCGAGTCGCGCCAATCCCGTCCTATTGATCGTGCATGGCGGGCCAGGTGACGCGCAGTCTTCTTTGCCGTCCGGATTTGTTTGCCGCCTATATTGGCACGGGACAGGTAGGAAGCTGGCGGGCCAACATTCAAGCGCAGTTCGATTTTCTTCTCGCCAAAGCACGCGCCGATGATGACCGCATGAGGGTAGAGCAATTGCAGGCGATTGGCACGCCGGACCCAACCAACGCGGCGCAGTATTTTTCCTGGTGGAGGATGCGCAACCCCTATATGTCACCCGATGATGGCAGGTGGTTTGAAGAACTGGGGCAGATTGTTCGATCAAATCCGGAGTTTACTGAAGAGTATATGAAAACGCTGGGCGACGGCATGAGCTACTCCGGGCGCACCACGCTTAGTGCGATGCTGGCCACCGAGTTGCCAACCACCGCCAATACATTCAAGGTGCCGTTTTTCGTGATTCAGGGCAAAGAAGACATGGTCACGCCCACATCGGTAGCGGTGGAATATTATAATGTCGTGAAAGCGCCGAAGAAGAAACTCATTCTCATTGAGCATGCGGGTCATTTTGCGATCGTCACGCATCGCGAGGAATTCTTAGCGGCACTTGTTAAAGATGTCCGACCCCTGGCGATAAAGAGCGAGCGACCCTAAGAGTTACCCTTGGCGCAATGACAGCGCGGGGAATTCAAGAGCCTAACCCGCGCGTGCACCCGTCGTTCGGCGTCAGTTCGATCACTCTGGGAGAGTTGTGATGCAATCTGCACTTGACCAGCGGGATATGCTGCTTGCCGCGTGGAGAACCAACAACCGCGTCACCGTCTTCCTCTTCGAGCATTTACCCTCCGAGCTATGGGGAGCCACCGTGCCGGGGGCGCCCCGACGAACCGTGCGGATGATTGCCGGGCACATCCACAATGCGCGGTGCATGTGGATCAAGACGTTAGGCAAGGAACACGGCATCGCGGTGCCGCGAGCCGTCAATCGACACCAGGTTGGACCGAAGGAGCTGATTCCAGCACTGAGTCACAGCAGCCGCGGCATTCTCAGTTTGCTGACGCTCGGTTGTGACCGAGGCGGCGTGATCCCCGCCTCCTCGTCGTATATCTGGCGAAACCTTCCCCTCGACGTCGGGCATGTCCTAACCTATTTCGTCGCTCATGAAGGTCATCATCGCGGTCAGATTGTCATGCTCGCCCGACAGCTGGGCTATCGCTTGCCCGCCGAGATTACGGGTGGCCTTTGGCAGTGGTCAAGGCGCGCCAAGGAGGCCCGGGGCTAGCTTTCGCTCACGCCGAACCAATCGTTGGACCGGAGCGCGGGGAGCGGGTTTCTCAACTAGACTGATTGAATCGACGGTTGAAGGTAGTCGCCGCGCCCGGTCAACTCTGACATTAGGCTGTTCAAAGCCATGACCGAGATCGAATTGATCGAAGCCATCCGCGCAGATGTGGCCGTCCACGGGAAGGCCACACCAACTGCTCTGCATATGATCGAAGAGGGTCTCAAGATTTTCCCGCAGTCGGCGCGCCTATGGATCCTGCGTGGTGACCTGATCCAGCTGAGTGACGAAGAAGCTCCTTATTCGCCCGAGGATGCCCTTATGAGTTACCATACGGCGTTGGAATATGAACCGAGCAGCATTGAGGCACACGAGTCGATTGGGCGCTTCCTTGATGCGGTCTTGGACAAACCCGCGGAAGCTGAGCCATATTTCCGAAAGGCGATCTTGCTCGGCGGGAGCGAGACAGCCGAAGAGGGTCTGGCACAAGTCCTGGAACAGCTTGGGCGTGTGGAGTAATGGCTCGTCGTATCAGGCTAACCCGAGCGTGCACTCGACCGGCTCAAAGAGCAAAAGCACGCCGTCAGGTGACACGCTGGACGTTAGGCTGACGAGACTCTATGACCCGAGATCCCAGGGCTGAAGTTGCCAGGTTTTATGACTTAGATCGGGAGCCGCTGAACGACGTCCCTTTTTATGTCTCGCGCCTCAGCCATGAGAACGCCAGTGTCCTCGATCTGGGGTGCGGGACAGGCCGGGTCACTCTGCCCCTGTCCCGTTTCTGCCGCTTCATTCATGGGATCGAACTCTCGGAGGCGATGTTGTCGATCTGCCGTGCAAAGCTGTCAGAGGCAGCGATCCCTCCCCATCGGGCCGTCGTGGAACTCGGCGACATCACCCAATTGGATTTGGGGAGGACATTCGATCTGATCATCGCCCCGTACCGCGTGCTGCAGAATCTGGTAACCGATGAAGACGTGGCCGGGTTGTTCCATGGTATTGGGACCCATCTTTCGGCGGGCGCCACGTGTATACTCAACGTCTTCAACCCACGGTACCCGAATCGCGAAGCGCTTGTTCGCGCCTGGTCGGATCCCGTGGAGGTTCTTGACTGGGAGGTCGCCACGGGTACCGAGGTCGTAACTTGTCACCATCGGAAGGGGAAGGTCGACCCGGAGAATCTGGTCATTTACCCGGATTTGATCTATCGTGTTCGCAATGGAGGCGAGTTGGCGGAGACCGTTGTTTTCAACTTGGCAATGCGGTGCTACTTCCCTGGGGAATTTGAGCGTCTCATCACGGGGCACGGGTTTGAGATCATCGGTCGATGGGGCGGCTACGGCGGCGAGGCCTACGGGACCGGCCCCGAACTTGTGGTTCAGTTTCGCGCGGCGGCCTAAACACCCGCGGCGGTGGATGAACACTTTTCGGTGCCGGCTTCGCCGCGTTGGTTGTACTGTGCTTGCCGCTGCGCTTCGACGTCAGGCCGCAGTAATCAACGACGCAGCCGACGAACTCCGCAAACGAGAGGGTTTCGGCCGCGTGGAGGTGTAAAACGTGACCCAACACTACAACCGGTCCCGTGTAACGAACGTTCTGTTAGGGACGTTGCTGGCGGTCTTCGCTTTCGCTGGCAACTCGATCGCGCAGAACGACCCGGAGTGGACTGAGCCCTTTCCCCCGTTCCGCATCGCTCAAAACCTGTACTATGTCGGAAGCAAAGGCCTCGCGAACTATTTGATCACGACTCCGAAGGGGCACATCCTTATCAATAGTGATCTCGAAGCCAACGTTCCGCTCCTTCGAGCCAGCGTCGAGAAGCTGGGATTTAATTTCAATGACATCAAGATCCTTTTGATCAGCCATGCGCACTTTGACCACGATGCAGGCAGCGCGTTGATCAAACAGATCACCGGGGCCAAGTACATGGTGATGGACGCCGATGTCCCTGTGGTCGAATCGGGAGGCAAGGGTGATTTTCAATATGGCAACGCGGCGACCTCTCTCTACGCGGCCACGAAGGTAGACCGCGTCCTGCATGACGGCGATATAGTGAAGCTTGGAAATGCGGTGCTCGTCGCGCATCTCACCCCCGGACACACAAAGGGCTGCACGACATGGACGATGAAGGTGAGGGAAGGCGGGAAGACTTACAACGTTGTAATCATTGGCAGCCCGAACGTGAACGACGGGTACAAACTCGTCGCCAACTCCCTCTATCCTCGGATCGCCCAAGACTATGAACGCACGTTCCGAGTACTGAGATCCTTGCCTTGCCATTACTTTCTCGGCGCCCACGGCAGCTACTTCGACATGGAAACCAAATACGCGCGGCTGAAAGAAGGCGTCCTGACGGCATTCATCGATCCCGAGGGCTACAAGAAGTACGTGACCCAAAGAGAGCAAGCCTTTCGAGCGATCTGGGCGAAGCAAAAAGCCGTTGAGGTTCCATAGAGTGCGATCGCCCGATAGGCGACGCCCCGTGCGGGTTAACAAGGCGCTGCAGACCGACGGGCGGCTGAGCGCCAGGCCGTCAGGCCCTGAGAAAGGATTACTCCATGGCAGAAAACAAAACCAAACCGACAAAGAGCAGTGTGACGGCTTTCTTGAACAAAATCAAAGACGATCCTTTGCGAGCCGATTGCTTTGCCATTCTTGAAATCATGCAGAAGGTCTCGAAATGTGAACCTGTCCTGTGGGGAAGCGCCATCATCGGGTTTGGAACATATCACTATGTTTATGAGAGCGGACGAGAAGGAGACACTGTCATGATCGGCTTCGCGCCCAGAAAACAGAACATCAGCATCTATTTGATGGGCGGACTGAATAAAGTTGAGGATGAACTTTCCAAGCTCGGGAAGTACAAAAGGGGCAAAGGATGCCTGTATCTTAAATCGCTGAGCGATGTGAATGCAGAGGTTCTCAAGAAGATCTTTGCCAAGGCTTTTAAAGAAGCCCAACGTAAAAGCGCGCACACGAGCTGACCCGTCGCTCTGGCGGACGTGGCGAGGACGGCTGCAATTTCGTCATCGAGCGTTGAGAAATCCAAGTACAACATAGTCAGCGGAATTCATCCGCGAATTGATCAAAGGTGGGTCCGTATCACAACATCGGCATGCCGCGCCGCTCCAATCCGTTAGATGGACTATAAGGAGAACACCGATGCGAAATGCGATTTTGGCCATGACCGTAGCCCTAACTCTCATGACCGGACAGCTTCAGTCAAGTCCCCCCAAGTCGGCCCCGGCGGACGTCGGCCCCGGCCGTATCGCCTGGTTCGACATCACCACGACCAATCTACCGCAATCCAAGGAGTTCTACGGCAAGCTCTTCGATTGGAAATTTACCCCGGTGCAGGGAACTGATCAGGCGGTCGAGATTGTCGCGGGTGGCGCGGCGATCGGGACGCTGCGAGTTGCGGAAGGCAAGATCAGCGGGTTCAACGGAGTGGTCTATGTTCAGGTGACCGACATCCAGGCCAGCTGCAAGAAGTCGAAGGAGCTGGGGGGAACCGTCGTCCCCGGGTTCCCCTTCAACCTGCCGGACGGCACCGGCGCCATCGCCCTCGTCCTCGATCCGGCTGGCCATCCGGTTGGTATGTACTCCAGAACGCCTCTCGCGCCGGCAGTGCCCCCGGCCAAGTGACGATTCCGTCTCGATCCGGAAAGCCTGGCCCAGGGTGACACGATCCCCCGGGGATAAGGCTGGCTGGCGTCGAGTGGCGACATCAAACCGCGCATGCACCCGACCAGCCCAAAGAGCGGAGTCCCGGATGACGCGTTGGTCGTTAGGCGGACGAGAGCAAAGTCATGTCAAGGTGGCTGAGTGCGGTGCTAGTCTTGTTCCTGTTGGGACTCGGTGGATGTTTCCGTCACGGCAATACCGGTGTTGGAGCCGGCTATTCCCGTTTTGGCGACCGTGAATTTGGCGGGAGGTATGCTGGCTTTGTAAAATCACCCATCGAACATATCATCGCAGAGACGCCGGAGCCGATCATTGTCCGGAGGATTGGCGGTATTATCCGTTCTGAAGGGGGCGAGTGGCCGGCATGGGTTGAGGTTATTTTTGAGATTCGAGGCCCGGGTACTGTAACAAAGATCAGAGGTGTTCTTGCTGACCAACAAGGGAGATTCAAGATGGGATCCTTGCCTTCGGGTAGTTACTCATTCAAAGCGACTGCGAACGGTTGGCAGTCGGTCGTGGGCACTATAATCGTTTCAAAAGATGCGAAACCGGGCCAAGTCGATCTTTTAATGCCCCTCGGCCGATAGCCATCGGTACCGCCCAATCGGTCGGGAATGATTATTGACACCCGAAATCAGTATCGATACCATATTCGTATTACGGATTGTCAATCGATGGAGGTCTCATGGGAACAGTCACGATTTCACCGAAGTTTCAGGTGGTCATCCCCCGATTGATTCGGGAGCAGTTGAGTCTATCCCCGGGGCAAAAGATCCAGGCCATCGCGTATGGTAACCGAATCGAACTGATCCCCCTTCGGCCCATCAAGGAAATGCGAGGTTTTCTGAAAGGAATCGACGCCAAAGTGGAGCGAGAGGCGGATCGGCTATGAATGTTGTCGACTCGAGTGCGTGGCTGGAGTACTTTGCCAATGGTCCCAACGCCTCCTTCTTCGCTTCCGCCATCGAACAGACAGAAGACCTTCTGGTGCCTTCCTTGACGCTCTACGGAGTTTTCAAACGAGTCCTTACACAGCGAGACGAAGGTCAAGCACTGCAGGCCGTGGCGGTTATGCAGCAAGGCACCGTGGTTGATCTTGACTCCCGCACTGCTTTGGAAGCGGCCCGGATCAGCCACGAGGCCAAATTGCCGATGGCAGACAGCATTATTTTGGCCACTGCGCGGGTGCACGATGCGACTCTGTGGACACAAGATGCAGACTTTAAGGGGCTGGCGGGCGTCCAGTATCGGAAACGAAAACCCTAATCTCTCACGGTCTATCCCGCGCGTCCACCCGACCGGCGCAAGGAACAAGAACGCGCCGTCGGATGACGCGCTGTTCGTTATCTGCTCAAAGGAGTCAGTATGGACAATCTCCAGCTTAAGCAGTTGCCGATTGCGAAGACCGGGATGCTTATCCGCAAGCCGGTCGCCGAGGTGTTCGAGGCCGTGGTCAACCCGGACATCACGACGAAATTCTGGTTCACCAAAAGCAGCGGAAGGCTCGAGGCGGGCAAGCAGGTTCAATGGGACTGGGAAATGTATGGCATCTCGATCCCGGTGACTGCGAAGATTATCGAACCGAACCAGCGCATTGTCTTCGAGTGGCCGGGACACACGAGTCCCACCACCGTGGAATGGCTGTTTGCGCCCCAAAAGGATGGCACAACGTTCGTCAGTATCACGCACGCCGGCTTTACGGGCGACGGGGACGAACTCGTGAAACAGGTGACCGACTCGACTCAAGGGTTCTCTTTGGTGCTCGCGGGCCTCAAAGCGCTTCTTGAGCACAACGTCCGGCTGAATCTTGTGGCGGATCGTTATCCCAAAGGGATCGAAGAACACTAACCTAAGGAACCCAGCAATGCATTCCAGGCTCTATCGTTCCCTTTGGCGCTCTGCCGTGGTGTTGGCGCTGGTCCTGTTTGCCAGCGTCCCATCCGGGGCAACTCAGGTACCGCCGCACGCTCGGCACGACCTGGGGACGGTAAACTTCCCGGTCTCCTGCTCCAAACAAGCACAGGTGGAATTCAATCGAGCGACCTTGTTGCTTCACCACATGACCTACCCGCAGGCCAGGGAAGTATTCGAGCAGGTCGCCAGGGCCGATCCGCGGTGTGCGATGGCGCACTGGGGGATCGCGATGACTCTGTTTCAACCGCTCTGGCCCACGCGGCCGAGTTCCGAGGACCTCCGACACGGATGGAATGAAGTGGAGAAGGCAAAGGCGCTGGAGCCGCCCACGAAGCGGGAGCGCCTCTTCGTGGCTGCCGCGGAGGCGTTCTTCCGCGAGCCCGCGTCGTCCGATTATTGGCAGCGAATCCGTCGGTGGGAGGAGGCAATGGAAGCGGTGTACCTCGCATACCCGCATGACCCCGAGGCGGCGTCCTTCTACGCACTGGCGCTTCTCGCCACCGCACCTTCCGATAGCGTCTCGCGCGAGCACTCCGAGCGCGCTGCCAGGCTACTCCTGGCGGTGTACAAGCAGAACCCTGAGCACCCGGGGGCCATGCACTACTTGATACATGCCAATGATGTGCCAGGCCGGGAGAGAGAATCGCTGGAGATCGTCCGCAAGTATGAGACGGTCGCTCCCCACAACCCCCATGCGCTTCACATGCCGACCCACATTTATACCCGCCTCGGAGACTGGGACCGAGTGATACGGGGAAACCTGCAAGCTGCGGAGGCCGCCCTGAAATATCCCGCCGGCGACCATGGGGAGTTCGTTTGGGACGAGTTTCCACACGCCATTGAATACCTCATCTATGCCTATCTGCAGAAAGGTGCGGGCAATGAAGCCGCTGAGCAGTTGAAACGATTGCGAGGAATGGCACAACTGGAACCCACCTTCAAAACAGCCTTTCACCTGGCTTCCACCCAGGCGCGATATGCCTTGGAGCGACGGGCCTGGAGCGAAGCGGCAATGCTGGTTCCCCGCGACCCCCCGATCCTTAACTGGGACCGTTTTACGTGGCCAGAGGCTGTCACGTGGTTTGCCCGCGGTCTCGGGGCGGCGCACTTGGGAAAGGTCGACGAGGCTCAACGGGCCGCCAGGCGTCTGGAGGAGCTCGAAACTTCAGCCGGCAAGACAGGCGAGGATCTCTTTGCGCGCCAAATTCGAATTCTTCGTCTTGAGGTAGGGGCATGGCTCGCGCACGCAAGCGGAGACAGCGAATCAAGCGTGGCGCTGTTGCGACAGGCTGCCGAGCTTGAGGTTTCAACCCCCAAGCCCGCCGTGACTCCCGCCCCCACTTTACCCGCTTTTGAACTCTTGGGAGACCTTCTTCTGGAGCAGAAGCATCCCGTGGAGGCGCTCGCAGCCTACAAGCGGTCACTGGATCCATACCCGAGGCGCTTCAATAGCCTGCTGGGGGCTGCGCGGGCGGCACGCGCGAGCGGCGACGAGTCCCAGGCCCACTCATTCTATCGGGGGCTTCTTGGGGTTGCCGATAACGGCACGAGGCTCGTCCCGCTCGAAGAGGCTCGTCAATTCGAGTCGCGGAAACACTGATGTGCGGCACACGGGAGGGGTTTCCCGCGGCCTCGCCGCCGTGTATGCCATACACAGGGATCGCACCTTCACACTACGAGACAAAAGCGCAAAGGAGGTTCGGGGATGAACGCCGCGCGTTAGATGAGTCGAGGCGGCAGGACACATGTCCACAGAAAAGTTCTACGACGATCTCGTCCCTTATTATGATCTGATCTTCCCCGACTGGAACGAAAGCATGGCCCGTCAGGGCGACGCCCTGGCTCGGGTCATACGCGAGGGTCTTCACCAGTCCGCTGGCGCATCACCCCGTGTGCTCGACGCCGCGGCGGGTATCGGTACGCAGGCGTTGCCGCTTGCGGCACGGGGATTCCGGGTCACTGCCCGCGATCTGTCTCCTCAGGCGATTGCACGGCTTACCCGTGAGGCGGCCGCTCGAGGACTCTCACTGGACGCGGGCGTTGCGGATATGCGTGCCGTCGGGGCGACGGTGAACGATCGCTTCGACGCCGTGCTCTGCTGCGACAACTCACTGCCGCATCTGCTGACGGACGCCGACATCGCCGCCGCTTTCTCCGAATTCCAGGCGGTGCTCATCGAGGGTGGCGTGTGCGTGTGCTCTGTGCGGGACTATGATCGCATCGACCACGTCGGCACGACGCAACACAAATACGGCGAGCGCCGGCGTGGTGAGCAGGTCTTTCATCTGTGGCAGCAGTGGCGCTGGATCAATCGAACGCATTACGACGTAACGTTCGTCATCGAGGAACAGATGGCTTATGGCCCCATCGAGCGGGTTCGAACCGTAACCCGGTACTAT
This sequence comes from Terriglobia bacterium, assembly GCA_020073085.1. NCBI lineage: Bacteria > Pseudomonadati > Acidobacteriota > Terriglobia > Terriglobia bacterium. The sequence goes on along the minus strand of JAIQFV010000002.1, from coordinate 226,202 downwards.
GCGATCGGGATCCCGCGGCTGCTTGAACTCATGGCCGCGGCCGGGTTCACGTCGTGCCGGCGGATGGATGACATCTTCTATCAGCCGTTGCTGATCGGACAGCGAGCCAACTAAACTGGGCTGGTTGCCGCGTGGGCGTGCATGCAAGAGTCGTGGATTCGGGAGTAGCAGGACTGATTATGCGGACCGCCTATCTCGTGTTGGGTAGGAATCTGTGGGCTTGCATCCTGGCCCGCGGGTTCATCGATACGGTTGCGGTCGTCGTATTGTTCTTCGTCTTGGCGTCCTGATCAGTCAGTCGTGAAGGACTTGCAGCAGCACCCTTCCAGTCAGAGGCCCGTAGGACCGCCAAATTGTAGAGGCCCGGGCCGCCAGATTGTAGAGGCCCGGAGGGCCGTCAGATTGTAGAGGCCCGGAGGGCCGCCAGATTGTAGAGGCCCGGAGGGCCGTCAGATTGTAGAGGCCCGGAGGGCCGTCAGATTGTAGAGGCCCGGAGGGCCGTCAGATTGTAGAGGCCCGGAGGGCCGCCAGATTGTAGCCCCGTCTGAGCCCCGCGATTTTTCTTTTTGCGGGGCGAGGGCGGGGTAAGTGTCCAAAAATGTCTTGAGCCCCGGAGGGGTGAAAGAGTTGCTTCGTTGTCTAGTATATCAACAGTTCACTTAAGCAGAGTTTCATCTTAAGAAATGCCCAATTGAATGGGAAGTTTCAGCTCGGGTCTCCTTGACTGCACGGTATCGAGATGTCACCCCATGATGTAAGCTAAGGTCCTAACTACGGTTCGGCCGTGATTCGCAGACGGTCGATATTGAAATAATTAGCGCAGTAATACTCGCCGAATCGACGGCGCAGTAGGCGGATTGAAAACCAATGTTCCGGAGAATATGAGGATCCATCCATTTATTGTTAGGTGAACCATGTGAGGGGGGGAGAAATGACTCCAATCAAGCTGCACTACACAGAAGCGCTCATCCGTAAAGCCGTCAGACTTTTTTGGTGGCGCACGATTGGCTGGCGCTTCGTCGCGGCGTTCCTGCTGGTTCTCGCATCCTTTGTTGGATTGCTCTGGAACGGGGATCGCTCGTGGGTGGTGGGTCTTCTTGGTGCAGTGCTTGCTTTGGCCGTCGCCTTCTCTGGCGCCTTGTATGGGATCCATTACCGGGCCTCGTTGGGTCGTCTGCGGCGGATGCGCGTGCCCGAGGCGACCTTAGAATTGGGGGAGGAGTCGTTCCGGATGTGCTCCGACGCGGGAACGTCTGAACTGGCGTGGAGTGCAGTGACCGGGATATGGTCGTTTCCAGAGTTCCTTCTCGTCTTTCTTTCACGCGCCCAATTCATCACGATCCCGACGACGGATATCGACACGGGCATTTGTGAGTTCATCGTAGGCAAGGCCAGGGCACATGAGGCAAAGGTCGCCTAACAAAACCGTTGCAGCAGACGGTCGCCTTCGGCGCCCGCCGCTCGACGGCAAATCATTAGCCGAACGAGGGCACAAATGGGGGAGCGTCGCGTGACTCGTCGCCTGCGTACGATAGTCCTTGCAGCGGGCATCTTGCCCTGCTGTAGTCAACCTGCCTTTGCTCTTCGCTTCGTTAAGTTCGAGGTGTCGATCAACGGCAGGGTGGTGCTGGAAGCCTCTACGGGAGACGAGGGCAAGGACGCCGATACCGTGTGGCGGTATCTGAAGCAACTGGAGCTTCGGCCGGTCAAAGGATACAAGTTGGAGCCGGATGGTGGTGAACCATGGAAAGCGACACTGAAAGGCAAGGTGGTCATCGATGCCCCGTACGGAGGCCGGGCTGAGATCCAGGAGTTGAAGCTCGTCCGGGAGAAGGACGGCGCACCGTGGAAAGTTGCTCCGGCAGAGGTCGAGCGCACGTTCAAGGTTCGCACGAAGCCGAAGTAGCCGAGTACCGGACTCCGACCTCCTGGCCAAGTGGACGACCCGGCAGGCAGCCCCATCACCGTGTGGAAATGGCTTCGATCCATGGCTGAGTCGCAACACTGCCTCGTGCATCCATAGGATCACTGCCTCCGAGGCTGACTCGACTTTCACTTAGAAAGGAACCAAAATTGTTTTGTCCAAATCCAGAATGTCCAGACCTCGAGGGTTCTGATACTCCGAGCGAATATGTGGACGGCATTACAAAATGCCCGATCTGTGGGACTTGGTTGGTCGACCAGATGCCGAAGATTCAATCTCCGGCAGATCAGCCGGACTCTGAGATGGACAATACTGACATTGAATCCTCTAACGAGTTGACCGATCGCGAGCTGTCAGAGGAGCTTGTTGTCGTCGCCAGCTTCAACTATCGTCAGGATGCTGATCTGGCAAAGTCATTTCTTAATTCAAATGGAATAGAGGTGTTTGAATCCGGAGATGATCTCGGTGGCTGGAATCCCGGATTAGGCTTTGGCGCACGAACCCGGTTGCTCGTTTTCAAGAGTAATGCGGATAAGGCGATTGCCTTGCTGGATGAAGCTGAGAAACCCGAGTAAGACGCTATGAAAAAAATCGAAGACAGCTCGACCCTCTCTTGGGATGCCGTGGCGAAAGACTGGGTGCGGCACGCCGACCAAAATGACTACCGGATTTACTTCCTTCTGCCCCTCACTCTCGAGTGGCTGGGCGATGTAAAGGGCGCGCACATCCTCGACCTCGGTTGCGGAGAGGGAGGTTACAGCCGGGAGCTCGCGGTCCGGGGCGCCAAGGTGGTCGGCGTTGATGGCAGCGCGCAGCTCGTCGCCACGGCGGAGCAGACAGCGCGGGCGGCGGGCCTTCAGATTGAATACATCTGTGCAAACGCCAGCTCGCTTGAGCCGATTGCGCCCGCCTCCTTCGAGATCGTCCTGGCGTCGATGGTGTTAATGGACGTGGAGGATTACCCCGGTGCCATCGAGGAAATCTGGCGTATCCTTGTGCCCGACGGCAGGTTGCTGATGAGTATTACGCATCCGTGCTTTTCGTCGCCGACGTCGGAGTGGGTTCGAACGGAAAGCGCATTCCGTATTTTCTTTTCATGGAGTGGCGCAAGCCCGGCGGCTCGTCTGATCCTGGAGCTCCGAGGAAAGACGCACCGGGCTGACCGAAATAGAGTTGGGCGCTTTAGCTGCAAAGGCGGACGCAAGTTGAATGGAGGTGGACACCAATGAGAAGAGTGCCTGGGCTGGCGCTGGTCCTCTGCTGTTTGATATCGGGCAGTGTCGCATTCGCTCAAGAATCAGCCAAGTCCAAGATCGTCAGGTTTGACGACTTTGATTTTTCGCAATTCGTGACTTCATCCGGACAGAGCCCGCAACAGATAACAAGACTCGATAATAATGGCGAGATTTTGCTGGCTTGCGTCAAGGGAATAACAAGAGACCAGCTTCGGGCCTCGGGTGTTCGGTTCGTTGAAAGCCAGATCGAGCTGCTCAAGACATGGCGGTTGCTGGAGGAAGAGAAAACTGTTCTCAAAACGGCGCTCCCTATCCTTGATGCTCAGATGTCGGAGCGGCTGAGGGGAGCCACCCAGGCAGTAGTGCCCGCGCTGAGTCGACGGCTGGAGCCCGAAATCGTCAGGTTGGTCAATACTCTGGACGCCCTGGGGCGCAAGAAGAATGCCTACACGATTCTCTTCTCTTATGTCCTGGACGACCTGGTTTGGGAACAGTTCAGATCGCGCGGGTTGTTAGGACGACGGGAGATTACAGCCGAAACGCCCCTTTGGGCCGGCGAGGTGTGGGCAGTGTATCCGCCGCGCGCCTTCGCGATGGGAACAAATTCCGTTTCGGACAAGGGAGTTTCTCTGAAGGTAAACTGGACCGAACGGGCCATCCCAAAGATGATGCCGTTCGTTGCTGACATAAAGACTTTCCTCCGGATGTTCGACGACTATGTTGAAAAAGGACGTGTGGAGGATGAGCACGCCCGGAAAGTCTTCGGCCCGTTTGACCTCTTCGACCAAACAGGGCGCTTCACGGTTCCGATCATCAAAGCCGATGGCAGTGATCCCCTGTACCAGTTGAGTCAAGCCATTGCAGGACGGATCGCCGAAAGCGTCCCCGATCTTCTCAGGCTCAGCTCTCTCAGCAAAGAATTCGGTTTCCGCGATGACAAGCAGGCGCTGGTCATCGTGTACCACGAGCTCATGTGGGACTTCATGGACCATTTGGAGAGCGCTGGGATCGTGCATAAACCGGTCGCATTCGTGGAGCCGGATAAATCAAGGCCAGCAGACATTGCTGACTTGGTATTCATCGTGAGGAAGGCGCCGTAAATCATCATGCCTGGCGTGGAAAATGGAGTGATCAGCAAGTTGCTGACGCGGACCGCCTGGGGGCAACCTGATCATTACTTACCGGGCTGGGGGAAGACGGCAGCCTGGACTCTGCGTTAGGGAAGAGTGCCATGAACTGGACGGAAGCAGATTTCGATCGACTCTCCTGGCACGACTGTCACCTCTGGGGGATCGAGCTTCGAGCCGGGGATCCGGACGAGGCGGACTGGACCAGCGATCTGGCGTTCGACATCGATTTTATTGTCGAATGGATTTGCGGTGTCGGCGAAGCTGGACAGTTCCGCGTGGCGCCGGCAACCCTCGTGTTCCACGGGGTCACGGATCCGAAGATTGCAATCGACTGGGGGCGTTCGGGCTTTCAGGTCTCACTCCATCCCGTGTCGATCGACCATGTCGAACGCGAACTGGTTCAGGATCAGAAGGTGTACCTCGACCGACCGTATTACCGTTGGAGGGTTCAGCTCAACTGGCCCGCCTCAAGCGAGATCACCTTTGGCGCCGTTGGCTTCACACAGACGCTGCGCGCGGAACCTGTCTTGACTGAAAAGCAATGCCTGTCGACGCGCGAGAGGAACCGGCTAACGAGATGAGGAGCCAGTCCGCGCCTCTGCGGTGGAAGCATCAAGACTCCACCATCCCACAGCGGCCGGAAACGTGGATAATGGAGATGCGACCCCCGCAATCTTTTTCCTGCACAGTAGCTTTTGGATGAGTCTTCATCAGACTCTGATCGCGGACGCGATGCGCTCCACGCCGCGCGCACTACCTGACGTGTCCCCAGAAGAGCAGGCAGCGTGGAACGAGGCCGTGAAGGCATACCGCACCGCCGGCGGCGGGCACGGCGACATGACATTCGCGAATCCGATGGTCATCACCACCGACGCCCTCACACAGGTCGCAGATGATGCTGCCGAGCCGCTTATCGACGCCCCTCTCAAGGAGGCGCTGACCCTTGCTGCTCCCGTCTATCGCCGGCACTGGTGGGTGGCCGACGACCAGGCGAATCGATTTTTCCTCGGTTACGCGGCCGCCATGCTGCGTGAAGCGGGAGGGGGCCTCGTTCGGGCACATGAAGCGGTGTATCGTACGGCGTGGCCGGAACGCGTTCGCGCTTACATCACGCCCTTTGCCGGCCCTTACGGCGCCTACACGATCACCGGCCGGTCGGGCGGCGTGATTACCACGATGTCGTGCCGCGACCCCGGCTACCAAGGGCTACGCGCGCTCGAAATGCTCTTGCACGAGAGTTCACACGCGGTGGTCAGTCCTGCCAGGGGAACGGTCGCAGCTGCGATCACAGTTGCTACGAAGCAGCGCGGTTTGGATGCGCCGCGCGAGCTGTGGCATGCAATCCTCTTCGCAACGTCGAGTGAACTCACGCGCCGGTTCCTTGCCGAGCGGGGCGTCGCGAATTACGTTCCCACATCGGAAGACCTCTTCACGAGGGCGTGGCCCAAGTATCGTGAGCCCATCGAAAAGTACTGGATCCCCTATCTCAACGGGCAGGGCACGCTGGAGGAAGCCATCGACAAAGTTGTCGCCGCGATCCCCCGATGAGGTCTCGACACGATGACCGGGGGTCTGATCCTTTCAAGCTTCAATTCCAGGACGTTGTCAGACATGGTCAGGGAAAATGGATAAAGGAGATGCGAGCCCATGTTGTCGGTAGAATTCACACAAACGCTCCGCGCGGAAGCCGTCTTGACGGAAAAGCGATGCCTGTCATTTAGCCAAAAAAGCCGGTTAACAAGACGATGAATCAGGCGGCTCGCATTGAATCCACCTCCGTTTTGCCATGGAGCTCGGCTCTCATGTAACGCCAGTAGGGGCCACGACAGCGGCTTTCAGCATGGACAGAATGCATGCTGCGCACGAGTTAAACGGTTCCAACTTCACGCATGCTATCCTCACCACGGGCGAGCTAGCCGCAGTAAGGGCGTAGGACTCGCATGATGGGGGTCTAAGAGGCTGCACCACTATTCTCAGATCTAAACGTGGTCCCACGTTGGGACAAATCGGGTCACAGCAGTCACTGTACGCCTAAGGCTCGGCGAGGACCGCTCAGCAGCCGATATGTTCCACCGGTTTTGCACGAAGGCAACCAACTGCCCATTGTAATTGGGACCGATCTGTCGTGTACTTCCAGACGGGGGGACAATGTCTCCTCGGAGATTTCGATGGGGGGATCTTCTGGCCAGATCGATGAGGCACTTTTTCGGATCTACAATTTCATCCACACTCTCGGGAATCAGGGTCTTGTTGATGCCCAGGAATCTGGCGAGCCCTACCTGATCAGCGAGCAGCCAGGCTTCAACCTCTTTGACGGCGACTCGAAACAAGAGGTTCGGATGGAGGGGTTCATGCAACCAAGTCTCAATGAGATCTGGCGCACATTCGATCTGATCGAGGTCAGTCAATACTAGAAATGGTGTTCCCTTTGCGGCATTGTTGAACCCGCGAATTGTTCTACGCAAGTACCCGAACCCACTACCGTTATAGCACGTGCCTATCGCATAAGGGCGCCCCGTTTTGCAAAGAAGCTTGATAAGGACCCCCTCACTGAGGTCGTCCTCCACAGCAAGTTGGATCGGGATGGGTGACATCATTCAAATTTAAGGGGCAATTGCTGAACGGCGGATGGCACCGTGCGGGGCAGTGCGGCCTCTGCAATGCTAAGCCCCGCTTCAAGGAGCGCTCTTACTTCCTTAATTGACGCGGCAGGATCAACTCTCGTACCTTCGACGCTGGGAGTCAACAGAAGCACTTCTTCTCCCCCAATACCTTTATCTGAAAGCAAGTCCGCGCTGTGGGTGCTCAGGATAATCTGCCTCTTCTTCTGTCTCTGGACCCGATGCAAAAGAGCAGGCAGTTTCCGGACAATCCCAGAGTTCAGCGATAGTTCGGGCTCTTCCAGCAACAGGAGAGACTCACTTTCGAGCAACGACCACAACAAACCAATTAGGCGCAACGTCCCGTCGGAGAACTGGTCTTCTCTTTGCTTGGCGCCTTTGGGGCGCCAGTGCTCGTAGACTGCCTCAAGGTGAGGAATACCGCTTTCGTCCTTCACATCTGTCAGCCCTTTAATCTGTGGGACTGCCAAAAACAAGGCCTTTTCGATCTTTTTCAGTCGAGAACGCCGGACTTTCTGGGGTGTCTTGACCACTCGTTCAAGGAAGCTTCGACCGAAGGGGTCTTCGGAATTCCCTGGCCCCGCGTATATTTCTGGATGGCGAACCAACTGCGGTACTAGATGCAAATAGAGTACCGATTCAAAGAACTTCGCAATATCTCTGAACTGGCTGTTTGCCCCAATTTGCTCAAGATGTGTCTGGGTGCGGCGTAGCGGGTCTGTGACATCATCCTTATCCGGACGCGTCAATATTTTGTCTCCTTGGTGCCAGACTTGCTCATATGCCAAAAAAGGTTGCCGGTACCCACGCGACTCTTGTTTAATTCCAATCGCGTACCTCCATCCAGCTTCCTGATTCGAAACTTCGGAGAGGTGAACCTCCATTTCCACATTAGGGTGCTCACGCGCCGCTAAGCACCTCAGTTTCGATAAGCCACCACGGTCGGTGACGGCTTTCTGCAATCCTCCACCAGGCTTGGCAATGTCACGTAAAAACCGGAAGGCGTCTAGGAAATTGGACTTGCCTGAAGCATTGGGTCCAGCGAGAAAAATCCGTTCGCTCAGTTCAACATCGACCGAACGGAAGTTACGCCAGTTCTTAAGTTTGATATGAGTTACAATCATCGCTTTCCCGCCACACTATCCAATTTGTTCTGTGTCCTTGTTGTCGGAAATCTTATCAGTTATGTTACTGTGTTTGCCAGAGAATTGTCCTCCGGCGGGCGTCGTTGACCAATTTGATGTGGGCGCATCTTTATCCATTCTGTGTTTCCGTCTTAAGGGGCACCCTCCATTTCCTATAAGTCTGTTGCGCGTGCGGCCAAATCGCTTGCGATTAACACCCGAGCGTGATATTCCGGGAGGCTTCACGATGGAAGCATCAAGACTCCGCCGTCCCACGTGGGCCGGGAAAATGGATACTGGAGATGCGGCCTACCGCGCTGAACGCGTCCCCTACCTGATGACGGGACAGATTTTGGCCGGACTTTTTGGGCGGGATTGTCGTCTTACCCTTTAGAACTTTAGTTTCCATGCACACCCCAGGAGGCTCTATGAAAAACCGGCATGCAATGGTGTCAACGCTTGCCCTCCTTTGTTCTGCGGGATTGATCTTCCCAGAACCTGCATTTACCGCTGTAAGTGAAGATCGGGCCATTCTACAGTCCGTTGAAAAAGCCCCGAGTCAAACCTCCCCATCGACTGTGAAGCAAGGCGACGTCAAAACCGCCCAGCCCTCCACTAAGGCCGACCCCATCGCGGAGAGAAAAAAGAAGGCCCAGAACCTTCTGAACCGATGCTATCAGGAAGCATTACAGAGCGAGCCACGCGTAAAGATGGCCCTGTTGCTGGACATTGCGCGCTCCATGGCAGGAATAGACCGCAAGCAGGGGATACTCATTTACGAGCAGGCCTTTAATGCAGCCCAGGAGCTCCAAGGCTCGGAAAACGCCACTGTGCGTGCCATGAACCAAAGCAATATTGCCCGAATGGTTTACGGCTATGACCCGGAAAAAGCGCTTGAGCTGGCACTTCGCATTGAATCGATGCCCGGGTCCGTAAGTCAGGTGAACATAGGGCTAGGGGCACTCGGTTTCATGGTCGTCCGTCTGGCCGACAAGGATCCCGAGCGGGCCTTTGGGATTGTCCGGGAGGAAATGGCACACGGTGATTGTTTGAAGTCCCTGATCGTCCCGATGGCGGTGGCCCTCCAGAAAAAGAGGCCTGAACTCGCAGAAACTCTCTACATTGAAGCGATTCATCAATTTGACAAGCCCGTCACGAACGCTCCCGCCTTCGTCGACTTCATTGATATGGCTTCAAGCCTGTTCGATTTGAACCGGGCGCTCACATCCCAGGCGGTGGGGATTATTCTCAACGCCATTGACGACATGGGGGACCATCCGCCCGACTTGGATGTACAATGGGAAATTTTCGACGGGAATACCAAAACGTCGTACGACGGGGTTCGAGAATATGCCATGTCGAAAGTGCTCCCGCTGGTTCGACGGATGGACCCGGAGCGTGCCAAAGGCCTTGAAGAAAAGTTCTCAGCCAGTCGAGCCCTGCTTCCCAAGAGTCCGGGGAGAGAGGTGGGTTCAATGAGCGAATATTCAACGGCCCCTCCGGCCAAACCCTCCACTCAAACCCCGGACAACAGCAGCACCCCGAGCCCTTCCGGGCCGCCGCCGGCATCGACCATGCCCACCTACTCCAGAATGACCCTCATTCACAGGGATGCGGTGGGAGCTCCGACGAAACCGCCGATCGATTTCAGTGCCAGGCGGGCGGCCGAGCAAGCGCGTATGGAGAGCGTCAACCAGGTGGCCCTGGCCGCCCAGCTGGCGAGGGAAGATCCCGAGGCAGCGCAAGCTCTCCTGAAGACCATCCCGCCGGGCCCCTCGCGCGTCAAGGCGATGGCTTCAACGGCCATGGCTCTATCCAAGAAGGACCCGGAACAAGCCAAAAGCCTCCTCAATGAAGCCGCTTCGGCCACAGAAAAACTCCCGGATCCTTATGATCAAGCCGAATGCGACGGACTGATCGCAGGGGGATTTCTGCTGTTCGACCAGGATCGAGCTCAACAAATCTTGAAGGAGGCTCTCAAACTGGCCGATCAATTGGCCCAGGAAGAGGAGGAGAGGAAATCGAATCCGAAACCTCCGGCCGGCGTGGCAACCACGTTCCGCTCTCCTCAGCCTCTCTTTTCAATGCTTCTTAGCACCTTGGCGAGGCTGAATATCGATGACGCCATGGCCCGGGCCGAGGGAATCAAAGACAAAGAGACAAAACTCCGGGCCATGGTGCAGATTGCGAATGCCCTGCTCAACCAGAAGTAGGACACAGCGGATGAAAACAGAAAAATGATCATCTCCCATTTGATTCCTGCGCTTCTATTGTTTGGATTTCCTATCTGGGATTTTTGGGAAGCGCGTCAACTGCGCGAATCAATTCACCCGCAGGTAAAAATTTGGAGTTATCTACGCATTATCACCGGGCTGTGGATCGTCTCACTCTTGGTCATCTGGCGCATACCCCTCCGGCAATTGTACGCTGCTCCGTTGGTGAAGATCCCGTTCCTAAGTCATGTGCCTCACGAGGCTGTCATAGGCCTTATGATCCCGTTAATCCTTGGGATCCTGTTACCTCCTTTCCTGGCGCTAGTCCATCGCGGCATTCGCCAGCGTTTGCTCATCCCATACGAAAAAATGGACTACCTGCTGCCGAACAGTCTCCTGGAAATGGCCCTTTTCAGTGGGGTCGCCATTTCAGCAGGAGTTTGTGAGGAGATAATCTATCGCGGATACCTCCTTCGATACCTCCAGGCGTCGCCTTGGGGGCTTCCTCTCGGGTGGGGCTTGCTGGCATCATCGGCGGTTTTCGGCTTGGCCCATCTCGGGCAAGGGGTTAAAGGGGTACTCGAAACGGCCTTTATTGGATTGGTCCTTGGCGGGCTTTATATAGCCACCGGTAGCTTGCTGTTTCCCATTTTGGTGCATGCCCTTATCGATCTACGGGCCCTGTTCATGGCGTTGCTGCGGAAGCTTCCAACCGTCGCACCAGCCTGACCCCTCGTTCAACTCGCGGGCCCGGCTGCGCCAGTTGATTACTTTCGCTAGGCCGCAAGATTCGGAGATTTCATCTATGAAACCTGAGCAATTGAAACTGAGTGGCATCCTTTTCCTGATCGCCGGTGTCGCATTCTTTGCAGCCTATCTCTTCAGCAAACAGGTGGCATTTGTTGGTGTTGGTGCTGCATTCTTCGCCATTGGAAGTTTCTTCATTGCGAAATCCAGGAACAACCCTCCTGTCTAACACTTCGTTCAACCCTGACGGGGTCGCGGGTTGCCGCTTTCACCATGCGAGCCTCATCTCGCAACCGCGCCGGTTGAATTCCATCCTAAGCAACTTCTAGAATGAGTGAAAAGAAGAAGGGAGAAATGAGGGGATTCTTTCACCCCTCCGGGGCTCAGACGGGGCTACATTCTGCCGGCCCTCCGGGCCTCTGATTGGAAATAAACCTTGGATTGGAATTGAACCGCCGACTTGGAATTGAACCGCCGACTTGGAATGAGCCTCCGACCAGAAATGAACCGGGCACTTAACCAAGATGCTCGAGAAGTTCGATGAAGTTCCATTACTGTTCAATAGGATTGCGGGGGGTCGCATCCTTCCATTCTCGAGTGTGGGAGTAATCCATTCTATCGAACCCTTTCAGGGTTTGGAGAGTTCGACAATGATTTCTGACCCAGGGTTGCCCAAGGGGCAACCCTGGGCTAATGAATGAATCCCTCTCAGGGATTGGGTCAATTTAAGAGTTCGGGATGTTCCCTCATCCATCGTGCCCGGTCTCTCTGGTCCCGAGTCACGGCGACGGAATGACCGCCTTGGCCTTCTTGCTTCGCGACTGCCAGATCAAATACGCTGGGGCGCCCAACAGCACGATGCCCAAACCAACCAACGCGTTGAGCGGTTCCGCAAATATCGTATTTCCTACCAAAGCCGCGGCCGCCAAAATGAACAGCAGGGGCGTCCAGGGATATCCGGGGACACGGTAAGGGCGAGATGCATTCGGCTGGCGCCTTCGATAAACAAAAATCGACGCCGCTGCTAGGGCGTAGAAAATCCAGGCAATAAAAATGACGTAGGTGAGGAGTTGCTCAAAGGTGCCGCTCAAGGCCAGAACAATGGACCATACGGAGCTCGTGACAATGGCGAACGCGGGCGTCCCGAACCGGGGGTGCACTTCGGCCAGCCGTTTGAAGAAGATTCCGTCGCTGGCCATCGCATAATAAACCCGCGTGGCGGTGAGGACCGTGACATTGGTGGCGCTGAAGATGGAAATCAGAATCGCCAGCGCCACCAGTTTTGCAGCCGCCGGCGTGAAGATGGCAGCCATCGAAGCGGCCGCCACACTGTCGGACCGGGCCACGGCCACCGGACCGATCCCCGCCAGGTACGCCACATTGGCCAACATGTACAGACCAATCAGCGCCCCAGTGCCGATCGTCAATGACCGGGGAAAATCGCGCTGAGGATGCAGTGTTTCGGCGGCGCTATAGGTACCGAACTGCCAGCCTTCATACGCCCAGAGAACACTGACCATCGCCACGCCAAAGCCGGAGGCAAGTGGCCAGGAAAAATGCAATGGCCAGAGGTAGGGCCTTGATCCGACAAACCCGTGGCCGAGCCACATCAGCGCGATGCTCATTCCGAGAATCGCCGCCACTTTGACCGCGGTCGTCCAGTTGGTCAGGTCGGCACTGCGGCGAGTGCCCCACACATTGACCGCCATGACAACCAGGAGCATCGCGGCGGCAATCAGCTTTGCCATTACAGGGGTCAAGGGAACAATCTCGCCCAGGTAGGCGCTGAAGGCGACGGCGAGCGTGGCGTTGGTTCCACTGCTGGTGACAAAGAAGAGCGTCCAGCCAAACATGAATGCAAAGAACTTCCCGAAACAGTCGCGGATGTAGACATACAGGCCGCCCGCCGACGGGTTCATCGCGCTCAGTTCGCCGTAAGTCAGGGCGCCCAGCAGCGAGAGAATCCCGCCCACCAGCCATACCATCAGCGCCACCCCCATCGACCCCCCGACTTGCCTGATCACTGGCCCGGGAACAAGAAAAATCCCCGATCCGATGACGGACCCGATGGTGATGAGCGTGAGATCGCGGAAGCCCAGAGTTCGGGTTAATTGGGGCATTCGAGGAAACCTTTTCTACGTCAACGACTGCCCCGGCGGCAGCCGATGCGACGCGCGCATACCCGCTTCTTTTCTATCCCGCTCGGAGTTGAACATCCTGCCCCGTCACCACAAACTTTTTGAAGTCGCTTATTGTACCTGATTCCATCAGGGCCGCATCAATATTCCCGGGAGAAGGAATTTGCCCTTGCTCCAATTCCTCGGGTCATGCGATAAAGAGCTGTAAACTCGAGCCAAACAGAGACGAAAGCGCGTCAAAGCATCCTGGTCTGACTGGGAAGGACCCTCACCGCCGAGGCACAAAGCCGGTGAAGTCGATGACGAGAGGACCTCTGGAATGATTGGAACCAAAGTCGCTCCCTATGGCTCCTGGAAATCCCCGATCACCTCGGATCTCATCGTCGCAGGCACGGTCGGGCTCGGTGAAATCACGCTGGATGGCGAGGACATCTACTGGATTGAGAGCCGCCCCACCGAAGCCGGACGCCAGGTCCTGGTGAAAAGATCTTCCGATGGAACAAAAACGGATGTGACTCCTCCGCCCTTCAACGTCCGGACTCGGGTCCATGAATACGGAGGAGGCGCCTACGTCGTCGCCAACGGAAATATCTATTTTTCAAATTTTGCAGATCAACAACTTTACAGGCAACGGCCCGGGGAGGCCGCGCGCCCACTCACGCCGGCCGTCGATATGCGCTATGCCGACGGTGTCATCGACTTCCGACGGAACCGCTTGATATGCGTGCGTGAAGACCACACCGTGGAAGGCCGGGAGGCGGAGAATTCCATTGTCGCCCAAGGAACAAAACGGTTGGTTCACACTGCGGGGACGGGTGGGGCCATCGTGATTTCCGGCGATCAGGTGCTCGTTTCCGGCAATGATTTCTATTCCTCTCCGCGCCTTAGTCCCGACGGGACCCGCCTGGCCTGGCTTTCCTGGAACCACCCGAACATGCCCTGGGACGGAACAGAATTGTGGGTAGCGGAGGTCAATCCAGACGGGTCATTGGGTCATAAACGCCGGATCGCCGGCGGTGTGGAAGAATCGATCTTCCAGCCGGAGTGGTCGCCGGATGGCTCGCTCTACTTTGTCTCCGACCGGACTGGATGGTGGAATCTCTACCGCTGGCGCGACGATCGTATTGAACCAATGTGCGAGATGTCCGCTGAATTCGGCTTGCCCCAGTGGCTCTTCCGGTTCTCGACCTACGCCATCGAATCTGCCAATCGCATTATCTGCACGTTCAATAAGGATGGAAACTGGCGCCTCGGCACGCTGGATACGAGAGCCAGGCGACTTGATCCCATCAACATCCCTTTTACCGATATCCGTTATTTGAGGGCTGCTCCGGGAAAGGCGGTGTTCTGGGCCGGCTCGCATGTCGAAGGCTCATCGATTGTCCACCTTGATCTTGCTACGCATCACGTGGAGGTTTTACAGCGTTCAAGCCACATCAAGATTGATCCAGACTACCTATCCATCCCCCAGGCGATCGAGTTCCCAACGGAACATGGACTCGCGGCCTATGCTTTTTACTATCCCCCTAAGAATCGCGACTTCACCGCGCCGCCGGGTGAAAAGCCTCCGCTCCTTGTGAAAAGTCATGGAGGACCGACGGCGGCCACGACCGCCGTTCTGAATCTGGGGATTCAATATTGGACGAGCCGCGGGTTTGCCGTTTTGGACGTGAATTACGGGGGCAGCACCGGATATGGGCGCGCCTACCGTCAGCGGCTGAATGGTCAATGGGGGATTGTCGATGTGGACGACTGCGTGAACGGGGCGCGCGATCTTGTCGTGCGCGGCGAGGTCGATGGACAACGTCTCGCCATTGACGGCGGAAGCGCCGGGGGTTATACCACCCTATGCGCCCTGACCTTTCGCAACACCTTCAAGGCGGGGGCCAGCTATTACGGCATCAGCGATCTGAAGGTCATGGACGAGGATACACACAAATTTGAGTCGCGCTACTCCCATAGTCTGCTGGGCTCTTTTCCCGCGAAAGAGGAAATCTATCACGACCGATCGCCCATCCATTTCATCGACCGCCTGTCCTGCCCGATCATTCTTTTTCAAGGTCTCGAGGATAAGATCGTCCTCCCCAACCAGTCCGAAATGATGTTCGAAACCCTCCGCCGGAAAGGGTTGCCGGTGGCCTATCTACCATTTGAAGGCGAACAGCACGGGTTTCGTCGCGCCGAAAACATCAAGCGGGCACTGGATGCGGAGTTGTATTTCTTCTCTCGCGTGTTCGGGTTTGAATTGGCCGACCCGGTGGAGCCGGTGAAGATAGAGAACTTGTAGATATTCGAGGGATTCGTTCGCAGGCATGGCAAAAAGCGCCATGCCCGCGGCACCCCATCCCAAGAGATTGCTCTATGAAACAATCGGGACACACACCGGCTTTGGTTTCATTCCTGCAAAGTGTTTTGAGAAAAGGTGTCTGTCCCTGACTTCCAAATTTCGAAGGATTTGTTCGCAGGCATGGCAAAGAACACCATGCCTGCGGCACCCCATTTTGAGACCAATTTAAGAAATGACCTTATGGCCGGATACTCAGGAACTCCGCTGGCAAAGAAGCTCGGCATCAAAGAGAATTTCAAGGTCGCGATGATCAACTCGCCGGATCACTTCGAAGATACATTGGGGAAACTGCCCCCCGGCGTTACCATCTCCACTGCAGCGAGGAAATCGATTGATCTCATTTTGTTTTTCACGAAATCCCAGGCGGATCTGAATAGAAATTTTCCGCGCCTGGCTGAAAACCTGGTCTCCAACGGAATGCTCTGGGTGGGATGGCCCAAGAAGACTTCGGGGGTATCGACGGACCTGGCAGAGGGGATTGTGCAAAAAATCGGCCTGGCCGCCGGTCTCGTGGACACCAAGGTCTGCGCCATTGACGAAGTGTGGTCGGGGCTCCGCTTTGTGATTCGCGTAAAAGATCGTCCGCGTCCGTCGAAGTGATGGGCGTCCCGTTAACTTTCGTTTGATCAAAATGTAATATGAACACGTCCCTTATACCCCTTTCGTTCTACCCCTTGTGGAGGTCCGCCATGTCTTCCGTCAAAGAGAACGTCGACGACTTCCTCGCCCAGAAGAAGATCGCTGTCGCGGGGGTCTCCCGCCATTCAAAGAATGAAGCGGCCAATTTCATTTTCCGTAAACTACGGGATTCCGGATTCCAGGTTTTTCCCGTGAACCCCAACGCCACCACCGTGGAGGACACGACCTGTTATCCCGACCTCAAGTCACTTCCCGTAGCCGTTGACGGAGTTGTGATTGTCACGCCACCGCGGGTGACTGAGCAGCTTGTTCGCGAGTGTGCGGAGCTTCATATCCCGCGAGTTTGGATTCATCGTTCCATGGGCCAGGGAAGTGTTTCCAAGGCAGCCAGCGAGTTTTGCCACGAACACCATATCGCCGTCATCTCGGGGGGTTGCCCGATGATGTTCTGTGCCCCCGTGGATTTCGGGCATAAGTGCATGGGCTGGATCGTGCGGTTGACCGGCGGAATGCGTGGCTAGCTTTCCGACAGGATCACCGCCTGGCGGGACCGTGGATGTGACGTCCTGGTGAACCGCGTAACGACTCGGCTTCTTTCTGCGTCTTTGAAGGCTACACCTTTGGGTTCACCTGCAGTTAACTTTCTCAGCCACACATCAAGGAGGAATTCACGTGAGGACAAGGTCTCGCTTCCTTTCATTCCTGATCTGGGGGATCGTTCTGGGCCTTTCCGCCGGCTCGGCGTTCACATTTGCGCAGGAAAAAACGGCCGCCAGTGCACCGAAGCTGGATGCATCGTTCTTCAAGAACCTCAAACCTCGCTCCATTGGACCGGCCATTATGGGTGGCCGCATTGATGACTTTGCCGTCGTCGAGAACAATCCGTCCACTGTGTACGTGGCCACGGCGTCGGGCGGCATCCTTAAGACCGTCAACAACGGCACGACCTGGGAGCCGGTCTTTGACAACGAAGCGGTCTCCACCATTGGCGACATCGCCATTTCCCCTTCCGATCCCAGCATCCTCTACGTCGGGACGGGCGAAGCGAACAACCGGCAGAGTTCTTCGTGGGGGAACGGGGTTTACAGGACCATGGATGCCGGAAAGACCTGGAGCCCCGTGGGGCTGAAAGAGACAAAGGCCATCGGGCGGGTGGTGATCAACCCTCAGGATCCCAACACGGTTTACGTGGCTGCGACAGGAAACCTCTGGGGAGCAAACAAGGAACGCGGGGTGTTTAAGACCGCGGATGGAGGAAAGACCTGGACTCAGTCCCTGTTCGTGAATGAAGACACCGGGGCGATCGACCTCGCGATGGACCCGCAAAGCCCGAACACGCTCTACGCTGCGATGTACCAACGCCGCCGCACGGTGTTTGGCTTCAATGGCGGCGGCCCCGGAAGCGGTCTCTACAAGACCGTCGACGGGGGCGCGACCTGGACAAAACTGACGAAGGGTTTGCCCTCGGAAGGCGACACCGGACGGATCGGAATCGGAATCTATCGCTTTAATCCCAACATCGTGTACGCCCTGTTTGAAAATCAGAAGGCCGGGGGCATCTATCGCAGCAATGACAAGGGCGAAACGTGGACGAAGATGAGTGAGACCAATCCGCGGCCGATGTATTACAGTCAGGTGCACGTCGATCCCAACAACGACCAGCGCGTCTGGTTGCTCGGCGCGCCCATGTACTTCACCGAAGATGGAGGCAAAACGTTTCGCAGCAATCTCGTCCAGCGCATCCACGGCGATTATCACGCCATGTGGATCGATCCAGCCAATTCCAGTCACATGTGGGTGGGCAGTGACGGGGGCATTCACCAGACCTACGATCGCGGGGTGACTTGGGATTTCATTAATACTTACCCGCTGGGCCAATTTTATGAGGTGTCCTTTGACATGCAGAAGCCGTATCGCGTGTGCGGGGGCCTGCAGGACAATGGAAGCTGGTGCGGGCCGAGCGCCACGCTCTTTTCGGCCGGCATCACTAACGATGACTGGTTCCGTGTCGGCGGCGGCGATGGATTTTACACTGCCAATGACCCGGTGGATCCGAACACGGTTTATGCTGAATCCCAGGACGGCAACCTGTCTCGCCTCGACCTCCGAACGACCGAAAGCAAGTCCATCCGGCCTCAGATGAAAGAGGGCGAGCCGCCTTACCGCTTCAACTGGAATTCGCCGGTGCTGATTTCCGCGTTCGACCACAACACCCTTTACTATGGCGGGAACTTCCTGTTCAAATCCACCAATCGCGGCGAAACCTGGACCCCGTTAGGCGGAGATCTCACCACCGGGGTGGATCGCAGCAAACTAGGCATCTTCGGGGTGGTTCCGAGCAAGGAACGGGACACCCTTTCGCGCAACGATGGCGTCCAATGGTATCCAACCGCGACGACCATCGCCGAGTCCCCCCTCAACGCCAATGTGCTTCTTTACGGCAGTGACGACGGCAATCTTCAGATCACACGCGATGGCGGGAAGACCTGGAAAAACGTCGCCGACAAGGTACCCGGCCTTCCCAAAGGAACCTACGTGAGCCGGGTTGCGGCCTCCAAGTCAGCCGAGGGCACCGGGTACGCCACCTTCGACGGACATCGCATGGGAGATTTCAACACCTACGTTTACATGTCGACCGACTATGGCGAGCACTGGAAGTCGATCGCGGCCAACCTTCCGAATACCGGCGGCGTGCACGTAGTCCGGGAACATCCGCGCAATGCGAATGTACTGTTCCTGGGAACCGAGTTCGGTGCTTTCATTTCCATGAATCGCGGCGGCAGTTGGGAGCCATTGAAGCTTTCCGGCTTCCCCACCGTTCCGGTAGACGACATTCAGATTCACCCGCGCGATAACGACCTCATTCTCGCAACGCACGGTCGCTCGATCTACATCCTGGATGATGTCACCCCCATCGAAAAAGCTTCCGACAGCGTGGTCAGTTCCGATCTCTACGTCTTTGAACCCCGGACGGCCGTCGAGTACCGGATGTACGGGAACAAAGGCAGCACGGGACATGAGTGGTTTATGGCCCCCAATCCGCCCTACGGCGCCCTTCTCACTTATTACCTCAAGAACAAACCGGGCGAAAAGGAGCAGGTCCGCATCACCATCAGTGATAAGAGTGGCAAGACGATTCGAGAGATCTACCGGAATCCGAAGGAGCAAGGTCTCAACCGGGCAAACTGGGATCTTCGCACCAATCCGCCGGTTCCTCCCACACCCGAGGAACTGGAGCGTGCGCAGGAGGCCGCGGCGGCAGGTTTCTTCGGCTTCGGCCGCGGGACCGGCGCGCGCGTCCTGCCGGGTGAATACGACGTGAAGGTATCGCTCGGGGACAAGTCTGCGACCACTACGGTGAAAGTGGAGGAAGATCCCCGAATCCAGGTTTCAGCCTCTGACCGCAAGGCGCAGTTCGATATGCAGATGGAAGTCTCCAAACTCCTGGCGTCGGCCGATACCGGGCAAAAGTATCTGGTGCGCCTGCGGACGGCATTGAAGACGAACCTGGAGGAATTCAAAAAGATGAAAGATCCCAAGGCGCCCGAAAACATCGTGAAAGCGGCAGAGGCGCTGAGCAAAGATGCCGATGCCGCCTTCGACAAGTTTGCCGTGGATCGAACCGATCCCCTGGGGAACGCGGGTCCGCCGCTGACCTATGAACCTCCGCGCATTCCCCAGCGCCTGCAGCGGCTGTTCTCGTCACTGCAAAGCGTCACCGCGGCTCCTTCGGCCCAAGACCGGGAAGACCTTGACACGGCATCGAAGCTGTTGAGTGAGGCGAACGACATGATCAAGAAAGCAAAAGACAATCTAACTTCCTTGAACAAGATGATTAGCGAAGCCGGGTTGCCCTACGTCAACCCGGATGTGGTGACCACGCCCGCCACGCCTCGCGGCCGCGGGGGCGTCGAGTAGTCGAGTTCCGTGGAGCGCGGGTATTCCTCCCGTAATGACGAGCGAGAAGTTCGCGCTCCATATCTGCCTTATCCCGGACCGGACCAGCCATTATTTTCAGGCGAAAGGACTTTTCCATGACCCGTTGTAATCCGTCAAAACGATCTTCCATTCTGATTGCGTCGCTCGCTTTGCTGATGCTCCTGCTCCTGGCGGGCGCGGCCTATGCGGTTGACGTTTATCAGAAGCCCCCCAAGGAAGTTCTCGATGTTCTGAACGCGCCTCCCACGCCGACGCTTCTGGTCAGCCCGGCTAAGGACCGCGTCCTTCTGGTCACGACACTCCGCTATCCGCCGATTTCGGACCTTTCACAACCCATGCTGCGCATCGCCGGGCTGCGCTTGAATCCGAAAACCAATGGCCCACATCATCCGACCCGGCATGTGGCATACACCCTGAAGTGGATTGACACCGGCAAGGAAATCAAGATTGCGGTTCCTCCCAATGCTTACCTCAGCATGCCCGAATGGTCGGGCGATGGAAGACATTTCGCCTTTTCAAATACCACGCCGGACGGCATTGACTTGTGGGTCGGCGACGGGGCGACTGGAGCCGTTCACAAAATGGCGGGGATTACGCTCAATGCGGCGTATGGCGATCCTATCCAATGGATGCCTGACAATAAGGCTCTCCTGGTCCTGACCATCCCGGCCGGCCGAGGTAAACCACCTGAGGAACCGGCAGTTCCGCAAGGGCCCATCGTTCAGGAAAGTTCCGGCAAGGCCGCCCCCATTCGCACCTACGAAGACCTGCTCCAAAGTCCGCATGATGAGGACCTCTTCGATTATTACTGCACGTCGCAGGTCGCTCTTTTGGACGTGGCCTCGGGGAAGGCCACGCCGTTGGGCAAGCCGGGGCTGTTCGCCAATGTCTCGATCTCGCCGGACGGGAAAATGTTCGCCGTGACGCGCACTCACAGGCCTTATTCCTACCTGTTCCCGGCTGGCGATTTGCCGAAGGAGATTGTGGTGTGGAACCGGGCTGGGCAAGTCGTGTTCAAGCTGGTCGATCGTCCCCTCGAGGATCAAATCCCTGTCGATGGCGTTCCCGTTGGACCCCGCAATGATCAATGGAGGCCGAATGAACCGGCCACGCTGGTCTGGGTGGAGGCGATGGACGGGGGCAATCCGAAGATCAAGGCGGAGTTTCGAGACCGCGTCCTGATGCTCCGGGCTCCCTTCAAGGACCAACCCACAGAGGTGATTAAACTGACGCAACGATTTGGGGGAGGCGGAGGGCCCAGATCTCGCGGGCTGGTTTGGGGCGAGAAGGGAGGACTGCTCTTCTTGAGCGATTACGACCGGAATCGCCGCTGGGTTCGCACCTTCATGCTTGATGCCGACCATCCGGCGGAAACCCCGAAACTGGTCTGGGACCGGTCCATTCAGGACCGCTATAAAGACCCCGGTGAACCTGTGATGCGCATGCTCCCGAGCGGTCGTCCCGTCCTGATGCAGGAAGGGGATTCCATTTTCCTCAGCGGCGCCGGCGCTTCTCCGGGAGGTGACCGGCCTTTCCTGGACCGGTTTGATCTGAAGACCTTGAAAGCGGAGCGGCTGTTCCGGTGCGATGAGAAGAGCTACGAATCGGTGGTCTCCGTACTCACTCCGGATGCGGGCAAATTCCTGACCCGCTACGAATCCCCTTCTGAGGCGCCGAACTTTTTTGTCCACACCGCGCAAGGCAATGACAAAAAAGCGTTCACTCACTTTCCCGACCCCACCCCCCAGTTGCTGGGGATCAAGAAACAGCTTGTCAAATATAAACGCAACGATGGCGTGGAGCTTTCCTTCACGCTTTATCTGCCGGCGGGCTACAAGGAAGGCACCCGATTGCCGACCGTCGTATGGGCGTACCCGCTCGAATACAACGATCCCGCGACGGCGGGGCAAGTGTCCGGGTCCGCGAATCGTTTTTCAATCTTTGTGGGCTACACCCACCTGTTTTTCCTGACGCAGGGATATGCCGTGCTCGATGGCGCCACCATGCCCGTCATCGGTGATCCTGAAACGATGAATAATACTTATATCGAGCAAATCGTGGCGAGTGCTCAGGCGGCCATCGACAAGGCCGTCGAGATGGGGGTCACAGACCGCAATCGCGTCGGGGTGGGAGGACACAGCTACGGGGCCTTCATGACGGCCAACCTCCTGGCGCACTCCCGGCTGTTTAAGGCGGGGATTGCCCGCAGTGGGGCTTACAACCGGACCCTGACTCCATTCGGTTTTCAAAGTGAACGGCGCAACTTCTGGGAAGCCCCGGAGATGTACTTCAAGGTTTCACCCTTCGTCTATGCCAACAACATCAAGGACCCTATCCTCCTGATCCACGGCATGGCCGACAACAACTCGGGCACTTTCCCGATCCAGTCCGAGCGCATGTACGCCGCTATCAAGGGAAACGGCGGGACCGTTCGTTACGTGCAACTCCCGTTTGAGGCCCATGGCTATCAGGCGCGGGAGTCCATCGAAGATGTGCTCTACGAGATGATTACTTTCTTTAACAAGTACGTGCAGGACGCGAAGTAAGGAAAGAGGGGGTTGAAGGCGTGCGACGGTAAGCCGGAGGCTTACCGCAATAATGAGCGGCAGAGCCGCTTATCGTCTCCAGGCTTCAAGAAAAGATCACTGTATTTAATCATCGTCACCAAGCAGGTAGGGCGAGCAGACTGCTCGCCCTACACAAAAGAAATCGGCCAACACAGGCTGTGTTGGCCGATTTCTTTTGTGCCGTTGACCGGCTATTGAACTGAATTCTCGTTCTACTGTTTCTCGCTCGTCTTCATCCGCTGGGCGACCACCCGCTTGGCGTTGGCGGCGAGTTCTCTGGCCTGCGGCATCAACTGGATGGCCTTCTGGATTTCGACGTCATCATCCAGCGTGAACCGGGTCGCCTCGACCTGTCCATACTCGGAGGTGAGGATATAGTACTTCAGCTGCTGTTTGATGAAATCCAGGCTCGCCATGAAATCCGCTTCACTGTAGGGGAACTTCTGTTCGTTCAGATACTGGCGGAAATCGTTGACCGCGACGTCATCCAGGAGCATGGTCTTCGAAGGATGGGAGTGCATCGCCAGATAGTGCGGCGTATAGTTAAAGAACATCGCGCTCTGAAGGAGCGCACTCTCAAAAGCGCTGTACTTCCTGTCCAGGACCTTCACGTCGGGACGAATGCCGCCGCCGCCGAACACCTGGCGCCCGCTGTCGGTCATTTTGATCTCCGTGGGCTTGATGTCGTCGCGGTCCTTCCCGTTGTAATAGTCAAACAAGGAGAGATGTGAATAATCCCGCTGGATGAGTCGTCCGCTGGGGGTATACCAGTGAGCAACCGTCAGAGCCAGGCCAGTCTGTTGATCCAGCGGATAGACCGTCTGGACCAGGCCTTTGCCAAAACTCGTCTCGCCGATGATGAGCCCCCGGTCATGATCTTGCAGAGCCCCGGCCACAATCTCGGCGGCGCTTGCGGTGTCCTGATTGATCAAGACGACCAGAGGATATCTTTGAGACCCGCTGCCATTGGGGGCAGTAAACCGGCGCTCGGGTGAATTTCGCCCCTTTGTATAAACCACCAACTGGCCCTTCTCAAGGAAGGTATCGGCCACGCGGATCCCTTCGTTGAGAATTCCGCCACCATTGTCGCGAAGATCCAGAATCAATCCCTGGAGCGTGGGCTCGTTGATCTCCTTCAATTTCGCGGCGAGTTCCCGGTCGGTCGTCTCACTGAAGCTCTTGATGCGGATGTATCCGACATTGTCCTTGAGGCGGTATGCGAATTCGATCGACGGGCGCGGGATTTCATCCCGAGTGACTTCAAACTTCAGCAGGTCGGTTGAACCCTCTCGCTCCACTTCAATCCTCGCCAGGGTTCCCTTGGCGCCGCGCAGCAGCTTGGAGACCTCCGAGGTCGCCAGCTTGTCCGAAGGGACCCCATTCACGCTGACCAGAACGTCGCCGGGACGCAGACCCGCCCGGAACGCAGGGGCGCCCACCACCAGGCTCAGGACTTTTGTCCTGCCATCGAGGGTGCCAATGGTCATACCGACTCCGTAGTACTTTCCCTGCTGCTCTTCCCGCAGCTCCGCATAACGCTTGGGATCAAAGAACACAGAGTGCGGGTCTAACGTCCGCAGCATCCCATTGATGGCGCTGTACACCGTGCGCTCAGGGTCAACCGGTTCGGCATAGTTCTGTTCGATGAGGTTCATCACCTCGGAAAACTGTTTGACCACCTGGTTGGTCGAATCGGGGGGATCTTTTGCGGTCGCATTCAGGCGGGGCCCGAGGACCCCTCCCATCAACGCAGAAAAAAGAATCAAACCGCTGAATAAGCTTGTCGTGGCGCCTTTTCGCATACGGAATCGTTCTCCTGAGGCCGGGAAGTATAACACAACCGCTTCTGTTTCAACCCAAGGTTTTGCTCGTGACTGTTTTCACATTTGAAGCATTTCCGGACCCTCGGTGAAGAGACTCTGTGTTTCAGGAAATGATCCCAATGCAAGGACTGCCAAAGAGAGGCAACCAGCGCTCCGTGAAACGTTATCGGAAGAACTCGAATGGACGCCCCTGTGATCTTTACGGTTAATTTTTTTACAAAATTGAATTACACTCGGAACCTTAAGTGAAACCATTCATGTCTTCCCTTAATGCTCGTCTTCGCCTGGATCCCCCATCGAGGGGGGATCCGTGTAATCATTGGAAGCCATTCAAAACGCAAAAGGTTGCTCGCCGGGGCCCCTTTCGTACCGGCTTTCTTACTCCCACGACCCCTCTTGCTGAAGTTCTCTTGTTGGGTGCGTTGGTTTTATCGGGACTCGGAGTGCCGCCACCCACCCTGGCTGCAGACCAGGGCCGGGACGACCTTTCGGCCGGCAATCGCCGCGCTGAGGAAATCGCGAGCCGTTCGCGCCTTGTCATGGGGGCTTTTCGATACCTGCGCGCCAATGCCATTACGATTGCCACCCCCGAACTCCGCAAGCAGGTGCTCGAACTGCTCGACAATCCCGCCCCGACATTCTACCGGGAATGGCCGACGCCGGAGAGCAAGCAGGAGGTCTGCAATGCATTTATTGCACGCGGATATGTCAAAGCCCAGGACGACCGCTTTCCGGAGAGGGGGGTGCTCGATGGAGTCTTTCCTCCCGTCGCAGATCCGCGACGTTCACCGCAACGCTTTTGGGGGGCGCCGGGAGGCAACTTCGAGGGCCATCACTCGTATCCGGGCGGTTTGGTCATCCACGAGGCGTTCAACCTGCGCAGTGCCCTTTCGCTTGCGGCCAATTACCGTGCCCAGTACCCCGGGATGATCCTGAACAATGATTTCGTGATCGCCGCGCCCATCTGGCACGACGCGATGAAAACGCTCGTCTTCCAATGGAGGAGCGACGACAGCGAACTGCCGGAACTCGTGATCGCGGGGACCGGCGCCCACCACATTCTCGGGATCGCCGAGGCGCTCCACCGGAAGCTTCCCCCAAGGTTGGTAATCGCAATTGCAGCAGCCCATGGGACACCCGGCTTCGAACCCTCGGGCAAAATTGTCGACTGGCTAGAGGCGGCGGCCATGCTGGCGCATGTCGATCCGGTCGAATATGGCGTGTTAAGAATGACGGCCCTCCCTGCGGCAGGCACCTCCACAACAGCCAAGATGGAATTGCCGGGCCCGATATCCCCCGAGGCCACGATCAATAATCTTTCGGATGGGGATTTCGTCCTTTCCATCACAGCCGCCCGCTTTGCCGTTGAAAAACTGGGCGAGATTGCCCGCACCGAGTTGAAGATGAGCGAATCCGATTTGCACGGGCGTCGCTTCAACGACTTTAGAAACCGCGTGTTTTCCCAGATGACCCAGGAACGGTTCTATTCCCTGTGGCTGGAAGGTTCCTCCACGGCCGTTTTGAAAGAAATGCGCCGGTTGGGACTGTTACCCGGAAGCCAGAAGGCGGAAGCCAGTCGCCAGAAGGCGGAAGTCAGAGGTCAGAAATCAGAAGTAGAAGAGAATAACAGGTGATCTTAAGGATGCAGAACATTCTAGAACGTCATTCCCTTCTGTTCTCTGGTTTCCTACTTTTGGTTTCCGGATTTCGGATTCCGGTTTTCGATTTCTACCTTCTGGCTTCTGGCTTCTGCCTTCTGGCCTCTGGCTTCTGGCCTCTGGCTTCTGGCCTCTGGCCTCTGACTTCTGGCTTCGGCAACAGGATCATCCAAGATCAAGCCATTCTCGTACATGTTTGACCCGTCAGAACCATAACTGAGGATACTTTCATGCCTGTCCTTCAATTTCTTGGCGCCACCGGCTGCGTTACCGGCTCCAAGTATCTCCTGACCTTTCACGATGGCGAGCGCCTGATGGTCGATTGCGGTCTGTTTCAGGGACCCCACGCCCTGCGGGATCGAAACTGGGAACCCTTGCCCATTGACGGCGAGAAACTGGATTCCATCATCCTCACCCATGCCCACCTCGACCATTCCGGGTTCTTCCCGCGTCTCGCGAAAACTGGCTTTGATGGAAAGGTCTACGCCAGTGAAACGACCGTGGATCTGTGCGGCATCCTGTGGCCCGACTCCGGAAAGATCCAGGAAGAAGATGCCCTCTATGCCAACAAGGAGGCGTATACCAAGCACAAGCCGGCGTTACCGCTTTATACCGAAGAGGAAGCGCGGACCGCCCTGCGTTTTCTGCGGGGCGTGAAATACCGAACTGCGACACAGATTTCCAAGAACTTTTCCTTCACGCTTTATCCGGCCGGACACATCCTGGGTTCGTGCTTGGTCTCGCTCGACATTCACGAACCGGGTGAGGCGCCATTGAACCTGCTGTTCTCCGGGGACCTGGGGCGCTACGACCAGCCCATCACGCCCGATCCCACCCCCATCGAGAAGGCCGACCTGATGGTGGTGGAATCGACCTACGGCGATCGATTACATGACGGGACGGATCCGAAACTCAAGCTGGCCGAGGTCATCAAATCGACCTTCAAGCGCGGCGGCACGGTGATCATCCCGTCGTTCGCCGTGGGCCGGACCCAGGAACTGCTATATATCCTGCGCGCCATGGAAGAGGAGAAGGTGATCCCCGACATCCCGGTCTTTGTCGACAGCCCGATGGCTTCGAGTGTCACCCGCGTGCTCCTGGCTCATCCCGAAGAGCATGACCTGGAGATGACGACTCTGGAACAACACGGCATCGATCCGCTGGGAACGCACGATGTCACCTTTATCCGGAGCGCGGAGGAGTCGAAGGCCCTCAACACGAACGAGGTGCCGAAAGTAATTATCGCCTCGAGCGGGATGTGCACCGGGGGGCGAGTCATGCACCATCTGCGACATCGCGTCAGCGACCCCGCGAACACCGTGTTGTTCGTGGGTTACCAGGCGGAAGGAACGCTGGGCCGGTACCTCAAGGATGGGGCCAGGGAAACCAAGATCCACGGCCAGTGCGTCGTGGTGCGCGCTCATATCGAATCGATCGAATATGTCTCGGCCCACGCAGATTACAACGAGGAATTGCGCTGGCTGTCGAACCTGAAGCTGCCCCCGCGCGCTGTGTTCATTACCCACGGCGAAGATGCCGCACGAAAATCTCTGAGCGAAAAAATTTCGGCCCAGCTCAAATGGAAGACGGTGTTGCCGGAATACTTGCAGACCTTCGACCTCAAGGAAATGTTCTAGGACAATTCGTGCGGGGTGGATTGTCTGAAGCGGGGTGCCGCAGGCATGCGCTGTTGGCATGCCTGCGAACACTATAGACCAGGTGTCGTATTCAAGAAGTGAAACCCTTCTCCAAAAATGCGCACACCCCGATAGATCGGGGTGTGCACCCCTCAATCTGCTTGTCCTCCGGTTGGGTGGCGCATACATCGCGTTTTTTTGCGATGTGTGCGATAAAGACTCGATAGGATAGCGCCACCCGGGGTTCGGTCCTGAGGGCGACATGAAAAACATGACTTACAAGCTGGTCGTTCTGGCTCTTGTCTCTTTTCTGCCAATTGCTGCAACGGAGCAGTTGCGCCTTTACGCACAGCCTGACAAGAGGGATGAAACTCGTCTTCAGAGACATGTCCGGTTGGCGAAAGAGAAAGGGGCAACGTCGGTGGAAATGACAAGTCCGCTGCCGAACTATGCTGAAGTGGATAGTCTTGATCAAGCGATGTGGTCTAGCGCCGTTCTGGTCGTCAAGCTGCAAGATCAAACCAGTGTACCCTCGTCGTCTGAAGATGCGATTTGGACATGGTATAAACTCAAAGTGCTGAGAGATCTGTCCGACACCCCTCTTCCCAAAGAGACCGCTCTCCCTCCCAATGTTCCGCTCGAAATACCGGCGAGCATTCTCCCTTTGAAAGGAGACGAAGTCTTGATTCGGGATACAGGCGGAACAGTCACCGTTGATGGCGTTGAGGTGAGGGGCAAACCCTTATACGAAGGGTTCCGGAAGGATGGGGTGTATCTCCTGTTCGCCGACCTCACAGGATTCAGCAACTCCGAAACTCTAACCCGTTTTGGACGACCCGCCTTTGGTCCGTATGGTATCTTCAAAGTTGATGCAGGCGGCCAAATCCAGCCGCTTTCGAAGGATTTCAATGATTTTCCTTTGACTCGTGCCCTGCGGGAGAGGTTCGCCAACTCGCTCGAACGATTCTCCCTGTTCTTTCAACGCTACTGAATCCTCGCCGCAATTCAAGTCTCCGGGTGGCGCATACATCGCGTTCGCCGCGGCGAACGATGTGTGCGAGAAAGTCCCTCGCGTGTTGCGCCGGGTGGCGCACAAATCGCGTTTTTTGCGATGTGTGCGAGAAAGACTCTAGCGTAATGCGTATTCAAAGCTGAAATTCGTAGTTATAATAAAATATGGCCCGAAACGTCATCGCAAGCAAAGAAATCGAGCTCGAAATTGATGAGGCAATACCGCTAGATCTTTCCCGCTTCGTGCCAAAAGACATCGGAGAGCTCGATGACCCACAGACGGAGATTCCTCGCATTGCAAAAGACCCAAATTTGATTGGTTTGATCGATAGCGCCGTCCAGCAGGTTCCATCCACACATCAGCTTTTGCTCGGCGATGCCCGCGGGCTTTCTATCCTAAAACCCAACAGCATCCACCTGGTCGTTACCTCGCCGCCCTACTGGACGCTCAAAGAGTACCGCAACACAGATGGACAATTGGGGTTCGTTCAAGGCTACGAGGATTTTTTGACCGAGCTTGATCGGGTATGGGAACACTGCTTCCGCGCCTTAGCTCCCGGTGGGCGGTTGATCTGCGTGGTTGGCGACGTCTGCCTCTCAAGGCGCAAGAAAAGCGGCCGGCACACCGTGGTACCGTTACACGCCTCCATTCAGGAACACTGCCGCAAGATTGGCTATGACAACCTCGCTCCAATCATCTGGTACAAGATATCAAACGCAGCCTACGAGGTGGAGAACGGATCGGGTTTCCTTGGTAAGCCTTACGAGCCCAATGCAATCATTAAGAACGACATCGAGTTTATTCTCATGGAACGGAAACCCGGCGGCTACAGGACCCCCGACGTGGCCACTCGGATTTTAAGCCTCATCTCTGTCGAAGATCACAAGAGGTGGTTTCAGCAGATTTGGTCGGGACTCACCGGGGCTTCCACACGTGACCACCCCGCTCCCTTTCCGCTAGAGCTCGCCGAGCGCCTGATACGGATGTTCAGCTTTGTCGGAGATACAGTGCTTGACCCGTTTCTCGGGACCGGCAGTACCACGCTGGCAGCGGCCAAGACAGGTAGGAACAGCATTGGAGTAGAGATTGATCCGCATTACTTTGATTTTGCGAAGCGGCGCATTCGAGATAAGACCCGGTCACTCTTTTGAACAGTCACCCTCTGCATGGGCATTGTTTCAATTATTCACCCGTGCATGAAGAATAAGGCAACCTCGTATGCGCTCAAATCTTAGATGGCCTCTCCTCCTCGTCTTAATCCTTGCGGGTTCTCATCGCCACTTCTCTGCGGTAACCCCGACAGGGGACCAGCAGGCTTCTAAATCCCCCCAAGTCAGCGATCAACAAGCCAAGGGAAGGATTGGCGGCGACCGCCCCGGGCGTCCAGTCGAGATCGAAGCCCTGGTGGATTCTGCGCGAAATGCTCCGCCTGAATTCGCTGCCGATGCACTTCTTCGAATCGCCCAATCAGACCGGATTAAACAATCAGCATGGAAGCGCGAACTCTTGGAGGAAGCTTTTCGATGGGGAGCGCATTCCTCGTCCCCGATTCGTCGAAGAGCTTTGGCGGGAAGCCTCACCGACACACGTTCTGGATATCTTGCAAAGGCCCTTGATCTTAACCTGGATGCTTTGTCGCTCCAATGCAGGGCGGTAAAGGCAATGTTGTCGGTAGACCGGGGAAAGGCTCGCGAGCTCTTTGGCGAAATCAGAATCCACCAACTCCCTCCCCTCAATTGTGAAGAACCTCTCGTTTATGATTTTTCCGATTTCCATGAAACGCTCAGAGAAATAGTGCAATCAGGGTTTACGGCAAAAGAGAAGAGCCTGAATGATCATATTCACTTTGCAGAATCCTTCCTGATGGATCTGTTCTCTCCTACTCAAGTGGCGCCGGCCGCGGATGCGATCGCCTCTTTAAGTTTGTCCCCCCCTCAGCTTGAGGTCCTGTTGCGCGCGTTTACCCTCGGAGTTGCCAGAGTGTCTCCGGATGATCGGTCCTTTTCCTACTCAATGCGGGGGAACTCTGTGGTCAAGGAGGTGGGCAGGTTAATCGATACTTCAAAGAAACAAGGTGTCCTTGTGGATGAATTGCTTCGGGTCTTTCGGGCTTACCTTGTTAAGAATCTGACCGGCCCACGGTGTGCTGATACCTCTTTGGCCAAGGAGCAACAGTCTAGAGAGTTACAATCGATAGAATACTTCAACCAGGACCTTCGCAGCAGGGCTTCAGGGGTGAGCACCGTTCTACCCATTCTGGTGGAGGAAACGCGGCCCGAAAGGACGGAGGGCGCAGCTCAGGAGTATCGCTATTGGCAAACAGCGCCGGCGAAACAACTTCTTTCCGAATATAAGAAGCTTCGCTTCACGTCGAAAGGCGAGTTGCGTGGTGATGCTGAAAAACAAGAATCGGAATGGCAATTGCAGTTGGGCGAGTTTCTGAATGCGTTGGCCGACTGGGACACGGAAGAGAGTAAGTATGAAGTGGACCACTTTCATCAAAAGTGTGTCTTGTACTTTGGGTTGCTGGAGATCCTCCCGCGCGGTCACACACGGCAACATGTCGTAAGCAGTTATGTGGAGTTCCTGGGCGATTCCGATGTGCAAAGGTCCAGCCCTGTCGGATGGTTTCTGCACGTGCATAATCTGATCAACTCGATGACCTCCTCCGAAGGTGAAGACCGTGCGGTGCTTGTCGATGCCCTGCGCACATCGAGCGACCCCGTACTCCATCTGTATGGGGAGTTGGAGAAAGCGTTGCCCCAAGCGCATCGATCCGTCCGGTGAATTTCTTCACACGCTTGATTTCTCATTGACACCTGAAACTGTTTCCGGTAATTTGGCTATGTTATTGCTTGACGTGGTGATTTAAGGCCAATTGCTCCACGTTAAACATGTGCTAAATCGTCAAGGGATACTGAAAGCCCCGTGCTATTTAGCGCGGGGCTTTTCGTTTTATCGGCAACCGATCGGACGTGGCGATTTAGGGTGACTTGCTCCACGTAAAAAACTGCTAAACAGCCGGACCAGATTTCAAACCCCGCGCGAGTTTAGCGCGGGATTTATTTTATTGGCTCCAGCCCGCGCAGGTCCCCCTGAGGCCCACCGTTCATTCGAAGGACCGGGAGAGTGCTCCCGGAAGTCAGTCAGAAGGAAGGAGTACCTGCCATGAGTTTTGTCATTGGATTGAAATGCCGCGAATGCGGAAAACAGTATCCCAAGGGGCTTCGCGCCGGATGTGAGGAGTGCTTTGCCCCCTTGGAGGTGGTTTACGATTACGAGGGGATATCCCGCTCGCTTACACGCGAAACGATCCAGTCGCGTGAAAAGAACATGTGGCGCTTCCGCGAGCTGTTGCCGATCGAAGAAGACCCGCAGGTGGGCCTGGCCACCGGCGGAACACCGCTGATTCGCGCCGACCGGCTGGGCCGGATCTTCGGCGCCAGGAATCTCTATATCAAGAACGACAGCGTGAATGCGCCCACGCTTTCTTTCAAGGACCGCGTCACGGCCGTGGCCATCAACAAGGCCCGCGAATTCGGGCTGGAAGCTGTGGGCTGCGCTTCAACCGGAAACCTCGCCAACTCCGTGGCCGCCAATGCGGCGCTGGCCAATTTGCCGGCTTATATCCTCATCCCCGAGAACCTGGAAAAGAGCAAGGTCACCGCGACATCCATCTATGGCTCGCGTGTCATCCGCATCCGGGGAAACTATGACGACGTGAACCGCCTGTGCAGCGAAATCGCCGACCGCTTCCCCTGGGGATTTGTGAACGTCAATCTGCGCCCCTTTTATGGCGAAGGCTCAAAGACCTTTGGGCACGAAATCGCCGAGCAGTTGGGCTGGCGCGCCCCCGATGCAGTTGTGGTGCCCATGGCCGGGGGATCTCTCATTTCCAAAATCCACAAGGCCTTGAAGGAATTCGAACGGCTCGGCCTTCTCGAAGGTGAGGCCCGGACAAGGGTTTACGGCGCCCAGGCCAGCGGATGTAATCCCATTGTCGATGCGGTGAAGCGCGGCTCCAACGACATCCGTCCCGTCAAGCCCAACACCATCGCCAAGTCCCTGGCCATCGGAAATCCGGCTGACGGATATCATGCCGCTGACGTGATCGCCCGCAGCGGCGGCTGGGCCGAGGATGTGACCGACGAGGAAATCGTGGCGGGGATTCGGTTGCTGGCAGAAACGGAAGGTATTTTTACGGAAACGGCGGGCGGGGTCACGGTTGCAGTGACCCGGAAGCTCTTCGACCAAGGCCGCATTCGACCGGAGGATCTCACCGTGCTCGCCATAACCGGTAATGGCCTGAAGACACAGGAAGCCGTTCAACTCGAACCGCCCGTCGTCATTGAGCCCCGCTTTGGCCAGTTTGAACAGACCATCTCTGAATTATGGGCAGTCGCCTAAAAATTTGGGAATGCGGATTTCGAATTGCGGAGTACCCATTGTGGATTGCGGATTTCGGACTGCGGCATACGACCGTGGAATTCGAATCGATGCTTGCTGAATGCTGAGAGCTGAAAGCCCCATGGATTTCGGAATGCAGAGTTCGGATCGCAGAACTAGAATCCTTGCTCGCTGATAGTTGACGGCTGAAAGCTGACAGCTCTATGAATTGCGGAATGCGGAGTTCGGAGTTCAGAATGTAGACTGAGGAATTCGAATGAATGATTGCTGAAGACTGAGAGCTGACGGCTGATAGCTCTCCGGAAGGAGTTACTCAATGTCACACCGAATACTCATCCCCACGCCGTTGAAGCGCTTTGCGGGGAATGCCGATGCCGTGGAGGTCGATGCTGCGACGGTCAAAGATATCATCGACAGACTTGAAGAACGATACCCCGGGTTTCGCGGCCGGCTTTGCGACGAAGGCGGCCAGCTGCGGCGCTTCATCAACGTTTACATTAACGGTGAGGATGTTCGCTTTCTGAATAACCTTGCGACGTCAATCCCCGAAGGGGCAGAAGTCTCCATCATTCCGGCTATTGCGGGTGGATAAGTTCAGCGGGGGCGTCGGGCTCAATTGCGGGCACAGCCCGCCGCTGCCGTTCAAACCAGTTGAGCGCCGTGCTGAGTTGCGCCACTTCGCCCACGATGATCAGCATGGGTGTAGTCAAGCAGGCCTCGGCAACTTGCGCCGCGATCGTGCTTAACGTCGCCACAATCGTGTGTTGATTTTGAAGTGTGGCCTCGCTGATCACGGCCACGGGCGTCGATGCCGACAGCCCTGCGCCAATTAATGACTCGACGATCGAGCGCAATCGCGAGCCACCCATGAAGATGACCAGCGTGTCCGCGGCCTTGGCGAGGCTGGCCAGTTTGTTCTCGCCGGTATCCTCTTCCCGACCCTCACGGGCGGTAATGAACGCTACCGAGGATGCGATGCCGCGATGAGTCAGCGGAATGCCCGCGTAGCTTGCCGCGCCGAGGGCCGATGACACACCCGGGATCAGTTCGAACTCGACAGCTGCTTCTTCACACGCCAGCGCCTCTTCGCCCCCGCGCCCAAAAACCAGTGGATCTCCTCCCTTGAGCCGCACCACCGTCTTTCCCGCACGAGCCTCGGAGACCATCCACCGGCTGATTTCTCTTTGGTCCATGGCATGACGCCCGCACCTTTTTCCGACAAAAATTCTTTCTGCTCTCTCGTCTGCTTCCAAAAGCAATTGAGGGCTGACCAGTGCGTCATAGAAGACGACGTCTGCTTGCCGCAGGGCGCGCAGGCCTCTCAAGGTGATCAGATCGCTGGCGCCCGGTCCGGCGCCCACGATGAGTACCCTTCCTGAATTGTCTTCAACCGTGCTCATCTTTGAATCGTCTTCTCGATCACTTCTTGAATGATTTGCTTCCGGGTCTCGAAATCCACCGGGATCTCGAACTTCAACCTCTGCCGCAGTTGCCCCAATTGCTTGATCCATTCCCCGGTCACGGACGGAATGGCTGCCTCGATTTCCTGTCGCAGCTGCCGGGCGAGCACCGGACTCAGCCCGTTGGTGGAGATGGCGATTTTAAGATCCCCCCGCTCCACCAAAGCCGGCGTATAGAAGTTGGAATGTTCGACGTCGTCCACCACGTTGTACAAAAGGCCGAGCCGTTCCGCTTCTTTGGCCAAAGCAACCTCCGTCGCAGGATCACCTGTGGCGCCAATCACGATGAAATAGCCCTTGCTGACATCGCTTCGCGCAAAGGGCCGATCGATGAGTTCAATGCGGCCGGCTTCGGCGAGTTCATCCAGACTGGCATTGACCGTGGGGGAGATCACGGTCACGGCGGCGCCCGCCGCCAGCAGTTGCCTGGTGCGCAGGGCCGCCATCGTGCCCCCACCCACCACCAGGGCCCGGCGGTTCTGAAGTCGGAGAAAAACAGGATATAGATCGCTCATGATGATCTCTCCCATGCTGTCTGCATCGTTTCAGAGGATGTCCGCAGAATTTTGTCCAGAACTCTCACCTTCATGTTTTCCAACGAACTCCCCCGGCGGCGGACTTTGAACTTTGGACTTTGAACTTGGAACTGAATTCCCGGCGCACTCTCCGACACCCATCACCACCTTGAACTCCTCCTCTGCGCCAAGGTCACGAAACAGCGCTGTATCCTTTTCGTAAGATGAAACCTCCTGATACTTGGCCAGCAGCGCGCGAAAACTCGCTTTGCCGAGACGGTCGACAAAGTCGCGAAACAGCTCGTTCTCTTGCTTGTTTTCCCGGTAGAAGAGCAACAGCTCACGTGTAGCCTCGGGTACCCGTCTCGCCGGGATCTGTGCGATAGGGACGGCAAATTCCGCCAACCCTTCGCGCGTCCGGCCTCCCAGCATCACGACGTATTTGGGCAGTTCGTGCCCCTTCACGTTTTCGCTGGCGCCATAAAATCCGATGTCGGCGATGTGATGTTGGCCGCAGGAATTCATGCAGCCGGAGATTTTGATTGAAAGTTGTTCGAGTTCAGGAAATTCCCCCAGGTCCCTTTCAACCAGGGGCGCCAGGGCCTCCGCCAGTCCGCGCGAATGCGTGATCGCAATCTGGCATGTATCGGCGCCGGGGCAGCGCGTGATATCGGCCAACTGGTGCGCTCCGCCGTGCGCCAGTCCGGCTGCTTCAAGTTGGTCGTACACCAACCGGACTGCGGCATTCGGGACCCACCGCAACATCAGGTTCTGGGAGATGGCCACCTGGAGCCGGCCTCCGCAAAACCGTTGAGCCGTGCGGGCGATGTGGCGCAGGTTCGTCACGGTTAGATCCCCGAGCGGCGACCGCACGATCACGGCGCTCCAGCCTTTCTGCTTTTGGGGAATGACATTCGAGCCTTGCCACTTCAGGAACCGGCGCTCACGGTCAAACAAACTCCGGCTGGCCGAGGCGCTGACGTCCCGTCTGCCCCTGTCCTGAATGCCGGCAGTGAGGCGACCCGAGACCCCGTCCTCAATCACCCTTTTGAATTCGATCTCTCCGAGGGGCGGTTGTTCCTCTTCCAGGTTGAACGGAATGGCCGCACGTCCCGATTGCGTCAGCGAAACAACCCTCCGCTCTTTGAGGACCGCTTCACGAAACTTCTCCCATCCCCACTCCCGGATGAGAAATTTCAGCCGGGCGCGCATGCGGTGCGAGCGGTCCTCCCGCCGTTCTCCAAAGCGATCGAATACCCGCAGGACGGCCTCCGCGGTCGCAATCAACAGGTGTCCCGGAGTGAACTCCTCGAGCCGCTGTGCCGATGCCGGCTGCGCGCCCAAGCCGCCCCCGAGGTAGATTCGAAAGCCCCGTTCGCTCGACCCATTCGCCCCTCGCGTCGCCGCCACTGCGCCGAAGTCATGAATCGGGGTCCGGGCGTGATCTTCTGTGCATCCCTCAAAGGCAATCTTGAATTTTCGCGGGAGATTCTGGTTCAAGGGATTCCTCAAAAAATACAGCGAAACCGCCTCGGCATACGGGCGCACATCAAACACCTCCGTCGCCGAGATGCCGGCAAAAGGGCAGGCGGTGACGTTTCGGACCGTGTTTCCGCAGGCCTCCCTCGTGGTCAGGCCGCTCTCCGCCAGGAGCGTGAGGACGGCCGGGAGATCCCGCCTCCGGATATAATGAAATTGAACATCCTGCCGCGTGGTGAGATGGACCTTGTGGCTCGGCGTAAAACGCTCCGCGATCTCAGCCAGGGTTTCAAGCTGCGCCGCATCGAGCTTCCCAAACCGGACCTTCACGCGGACCATGTGCTGGTCCGAAACCCCGCGAATCCCATAAATGCCGTTTTCCAGGCGAAAGCGTTTGAAGTCATCGGGATCGCTGTGAGCTCTTTCCAGGCGGTCGATTTCGCCGACGAGCCGGGCGATTTCGGCCTCTTGCTCGGGAGTTACTGCGTTCCGTGTCCGTGCTTGTTTTTGTGCGTTGCTCATAAATGATTTCCTCTTGTAGGGCGGCCAGATTGGTCGCCCTACTTGGCTACTTGAAATGGGCAGACGAGACGTCTGCCCCACAGCACAAACCACAGCAGAAAATAAAAAGCCCTTCGAAGTTTATCTGTCTTCGAAGGGCTTGATCTTGGGGTCCGAATCTAATTCAGCGTTTCTCTTTGAAATCCTTCTTGCTGATTCGATTTCCTTGTGAGGGGCCTGCTCTTATCTCTCCCCTCCACAATGCCCGACCGCATCCGCCCTTTGAAGTGGCGACCAACAACACATCGCCATGGCTTCGTGGCCCCAACAGCAAGGGGTCGCAGGGCAAGAACAACGCTGAAAGAGTGGATG
The DNA here is from genome assembly GCA_020073085.1 of Terriglobia bacterium. Taxonomy (NCBI): domain Bacteria; kingdom Pseudomonadati; phylum Acidobacteriota; class Terriglobia; species Terriglobia bacterium. The sequence goes on along the minus strand of JAIQFV010000002.1, from coordinate 188,714 downwards.
CATAATCGTCAGCAAATTGAGAATTAGCTTTTTACGACAAACACGAGGGGGATGTCAATGATCGATTTGTATTTTTGTGTCCACACGGCGATGTCCCCGTTCATTGGCGTTTGTCTGCAGACAAGATTTGTTTGACCGTTTCATGTGCCTGCTTGATGCAATCGCCGACCGAGACTCCGCTGAGGTAATTTCCGGCAAGGTAGACGCCCGGGATTTGAGCGATGGCGCGGCGTGCCGCATCGATGCGGGCCTTATGCCCCAGATTGTACTGGGGGATGGCATGATCGTACCGGTTGACCGTCACCACGCGGGGAGCGGCGGAAATTCCCAGAATGGTCCGGAGGTCATTGCGGACGGCATCGACGAGCTGTCCTTCGCTGAGGGAAAGGATGCCGGGATCTGTGGCGCCCCCGATGAAATTAGTTAACAGGACCCAACCCTCGGGTGCGCGGCGAGGATAGAGCGACGAGCTCCAGATACATCCGAGTAAACGAATCCCCTCCGTGCGCGGGATCAGAAACCCAAATCCGTTGAGGTTGTGCGGAACATCGGATTTCTTCCACGCCAGACACACTCCCGCCAGTGGCGGCAGTTCAATGGAAGCCAGCCCCATGGACGCCTGAGTGAACTCCGCACTCAGCGTTTTTGGCCAGGGGTCTGCAGAGAGGCCTGCCGCGAGATTCTTCAAGTGTTCAGCTGTCTCGAATACCGGAGTGGCAAGAACCAGGCGGTCACTCCTGTATTGCTGCGCGCCGCCGTTTTCGCGGACTTCGAGGGTGAACCCGCCCCCGGCGCTCGCGCGGACGGATCGGACCTCGCAGTTCAAATGCACGCGAGCGCCCAGTTGATCGGCAATTCTCGCGGGAAATGTTTTCAAGCCGTTCTTGAATGAGCACAAGGTCCGCCGGATTTTGGGTTTACCCGCTGCCTCACGCTTCTTGCGCTCCGCCTTCATGTGCTTCATGAACCCCTTGAGCAACCCGCCATACTTCGCCTCCAGCTCGACCAGAAGCGGAAACACGCTTTGCATGCTCAGTTTCGCCGTATCCCCGGCGTAGATGCCGGAGACCAACGGGGCCAGCATGACGTCGTGCAGCTCCCGGCCCAGCCGCCGCGTGACAAATTCCCGGATGGATTCTTCATGTCCATCCGGATTGCGGGGGGCCCAGGGTTCACGAACCAACTTCACCTTGGCGCCGGCCGAGAGCAGCTTCGTGAATACGAGCGCGCCGGGTCCCATGGGCGCCCGGTGCAGCCGGCCGCAAAAGAAAATGTATCGCGGCATCTGTGCATCCGCTTCCAGCAGCTCCCCGTCCAGTCCGACATCGTGAATCAACGACAGCACCTCCTCGCTGGACTGAAAACTGTTCGGCCCGCCTTCGGTGAGGAAACCATCGATCACCCGGGTTTGCATGACCCCACCGGGCGCGGTCTCCCGGTCTAACACTTCGACGTCGAACCCGGCTTGGTGGAGCCGGTAGGCGCACGTCAGCCCGGAGATGCCTGCGCCGAGGATGATGATTTTCGGGGATCGGGCTGCGGTCGATGAGGAGGACGTTGTCATAATGGATAATGGAGAATCACGCCACTTTCAAGTGGGCAACCTGTTCTTTCACAATCGCCGCCAGAGCGGCGATAAAATTTGAATTCAGGTTGAGGGCGGCGGCGCGACGAAAATGGGGAATGCCCGCCTGGCGCGCCGTCTCGCGGTACTGAATGTCGATTTCGTAAAGCGTCTCGATGTGGTCAGAAACAAAACTGACGGGAACGACCAGGACCTGTTGTGTGCCGCGGCGCCCCAAGGTTTGGATCACTTCCTCAGTGCTGGGCTCGAGCCACTTCACCGGGCCCACCTTCGATTGAAAAGACAACGTCCAGGGGCCCTTGAGGCCCAGCCTCTCGTTGATCAGGTCCACCGTATGCCGGGTCTGGTCGAGATACGGGTCCCCTTCTTCAACGTACCGCTGGGGAATCGAGTGGGCGCTATAAATCACGTAGGTGGCCTTCGGGTCGGCCTCGGGGAACTGTTCGATCTCCGCGCGAACCAGTTCCGCCATCGCTTCAATATAAAGAGGCTCGTTGTACCAGCGTGTCACGTAACTCGCCCGAAGGCTTTCACCGGGGTCGTTCTGCCGGAGCCGGGCGTTGAAATAGTTGATGCAGGAACCGCTGGTGGTCACTGAGAATTGAGGAAAAAGCGGCAAAACGACGAGATGCGTGATTTCATCGCGCTGGATGGTTTCCAGTGCCTCGTCGATGGTGGGTCGCCAGCAGCGCATGCCGACGAAGGCCCTCACGTTGAGCCCCTCATTTGCCAGCTTCCTCTCCAGCGCCGCGGCCTGGTCCTCGGTAATCCGGCGCAAGGGGGAACCGCCGCCGATTTGGGCGTAATACCCGGACGACTTCTTCCGGCGTGTGGTCGCAATAAACCAGGCCACCGATTTGCGCAACCAATCACTCTTGATTCGAATGATATCGGGATCGGAGAAGAGGTTATACAGAAACGGCTTGACGTCCTCGAGGGATTCCGGACCGCCGAGATTGAAGAGGAGGACGCCGATGCGGGGTGGTTTCATGAATGAGATGGCCGGATACTGCGGAGCAGACTGGCCCAGGCGCGGGCAGCCGGCTCGATCTACAGGGTCTTTGAGAACAGCGGCTTGGCCGAATCTTTTTTCTCGCGCAGGTATTTGTCGAACGCCATACCTACGATCCGAATGAAGATCCTGCCGGTCAGCGTCACCGCGATCGTGTCCCCGTTCAATTCCAGCAGGCCGTCGTCCGCCAGTTCCCGGAGTCGGGGCTGCTCTCCGGCGAAGTAGGTGTCGAAGTCCAGGTTGAATTCAGACTCGATTTCAGATTTGTGAAGTACGCAATGGCACAGAATCCTGTTGATCACCGTGCGGCGGACGACGTCGTCCTCCGTCAACCGCATTCCCCGCATGATGGCCAGGCGGTCCTGGTCGATGGCTCCGGAATAGGACTCGAGATCGCGGTAGTTTTGCGCATAGGTCCGATCGATGCCGCTGATGGAGCTGACCCCCAGGCCAAACAGGTCGGCGCCCGCCTTGGTGGTGTATCCCTGAAAATTCCGATGCAGGGTCCGGTCCCGCTGGGCGATGCACAGTTCGTCGTTGGGCCGGGCAAAATGATCGAAGCCGATATAATCGTATCCGGCGGCCGTGAAGCGCTCGACCCCGCTGCGAAAGATCTTGAATTTGTCGCGCCCATCCGGGATGAATTGAGCAAAGGAGCCCTGCTGCTTCTTCAACCACGGGACATGCGCATAACTGAACATCGCAATGCGGTCGGGGTTGATTTCAATCACCTTGTCGACCGATTCAGCGAATGAATCGCCGGTCTGGTGTGGCAGGCCGTAAATCAAGTCGATATTGATCGACTCGTAACCGGCAGCCCGGCATTGTTCCACGAGCTGGCGGGTGAGCTCGTAGGACTGGATTCGATGGATCGTCTTCTGGACGAGCGGAGTGAAATCCTGGACCCCCATCGAAATGCGATTGAATCCCAGCCGGCGCAAAGTCCGCACATGTTCTTCCGTTGTGACCCGCGGATCCACTTCGACCCCGATCTCGGCGTGGGACGCAAATCGAAACCGCTCCCGGGTGAACAGAAACAGATCCTCCAGCTGCGCGGGTGACATGTAGGTCGGCGTCCCCCCGCCCCAGTGGAACTGGATCACCTCCCGCTGGGAACTGACGTGCCGGGCAAAGGCATTGATCTCCCGCTTCAAGCGGTCGAGATAGGGCGTCGCCCCGTCATGATTTTTTTGGATCACCACGTTGCATCCGCAAAAAAGGCACAACGAGTCGCAAAAGGGCAGATGCATGTACAAAGAGATCGGCCGCGGATGGGCGCCGGCGTTGGAGGCCTCCAGCGTCTTCTCCATGTCACTGGGCCCGAAATCGTCCTTCCATTCCGGCGCCGTCGGATAACTGGTGTAGCGCGGCCCGGGGACGTTGTACTTTTCCAGCAGCTGCAGTGGAAAAGCGACCTGCTGATCTCTAAATCGTATTTCCAATTTCTCGTCCAAAAACCTGTTCCTCGCTCTTTCTAGTTCTTTTGTTGCGGCGTCCTGTAGAGACGTCTCTACAGGGGCCGGTTCCACGCCGTTCACGGCTGCTTTACGACCTGACTCGGCTGCACCATAAAGATCTTTTTCGCTGTCTCCACGAAGGTCGCTACGTTTTCCTCCGGGGTGGTCGGCAGGATGCCATGGCCCAGGTTGAGAATGTGCCCTCGTCCACCCCCCTTGAAGATCGCCTGCTTGGCTTCGTGCTCGACGGCCCCGGGTGTGGACAAGAGAACGCAGGGATCAACGTTGCCCTGCAAGGCGATGGTGGAGTCGAGCCGCGCGCGAACCTCACCGAGATCCACGCGCCAGTCCACGCTCAGGACATCGGCTCCGGACTCCGCCATGGCCTCCAGTAAGGCTCCACAACCATTCACAAAAAGGAGGCGCGGCACGCCCAGATTTCCGATGGACTCGAAGATCCTCTGCGTATAAGGGAGGGCAAATTCCCGGTACTGCGCCGCCGACAATTCTCCGGCCCAGGTATCGAAAAGTTGAATCGCCTGCGCGCCCGCATTGATCTGGGCCCGCACATAAAGCGAAACGGTCGCGGCAATTTTATCGAGCAAAGCATGCAACGTCGCTGGCTGGCTGTAAAGCATCGCCTTGATCACGGCGAAGTTGCGCGACCCGCCACCTTCGATCATATAGCTCGCCAAGGTGAACGGTGCGCCGGCAAAACCAATGAGCGGGGCTTCGTCTCGGAGCTCCTTGCGCAGCCTTTCCAGGATTTCCAGGACGAATTTCGTCGAACTTGTGGGGTCCGGGACCCTGAGTTCTTTGACATCCTGGGAAGTGCGCACCGGGTTGGCGATCTTAGGCCCGCCCTCCGGAATGGAGACATCCAAGCCCATGGCTTGGACCGGCACCAGGATGTCCGAGAACAGGATGACAGCATCCATTTGAAACCGCCGGTACGGCTGGAGGGAGATCCTGGTGGCCAGCTCAACATCCTTGACCAGCTCCATGAAGGGGATGTTGCGGCGGATTTCACGATACTCGCGCATATAGCGCCCCGCCTGCCGCATCAGCCAAACCGGCACCCGATCCACGGGCTCCCGCCGGCAGGCGCGAAGAAAACGATCATTCCCCATCACAGCGTTGTCCCCCTGGCGTCCCGCTCGAGTTGTTGTCGCCCACTGGCGACTGAATCGACCCACAGAGAATTGCGAATGATATCAGATTCAGCAGGTCTCGAAAAGCTGATTTGCCGATCCCCCTCGTGAACTTGAACCCTTCCGCCCGTCCCCCAGGGCGGCTCTTCCGAACGCTGTTTTTCACATCAAAATCCCTCGTTTTTTGCCGAAAGATTCATTGCGGCAGGGCATCCAATATGCTATAATTTTTTGAAATTTTAAAGGCCCTACTCAAGCCATACCGTGAGTAACCACGAACAGTAGTTTTCCACAGGCTGTGGAAAACTTTGTGAAAAATAAATCAGCTAAATCCTTATATATGAATGTATGGCAAAAGATCCTTTCATCCCTTGAAAATCGCGTTGATCCCCAAAATTTTGATACCTGGCTTAAACCGACGCGCTTGAGCCAGGTAAAAGACTCTGTCGCTTTTGTGGATGTTCCGAACGAGATCTTCAGGGAGTGGATCCTCGAAAATCTGATGGACGAAATCAACCGCTCCGTGGTTGAGATTGGGGCACAGATTGCCCGTTTCGAATTCTTGGTTCAACCAGCGTCGTCCGGGGGAGAAGCGGCGGGTAAGGCGACTCGCCTGGCTCGTTTTCCCCAGCAAGCCGCCCTCGATTTTGATTCGATTGATCACCAACTCAACCCGAAATACACCTTCGACACCTTCGTGGTGGGTTCCAGCAACCAATTCGCCCATGCGGCGGCCCGGGCGGTGGCCGAATCACCCTCCAAGGCATACAACCCCCTGTTCATCTATGGCGGCGTCGGATTGGGCAAGACCCACCTGATGCATGCCATCGGTCATATGATCAAACGGCATAACAGCAAGTCTCGTCTCACTTATGCCTCCACGGAGAAATTCACTAACGACGTCATCTCCTCGTTGCGCTATGACAAGATGGTGTCCTTCCGCGAAAAATACCGGAACGTGGACGCTTTGCTGATTGACGACGTCCAGTTCATTGCCGGGAAGGAGCGCACCCAGGAGGAATTCTTTCACCTCTTCAATGCGCTCTACGACAACCAGAAGCAGATCGTGATCTCGAGTGACTGCCCGCCCAAGGATATTCCGACCATTGAAGAGCGGCTGAAGTCGCGTTTTGAGTGGGGGTTGATCGCCGACATCCAGCCCCCGGACCTCGAGACCAAGATCGCCATCCTCCAGAAGAAGGCCGAGTCGGAGAAGGTGAAGATCCCCGATAACGTCGCGCTGTTTATTGCCAGCAAGATCAAGTCGAACATTCGCGAGCTGGAAGGATCGCTGATTCGTCTCGTTGCCTACTGTCAACTCAAGGACTTGGAAATCAATGTTGAGGTGGCGCAGCAGGTCTTGAGGAGCATTCTCGACTCGCAGGAAAAGCGCATCACGATCGAGATGATTCAGAAGGCCGTCTCCGAGCAGTTCGGCTTGAAGGTTTCGGACCTGAAGTCGAAGAACAATTCGAAGAGCATCTCTTATCCGCGCCAGATTGCCATGTTCCTGGCCAAACAGTTGACCAGCGCCTCCCTGCCGGAAATCGGCCGCGAATTTAATGGGAAGCACCACACCACGGTGCTTCACTCCATTCACAAAATCGAGGAACTGCGGAAGAGCGACAAGGATTTAAACAGATTGATCAACAAGCTAACCGCTTCTTTCCAATAGGGTGGTCGGTCTTTCTCACAGGAGGTGATAGAGAAACCCTGTAGAAAACTCGGGAAGGAGAAAAGAAGGACCGTTTGTCACAGGGGAACACAGCGAAGCCACAGATTTCTATTCTGCCGAAGCAGGGAAGGGGCAAGCGGAATCGGGTGAAGCGGGGTTATTCAGATTTCAACAGGCGTTATCATCATCATTACTTTATACCCTGATTAATTGATTTACTTTGGCAGAAGTCGAAACCGTCTCAGTCACCGAGGAAACCTTCATGATCGAATTCACGGTTAAGAAATTTGATCTGCTCAAAGAGTTGACCTTTACTCAAGGGGTGGTGGAGAAAAAGGCGACCATTCCGATCCTGCAGAATGTGATGCTGGAAGCGGAGGGGGATCGGCTGTCGATCGTCGCCACGGACCTTGAGATTGGAATCAAGACCGGCTGTGACACCAAGTTGAAATCTCCGGGGGCGATCACGGTCCCGGCCAAGCGCTTTTTTGACATCGTGCGGGCGATGCCCGACGCCGACATCAAATTCAAGGGGCAGGAGAACAACTGGGCCACCGTGACCTGTCAGAAGTCCTCCTTCAAGCTGGTTGGGACGGCGACGGATAATTTTCCGGCGATGGCGGAGTTCAAGCATCCCCTGGTCACCATCCCGGCGCGGATGCTGGCCCGGATGATTGACTGCACTATTTTTGCCATCAGTGCGGAGGAATCCCGCTATACCCTCAACGGGGCGCTCTTGTTGCTGAAGCCCAACAGCATGACCATGGTGTCGACCGATGGGCATCGCCTTGCGCATATCGAACAAAACCACGAGTTCACGGGGCTGAACACCGAGTTGCGCGCCCTCATCCCGAAGAAGGCGATGGCCGAGTTGACCCGGTTGTTGGGGGAAGCCGACGAGAAATCGGCAGTGGAGATGGGGAAGGACGAGAATCATCTCTTCTTCAAATTGGGGAACCGGCTGCTTGTTTCCCGCATGTTGTCGGGACAGTTTCCCAATTACGAAGCGGTCCTGCCGCGAGAGAATGAGAAGAGTATTTCCATGGGCCGGGAGGAGTTTCTGGCGGCCTTGCGCCGCGTGTCCCTCCTCTCGGATGAACGGTCGCATGCCGTCAAGCTGAATATCGGAGAACAGAAACTGGAGATCTCCTCCAGCCACGCCGACTACGGCGAGGCACATGACGAACTGGAAGTCGACTATTCCGGTGCGCCGCTCGAGCTGGGGTTCAATGGACAATACCTCTTGGACTTTCTGTCGGTCATCAGCGAGGACAAGGTGAGCTTTGAGTTCAAGGATGAGCAGAGCGCCGGGCTTCTTCGGCCGCTCAGCGAGGATGGCGTCAACTACCGCTACATTGTGATGCCGATGCGGATTTGAAAGCAGGGTGGCGGCGGGAGGAATCAAGCGGGTGAAGGGGCTTCAGCGGGAGATCACGATTAGAGAATTCAGGATTGGATGGGTCAGCGAGTTTCTGGAGAAATAGACCGACTCCCCCGGGGGTCGGTTTTTCTTTTCTAAGCGGAACCTTAGAAGCGAGGATTGAATCGTTCATGACTAAAGGCAGCAACCACGAAAATATTGTGTCCGAGCGAAGACCAAATGGAAGCTCGGGGCACTACGATGCGGATAGCATCAAGGTCCTGGAGGGCCTGGAGGCCGTCCGGATGCGCCCCGCCATGTATATCGGCTCCACGGGCGAGATGGGCCTGCATCATCTGGCTTACGAAGTCATCGACAACTCCATCGACGAGGCGCTGGCGGGATATTGCACCCGCGTGGACGTCACCATTCACGTGGACAACTCAGTGACCGTGGTGGATAACGGACGCGGCATCCCGGTCGATGAGCATCCCACCGAAAAAGTGTCGGCGGCAGAGGTGGTGATGACCAAGCTCCATGCCGGCGGCAAGTTTGATTCCAACAGCTACAAGGTTTCGGGCGGGCTGCATGGGGTCGGCGTTTCGGTGGTCAACGCCTTGAGCGAGATGCTCGACCTGGAAATCTGGCGCGACGGATATGTTTACCAGCAATCGTATGAACGCGGGAAACCGCAAGCCCCGCTCAAGAAAATGGGCAAATCACAGAAGCAGGGGACCCGCGTCACGTTCCATCCCGACACCGAGATCTTTGACACCGTGGAATTCAACTTCGACACCCTGTCGCAGCGGTTGCGTGAACTGGCCTTCCTGAACAAGGGACTGGTCATTACGATCACCGACGAGCGCTCTGAAAAGAAGCATGAGTTCAAGTTCACGGGCGGCATCGCGGAGTTCGTCAAGCAACTCAACAAGAACAAGTCCGTCCTTCACGACAAGCCCATCTACTTCGAGGCAGATCGCGAGTTTGGCAGCGAGAAAGAAGACGGGACCAAGGACCGGGTCAACATTGAGGTGGCGATTCAGTACAACGACGGCTACGCCGAGAACGTGTACTCGTTCGCCAACAACATCAACACGATTGATGGCGGCACGCACTTGTCGGGGTTCCGGTCCGCCTTGACGAAGGCGATCAACAATTACGGCGGCTCGAGCGGGCTGTTCAAGGAAGTGAAGGAGGGTGTGCAGGGAGATGACGTGCGGGAAGGGTTGGTGGGTGTCATCAGCGTCAAGCTCCCGCAGCCGCAGTTCGAGGGACAAACCAAGGGAAAGCTGAACAGCGATATCAAGGGCGTCGTGGACTCCTTCCTGTATGAGCGCCTGATGGACTATTTCGACAAAAACCCGCCCGTGGCGCGCAAGGTGGTGGGGAAGGCCATTGACGCGGCCCGTGCGCGCGAGGCGGCGCGCAAGGCCCGGGACCTGACGCGGCGCAAAGGCGCCCTGGATAGCGGGTCGCTGCCCGGAAAGCTCGCGGATTGCCAGGAGCGGAACCCGGAATTTTGTGAATTATTCCTGGTGGAGGGCGACTCCGCCGGCGGCAGCGCCAAGCAGGGGAGGGACCGCGCCACGCAGGCCATCCTTCCGCTCAAAGGAAAAATCCTGAACGTCGAAAAGGCGCGCTACGACAAGATGCTGGCTCACGAGGAGATCCGGGCCATGATAACGGCGCTCGGCACGGGCGTGGGCAAGGGCGACGGGGACGAATCGGGTTTTGATGTCTCGAAGCTGCGCTACCACAAGGTCATCCTCATGACCGACGCCGACGTCGACGGGTCCCATATCCGGACCCTGTTGCTGACCTTTTTCTTCCGCCAAATGCCGGAACTCATCAAGCGCGGCCACGTGTACATCGCGCAGCCGCCCCTGTTCAAGATCAAGAAGGGGAAGAGCGAGCAGTACATCAAGGACGAAAAGGAACTCACCAAGGTGATCATGAAGCAGGCCGTCGAAAACAAGAAAGTGATCATCCCTCAGACCAACAAAGAACTGAGTAGTCGTGCGCTGACCTCTTTTCTCGGCAACATGGATGAGTACTATCGCTTCATGGACCGGATCGGCAAACGCATCCGGGACACGCGGGTGGTGGAGCTGCTGGTGGAAAACCAGGTGGATTCGCGCCAGGCGCTTTCCGATGAGAAACGGCTGGAGAAGCTGTCGCAGAAACTTTCGATGATGGGATTCGACAGCACGGTCGGGCGCGATGAAGAACACGATCTGTTCGAACTGGTTGTTACAAATCTGAATAGCAGCGAGGCCACGCACATCGGCTGGGATTTCATTTCCCTGCCGGAATACCGCCGCATCGTGCAACTGACCAAGCTGGTGGCGGAGTACAACACGCCTCCCTTCGTGGTGGAAGAGGAAAAGGAGAAGACCGAGATTGCCACGACGAGGGAGCTCGTCGACTTCATCCTGACGCAAGGCAAAAAGGAATTCACCATCCAGCGGTACAAAGGGTTGGGAGAAATGAATCCGGAACAGCTCTGGGAGACGACCATCAACCCGGAAACCCGGACGTTGCTTCAGGTGCGCATCGAGGATGAGCCGGAGAGCGATGAGATCTTTACGATCCTCATGGGCGACGAAGTCGAGCCGCGCCGGCAATTCATCGAGCAGAACGCGCTCGATGTGAAGAATTTGGATATTTAAGAAAAGCCACCGCGGAAGCGCCGAGATCTCGGCGGTCTTTGCGGTGAATTCAAATCCAGGGGAACCATTAATCTTTCATGTCCACGGAACAACCACCCAAGGATCAAGGCAAGCCTCAACCTCCCGTCCAGCAACCGCTCCATCTGGGTAACCGCATCCCCGTCAACATCGAAGACGAGATGCGGCGCAGCTACCTGGATTACGCCATGTCGGTCATCATCGGGCGCGCCCTTCCCGATGTGCGCGACGGGCTGAAACCCGTGCATCGGCGCATCCTCTATGGGATGAACGAAATGGGGTTGGCCTCGAACAAGCCTTACCGCAAGTGCGCCAAGATTGTGGGCGAGGTGATGGGCAACTACCACCCCCATGGCGACGCCGCCATTTACGACACCCTGGTGCGCATGGCCCAGGAGTTCTCCATGCGCTATCCCCTGGTCGACGGGCAGGGGAACTTCGGTTCCATCGACGGGGATCCCCCGGCGGCGATGCGGTATACCGAGGCGCGCCTGCCGCGCATCGCCCAGGTGATGCTCGAGGATATCGACAAGGAAACCGTCGATTTCACGCCCAATTATGACGAGTCGCTCCAAGAGCCGCTGTGCTTGCCCGCCCGGCTGCCGAACCTCCTGGTGAATGGAAGCTCCGGCATTGCCGTCGGCATGGCAACCAACATCCCCCCGCACAACCTGGTGGAAATTGTGGATGCGACCGTGGCGCTCATCGAAGATCCTGAAACCACCGTCCCCCAATTAATGAAAAAAATCCCGGGACCTGATTTTCCGACGGGCGGCTTCATCTACGGCAAGGAAGGCATCAAGAACGCTTACGCGACCGGCCGCGGATCACTGATCATGCGCGCGCGCGCTGCCATTGAACATCTGACCAAGGACAAAGACGCCATCGTCATCACCGAGATCCCGTACCAGGTCAACAAGGCCAAGCTCATTGAGAAGATCGCCGAACTGGTGCAGGAAAAGAAAATCGATGGCATCAGCGATTTGCGCGACGAATCCGACCGCGAAGGGATGCGGATCGTGGTGGAGTTGCGCCGGGGCGAGCCGGCGGAGGTGATCCTCAACAATCTTTACAAGCAGACGCCGATGCAGAGCTCCTTCGGCGTGATCATGCTGTCGATCGTCAATGGCCGGCCGCGCGTGCTGAATCTGAAGGACATGATTCAGTACTTCATCGACCACCGGGTCATGGTGGTCCGCCGGCGGACGCAGTTTGAGCTTCGGAAAGCCGAGGAGCGCGCCCATATCCTCGAAGGGCTGAAGATTGCGCTCGATAATATCGATGCCGTCATCAAACTGATCCGCGCCAGCGCCACCCCCAAGGAGGCGCGCGAGGGGTTGATGGCCCGCTTCAAGCTGAGCGAGCGCCAGGCCCAGGCCATCCTGGAAATGACCTTGCAGCGGTTGACCGGCCTTGAGCGCGGGAAGATCCAGGCGGAATACGAAGAGTTGATCAAGCTGATCGAGAAGCTTCAAAGCATCCTGGCAAGCGAGAAAAAGCTGCGCGGCGTGGTGGTCGATGAGCTTCAGGAGATTAAAAGGATCTACGGCGACGTCCGCCGGACCCTGATCATCGACGAGCAGGCCGAAATCACGCTGGAAGATCTGATTGCGCAGGAGGATGTCGCCATCACGCTCACCCATACCGGCTACCTGAAGCGCACGCCGACCGCGATCTATCGGACCCAGACCCGCGGCGGCAAGGGGCGCATCGGGATGCGGACGCGCGAGGAGGACTTCGTCGAGCACCTTTTCATTGCCTCCACGCACTCCTACCTGCTCATCTTCACGAACAAAGGCAGGGTGTATTGGCTGAAGGTGTACGAGATCCCGGATGTCGGCACGGCCGGGAAGGGAAAGTCGATCGTCAACCTCGTCAACCTCACCGCCGGGGAAAAAGTGTCGGCCGTGCTGCCGGTGCTGAAGCTGGACGCGGAGGACAACGACAAGCAGTTCATCGTCATGGCGACGCAGCTCGGCGTCATCAAGAAGACGCCGCTGTCGGCCTTTGCGAACCCGATGGCGCGCGGCATTATCGCCATCAACCTCGATTCCAACGACGAGTTGATCGGGTGCAAGCTGACGGACGGGAAACAGGTTGTGTTCCTCGCGACGCACGACGGCAAGGCCATCCGCTTCCCTGAAGCTGAGGTGCGCGACATGGGGCGCCAGGCGCATGGCGTCCGCGCCATGAGACTCGGCAAGGGCGACTTTGTGGTCTCGATGGCGACGTTTGGCGAGAAGGGACTGGTGCTCTCAGTCACCGAGCGCGGTTACGGAAAGCGAACGGGGATTGAGGAGTATCGCCTCACGGCCCGTGGCGGCAAGGGAGTCATCAACGTCAAGACGACCGAGCGCAATGGCAAGGTGGTCGGCGCGCTGTGTGTCGAAGAAGATTCCGAGGTCATGTTGATCACGGCGCAGGGAAAAATCATCCGCACCGACTCGTCGCAGATCCGCGAAGCCGGGCGCTCCACCCAGGGGGTCCGCTTGATCGACCTCGAGGCCGAAGACCGCGTCGCCGCCTGCTCGCTGATTGAAAAGAACGCCGAGGAAGGGAATGGGAACGGGGAATAGGGACAAGGATAAGGCCTGTCCCTGGGCTTCGCCGCTCATCCAAATTCAGTCCTCGGAATAGGAGGTGGGTCGTCCCCTGATCTCACGGCGACGGTCCCCTAATTTCCGGGCCCTCTATTGCCCCTTGCGGGTGTACTGGATCTCCATCATCCGGTACTCTTTGCCCGTGGGATTGGGGCCATACATTTCGAAAAGGACCTCGTCCTTGCCGGCAAGGGTCATCTTCTCGCGGACAGTCATCACCTTTCCGGTCGTGAAATCATCCATCTTGCCGGTCGTCGTGAGAACTTTGCCTGCGGCATCGAAAGAACCGGTCGTGTTCAGTATTGACGTGCCTGCCGAATCCATCCACACGCTCACATACTTCTTCTTGTAGTTGTCGTAACCGGTGTACCCAAGCCCCGAGAAGGGCATGTTCATAAAAGTCCCTTCGAAGCGCTGCTCGAGAAACCGGCCTCCCAGGACCCATTTGTGCTCCGAGGTTCCTTCGGAAACCATCGGCGGCTTGGAAGGATCCATCCACATGGTGTTCTTCACATGCCAGGTGCCGACCAGCATATCAAGCTTCTTGTGTCCCTCCGAGGGGGTGGCCAGCTTTTCCATCATCGCCATCGCGGCCTTTTCGTCCATCGCCGGTTTCGCGGCGGTCTTGGCCGCCGGCTTCTTTTCCTGGTCCGTGCCGAAAACCAAGCCGGCAAAAATCACGACGAGAATCAAAGTCAAGAATACTCTTGCAAACTTCATAGAGTTCCTCCTGTCCTCTGGTAGAGTTGTTCAAACGTTTTTTGAGTCGAAATCAGAAACGACCACAATCCCCGGAGCAATGAGATTCCCAACTGGAGCTGGCGGTGCGCCGGGGTTGTGTTGGTACTAAAGTATCAGGGTGAACGGGATTTTAAGACGAGTTTCCGGATCCCGTCAACGCAAAGATACTGAAGAATCCAGTTGGGCGCGGACGAACACCGATGAACGCGGACGAAACGGCAGATCAAGGTATCCTAAACAGGAACCATGAAAAGGGGGCCCGCACCCCTAGTATTTCTTGGGGCCCCTCTTCTGTGCCTTGCAGAGTTTCTTCCAGCGCTCCTTGACCGCCCGTCGCGCCTCGGGATCGGTCTTGGTATCGAGAAACCGCAGCTCCGCCTGCATCTTCCGATAATTCTCCAGGCGCGCGCGATCGAGGGTGCCGTCCGCGAGGGCATGCGGGATGGCGCAACCGGGTTCACCACGGTGCTGGCAGTCGCGAAACCGGCATTGTTGCGCCAAGGCTTCGAGATCCTCGAAAGCTTGTGAAATTCCAACGGCGCTCTCCCACAGCTGCAACTCACGCATTCCCGGAGTGTCCACCACGATGCCACCGTCCGGCAGCACGAGCATTTGACGTGACGTGGTCGTGTGCCGCCCGCGATCATCTGAAGGCCGGACGGACTGGACGTGTTGGAGTGGGTCGCCCAGGAGCGCGTTGATGATGGTGCTCTTCCCGACTCCCGAGGAGCCGATAAACGCGGCCGTCCGTCCTGCTCCCAGATACTGCCGCACCGATGAAAGCCCTTCCCCGGTCGCGGCGCTCATCGCATGCACCGGTGCTCCCGGCGCGACCCGCTCCGCCCCCGGGCAAAGATCGCCGGCATCCGGACAAAGGTCGGCCTTGTTCAGGAGCACGACGGGTTGGGCCCCGCTCTGCCACACCAGCGTCAGATATCGCTCGATGCGCCGGAGTTTGAACTCCTGGTTGAGCGAGGTGACGATGAACACGATGTCGAGATTCGTCGCCAGGATCTGCTCGTCGATCGCTTGCCCGGCCACCTTCCGCGAAAGCAGGGTGCGCCGCGGCAGAATCGCGGTAATGAGGGCGCGCCCTTCTGACGGGCGCGGCGCGATGACGACCCAGTCACCCACCGCTGGAAAATCGCTCCGCTCTTCGGCGCGATAACGGACCCTCCCCGTAATTTGCGCGAGGAGTTCACCCTCTTCGACCATCACCCGGTATAGCCCCTTGCTCTCCTCCGACACGCGTGCGGGTACACAGCCGTTCGATTGTTCTTCCATAAAATGACCCTGAAAATAGGGATTCCATCCCAGTTCCGCCAATTGCATGCAAGTCTCTCCTCTTCTTGTTGGCTCCGGCCTTTCTTGACCGAAAGGCACGGGAATGAAGTTCTTGCGCAGCGAATCAATCGCCACGAATCGAGGTTGATATTGGTAGAAGGGGAAGGTCTGCGGAAGAAGAACGGGCGCCGAAAGTCTCGATGGATGCTGGGCATCCAGGCGCAAAACTCCTTGCCTTAAATCAGCGAGACGGAGGCAGACCTACCCCTGACGACAGAGACTGCAGACATAGGCTCCTCCTTGAGGAAAGTAGCACCGGGCAATTGCCCGGTGCGGAGGTTAGTATAACCCACTCACTGATACCGTCAACCCCCTTTGAGCGGACAAAGGTCAATTTCATTTTCATTACATTGGCAACTCCGAAGCCAATCCGAACGAACTCCTTTCCTATGCGTCACGATTGCCTCTGAAGGCACAAATCGCCTCCAACGGATTGATTCGTCAAGGGGAAGATCTGCCTGCCATTCAACAGCGATTTCAGGCACCTGAAAGGGGTTTTCATGGTGCCCTTTTTCTGGCCTCAGTTATGCAAGATTAGGCCACCTTGGGCTATCTCATTGAATGAACACAATATATTGCGTAATCAGCAGGCGTTTCATCGGTGAAACATTGGGGGGTTAATAGTGCCCATTCAGCGAAAAAAACTTGACATATATTCGATTTACCTGTGATATTCGGGCCTGATAAAGGCAAAACTCGCTGTCCTTTTGGCATGAGATCGGCCAAGCGCGGGCGGGATGACCATTTCATCACGCCTAACCCAAACATGACGTTGGCGGTTCGTGCCGTTTGGTTGAGACGGAAACCAGTTCTCATTGCGGCAACCAAGCACGAGGTGGGTAGATGTCGCCTAGGTTTGTCCGCCATAGATAAAGGAGTGTTAAGAAAAACATGCACAAGCCAATAAAGTATGTGGAGAAAGGCTTGACTTATTTAGCCGGTGGGGCGTGGAGTGTATTCGATAGGCTGAACCGCATTAAGCCGAACCCGGCGTTCACACCGAAGTGGTCGGATCGCCCCCTCCTGAAGTCCTATCAAAAAGTCAAACCGCCCCTGGGATGGCCGCGAACCACCGATTCGCTCTGCCCCAAGTGTGTGCCCGAGGTTCGCAAGCAGATCGTGGATGGCAAGATCCCCAAAGATATTCTGCTGAATGAAAGGGTGGGTGAAATCAAGGCGCAGATTGTGGAGCGTGACGGTCAGATCCTGATGATCAAGGACTGCCCCAAACACGGACATTTTGAAGACGTGATGTCGATTGACGCCGAGTTCTTCAAGCACCTGGAACAGGCTTATCCCGGCAGCGATATCGTCTCCCACAATGATGAGAAGTTGCACAATCACGGGACCAGCACGATCCGTTATGGCCGGGGTGCGGTCCTCACGATTGATCTGACCAACCGCTGCAACATGATGTGTGATCCCTGCTTCATGGACGCCAATCAGGTGGGTTTCGTACATGAACTGAGTTGGGAGGAGATCCAACGGCTGCTCGATAACGCCATCTCCCTCAAGCCGCGGCGCCAAATGAGCGTCCAGTTTTCGGGAGGTGAGCCGACCCTGTCGCCGTATTTCATCGATGCCGTCCGGTATGCGCGCAAGGTGGGGTACAACAGTGTCCAGGCAGCGACGAACGGGATCGAGTTCGCCAAGAGTGAGGAATTTTGCCGCCAGGCCGCGGAAGCGGGCCTTCGATATGCTTACCTCCAGTTTGACGGGATTGGAAACGCGGCCAATGAACATCGCAAGGTGGGGAACTTATTTGACGTTAAACTCCGTGCCATTGAAAACCTCCACAAAGCGGGTATCGAAATTGTGCCCGTGACCACCATTGTCAATGGCATTAACAACGAACAGGTGGGACGCATCATCCAATTCGCGCTGGACAACCCCAAGCGGGTCTCCTTCTGCTCCTTCCAGCCGGTTTCCTTCACCGGCCGCGATGAGGACATCTCCGATGAACGGCGCCAGGCGCAACGTTACACGCTTTCGCACCTGGCCCACGATGTGAAGAAGCAAACGGGCCTGGGCGAGCCCACCCGCGACTGGTTCCCGCTCTCCTTTATCAGCACGTTTGCGGATTGGGCTGATCTGGTTCACGGTCCCGGGGCGGACTGGGGTCAGTTGAGCTGTGGTTGCCACCCCAATTGCGGCGTCGGGATGGCGGTGATGATTGACAAGGAAACAAAAGAGGCCGCCCCGCTCACTTCGTTTCTCAATACCGACCGCCTGGCCCGCGATGTCGCCAGGGTCAACGATGGAGCGCGGAGCAAATTCGTTTCAATCCTGGGAATGGCACTCGCCGTGATGCGGAACTACGACCCTTTCAAAGCGACGACGCATTTCTCGGTGTTCGATCTGTTGAAGAAATTCGACAAAGGCTTTGGAGCGAGCGGAAGGGACTACGGCAAAGTGGGAGCCGACCGGACCATGGAAGATATCGAAAGACGCCGCCGGGACCGCTGGAACATCCTGTTCATTGCCGGAATGTGGTTCCAGGACCTGTTCAATTACGACTTCCGCCGCACGGAGCGGTGCATCATTCCGTACGCGACGCAGGAAGGCGAGATTTCGTTCTGTGCTTACAACACCGGCGTCGGCTGGCGCAATATCGTGGAGAAGATGCACATGACGGCCACGTTGACGAAGTGGTACGAAGAACATGGACGCCACGAGATCTTTGCCGGCGGTAAGAGCGTTAGCCTCGACAGCAGTGACCATTCCCTTGTCCTCAAAGAGGGTCTCATCACCACCGAGGTCCAGCACGATCTCGAGGAAAGGGGAATTGCCAAGACCGCGCGCGAAGAAAAACTGCGGGCGGCGCGAGAGCGATTGAAACAGCAGCAGGAAAACGAGCGGATGGCGAAGCTCTACCGACAGCACATTTTGAATGAACCCGTCCCCGAGGTACCGAAGATCGTCCAGTTACTGAACAAATATGGCATTGAGCCGCAGAAGGACGCGCCTCCGCAGTAGGCGTGTTCCGCAAAGACGGCAATAACGGCGGGCAGTATTTCATTTTCCGGGATCCTTAAAGATTCCCCGTAACCTCGTTTTTGAATGAGGAAAGGAGATTGCAGAATGTCACAACCGGCCCCAATCGAATCCACACCCGAATTTACCGAATCCACACGCGCGTTTCGTGTTGATGTGCCATTGCAGGAGTTCCTGCAAAAGGCATCCGTGCGGACCACTCTCCTGCCGCCTTCTCCGGAGCCACAGGCCCTGCCGGAGCCGGTCTTTCCCATGACCAAAGGGACCACCGACATGAAGCGGTCGGGATTCGTGTATCACGCCAACAACGGGACCCGGGCCTTTCGCCGGTGGTTTGTCCCCTATGTTCAATCGCGCGTGATGGCGGACGAGTTTCGCCCCTTATTGTCGTACCTGTTCACTGAGTGGAAATGCAACCTCGACTGCCACTACTGCTGGGCGTTCGACAACAGCGTCAAGGGAATGACCGAAGACACCGCCAAGCGCTCCATCGATTGGCTGCATTCCGTGGGTTGCCGCGTCATTGCCATCATGGGAGGCGAGCCGCTGCTGCGTCCGCAATTCATCCACAAGGTGGTGTACTACGGAACGAAACGCGGATTCTTCGTCTACCTCCCCACCAACGGTCGATTGTTGAGGCCGGAGGTATGCGATTGGATTGGCGATTCGGGCGTCGCGGCCATCAATTTCGCGGTCGATTGTGTCGACGAGAAGCCGGGATTGCCCAAGGCGCTCAAGCCCATCCGAGCCAATTTCGATTACATGGTGAAGATGCAGCGGCGGTACGGCTACATGGTCGTCTTCAACATGAACATCTGCCGGAACAACATGGACGACATCAAGGAATTGACCGAAATTGCGCACGACCATGGGATCTCCACCGATTATCACATCAACGAGACCCCGATGCTGGAGCAGTCGCATTTCAAGCATATGCAGGAGAACGAAACATACCTGCGGCCCGAGGATTTTCCCAAGGTCGACGCCCTGCTGGACCATTTGATCGAGAAGAACAAGCAGGGTTACATCATGGTGAATTCCAAGGCGCACCTGGGGCGGATGAAAGATTTCATGCGGGGCAAGGTTGAGTCCTGGAATTGTCGCGCGGGGCACAACTCCTGCGTGATTCGGACGGATGGCACGCTGGCGCCCTGCTTCCCGATGTACTCTGCACAGTACGATTGGGGAACCGTCGAAAATCAGAAGTTCGACGTCAAACAGCTCGATGAGATGAAAAAGGACTGCGGCAAGCATTGCCTGTCGACCTGCCAGTACGTCCTGGGGCATTACTACAACAACCAGACCGTCCTGCGGTGGATCATCAAGCAGGCCTTGCACGGCTTCAGCCTGAACGGCGCGACGACCGCCGTGGCTCAAGCCTGAAAACGGCGTTTGCAGGTGAATGGGCAGCCCGCCCTGGGCTGCCCTTTTTTTACCCCCAATAATTCTGCTCGAGCCAAAAATCCATGAAGGCAGACGAGGACGTCTGCCTCACAGCTCTCGGCAAGAAGGATTTCTCCACCTTATTGAAACATTAGAAGTAATGCAAGAATCTCACCAGAGCGGCCGCGTTCGCCCTGGCGGAACGATCCCCCTTTCGAGTCGTCGTGATACCTCATGGAACCAGAAGCCGTTTGTTTTATCTTGCCGTCATCATCTGATTGTGACATAATTCACATGTTTTCAAAATGCCCTTTCGGGGTGTGCCTCGTTTTGCAGGAACACAAGAAACATTTCATCCTGGGCATTCTGACTTTTATCTCTCCAAATTTTCCCCGAGTCTGAAACTCGCCAGATTTCCCTGTTGCCAACTCACAGGCCTCAGGGGTTTCTTTAAGCCTACTCCAGGCAAACGAAGATGCCAATCCCAAGGCCCACATTCTCGATCTGCAGCCGCGTCCTCGCCACGGCAGGCGTCGCAGGGGCGGCTTTTTATCTCCCTTTAATCGCCTGGGGTCAATCTGAAGACTCCGAATATGAAAAAGTCTTTGACTGCCCTGGATTCCCGCGGGCGGGGGCAGACACACTGGCCGTACGCGTGAAAGAAGAGAACGGTTCCTTCGGTTATCCCGTGTTGGTCGGGCTCAAAGCCGGGCAGGTTGTCTGGAAATCGTAGGGGGCTGATCGCTATGAAGATTGGGAAGAACACAAGCTCAATCGCCCCGGAATCTGGGTCAGGGCCTGGAAGTCCAAGGAGTTGGAGAAAAAAGATTTCATCACGGCTCTGGACGATTACGGGTTTTTCCTGCAGCAAGCGGGGAATCATCAGGACGCAGTGACCGCGTTCGAGGAAGTGAAAACCATCGATCCGAACAGGGCCGTCAACCACCTGAATCTAGGCGACTCATTGTGGGCGCCTCGAACTCGTTAGACGATGAAAAGGAGGATCCATGAAAACGGCTAAGCGCTTCACACTCGGTTGGGTGATGGTGTTCATTTCGCTGCTTGCTCCAGCGCTCCTCTTGGGCCAGGCGGCGAAGCCGGACAAAAAAGGCTGCAGCGACTCTCCGCTTCTGAGCAGGGTGTCCGGTTGCTACATCTATAGCTGTGAGCGGAACGAATGGGACGCGGTAAAGATTGCGATCGGCCCCGGGAACAAGACTCAAATGATCGAAGGGGAGAAGCTCCACAATTACTACGAGTGTGCCGCGGAATCGTACAGCCGCCTGAAGGTGGTTCGCAATGCTGAATCGGCCTTACGGCCGGCGGGCTACACCATCGAGTTTTCCGGGACGTACGACGGCGACCCTGCGGTCACGGCGCGCAAGGGGTCGCAGTGGATTTTCGTGACCACCGGCACCGACCGTTACTGGGTCACCACCGTTAAGGCCAAGGAAATGGCTCAGGAGATGAAGGCCACGGCCGAGGTGCTGGCCAGCGACATTACCGCCACCGGGCATGCCGCGGTCTATGGGATTTGTTTCGACACGGACAAGGCGGAGATCAAGCCCGAGTCTGAGCCGGCGCTCACCGAGATGGCGAAGCTGCTGAAGAACAACGCGGCGCTCAACGTATTCATCGTCGGGCACACCGATAATACTGGCACCTTCGAACACAACATGAAGCTCTCGCAGGATCGCGCGGCGTCGGTGGTCAGCGCACTGGTCACCAAGCACGGGATCGCGGCGGCACGCCTCAAGTCGACGGGCGTTGCTTCGCTGGCCCCGGTGGCTTCCAACGACACCGAGGACGGCAAGGCCAAGAACCGTCGCGTGGAATTGGTGAAGCGGTAAGAGGTTGAAGGCAGGTTAAACCATGAAGCCGAAGGGAGGCCACGTCATGAAAAGGAGCATCTTTACTGCAGCAGCCGTCACCGTGCTATTGCTTTTCGCGGCGGCGGCCATGTGGGCCCAGGAGGACAAGAAGGGGAGCAAGGATTACCCATTGTTCTCACGTTGGCCGGGGTACTACATGGATAACTACGAGCACAAGAAGTTCGACGCCTACACGTATGAGCTGAAAGACAAGAAGGAAATGGTCGAGGGAGAGTACTACTATCTCAGTTACTGCAATAAGAAGGGCGTCGAAGGTGCCAGCGAGATCGAGATCATCCGCAACTTTGAGAACGCCATTCGCAAGGCGGGCGGCACAGTGCTGTATACCTCCGGTAAGTCTTCGACGATCGGGAAGATCATCAAGGAAGGGAAGGAAATCTGGGTCCGCGCACAGCCCTGGAATGGTGGCAACTGCTACACGCTACACATCACCGAACGCCAGGCCATGGATCAGACCATCCAGGCCAATGCAGCCTCCTGGCTGACTGACATTACCGCCACCGGACACGCCGCCGTGTATGGAATCTATTTCGACGTCGACAAGTCGGAGATCAAGCCCGAGTCCGAGCCGGCGCTCAGCGAGATGGCGAAGCTGCTGAAGAACAACACCACGCTCAACGTCTTCATCGTCGGCCACACCGACAATACCGGCACCTTCGAGCACAACATGAAGCTGTCGCAGGACCGCGCGGCCTCGGTGGTCAATGCGCTGGTGGGCAAGCACGGGATCGCGGGGACGCGCCTCAAGCCGATGGGCGTCGCTTCGCTTACCCCGGTGGCATCGAACAAGACCGAGGAAGGCAAGGCAAAAAACCGGAGGGTGGAACTGGTGGAGCGGTGAACGAAGCAGGCGCACAAGAGGACGTGTGCAAAGGGGGAGGTCCGTATGGTGAGGCGAGTGCTTGCCCTTGCGGCAATGGTGTTTTTTCTACTTGGCGCTGCTACGGCAGCTGAAGCAGAGCCCTGCTCGAAGCCGAAGGTGTACATAAAGTTCGCCTTTGTCAAAGGCACCGAGGAACAGCTGAACCAGGACAAAGGACATTTTCAAACGGACGAACAGTGGACGGATGAACTGTCGAAGATCGTCATGGATCAGCTGAGTAAATTCGCCGGCGATGTAGACTTGATCCTGGATGAAAAGACAGTGTTCTATGACGACAATCCCCAAACGGAAAAGGTAGAAAACAGCTTCAACTACGATGAGCCCGGCGAGTACAGCCTCCGGATCGTCGTCAGTGTGATAACGGCCCGTGGTCCCGACGGGGTGAGGGACTCCTCCCTCCACCCCAACTACTGGGTCGGCTCCCACCTCGGGGCAGCGGACCGCGGGGGCACGATCGCAGCCCTGTACAACACCGAGATGCCCAACATCACCAGCGCCCTCCAGATCAACGTGCTTCAGTACGGGAATCTGGCAAAACTCATAGAGAAGTACGAGAGCACCCACTTTCGCACGCTTCGGGAGCCGAAACTCGAGTCAAGTGTGGATCCATCATGGGTATCGCCGGAGCCCGGCGAGCGCAAGGCCAAGATCTGGGCGAAGGTGACCGATTGCCGGGGTCGAAGTGGGGAGGGAACAAATGTCTATATCCAGGCCAAAACGTCCCCAAAAGACCGAGGCACGATCCGGCACTTGAAGGCCAGCGAATGGATCGCAGACTTGCCGATCGACGGGGGGAGTTTTGACCAGATCAGGACGACGAAAGACGGCACAATTGAGGCCGAGTACACACTCGAAAAGGGAACCGATCCGGGCTCTGAGAGGATCACGGTACACGTGCTCGGACGAGGCGAGAAGCGGATCGAACAGATTCTCATCATCAAGATCAAGGGTCTGAAGCTCGAGGTGAAGCCCGACCAGACCACGCTCCTGCCGGGAGCGGAGACGAAGGTACGCTTCACGCTTTTCAAGACGGACCCGGACGGGGGCCAGGAACCGTTCTCCGGCCGCAAGATTCACTTAAGCATCCAGGGGCTGAATGATGGCAAGGTCACCCCGCTGGGCGAGATCGCGACCAACGAGCAGGGGCAGGCCACCACAACGTATCACGCCGGGAACAAGGACAAGTCGGTGACGTTCATTGCCAACTACCAGCCCATGGGCTACAACGAGGGCGTCACCGGCAAGGGGGTAGTGAAGGTCACGCCTCCCACTTTTTCTGCAATGCTGACCGGAACTTTGCACGAAGAGCACACCGAGGACTGCCGCGAGGCTCCGCCCGGTTATACCAAGATCTCCAAAGAGAACCGGACGAAGGATCTCCGGGTCCAGGTCAACCTCGCCCTCGACAAAGACAGCATTGTGTCGAACTACGTCCGCAGCACTGGGGAATTGCGCTGGCGAGTCACCGTGAAAGACACCAGCGTCGGTTCCTATTCCGGGGCCGAGAACCATACCTCATATAACTACGCCGGAGACTTAGGAAAACCACCCCTCCTCACCGAAGGTGAAGTCGAATTGAAGAGAACAGTGACCAGCGCACAGCCCAACCCCGATGAGGCCAATCAGAAGCATGAAGTTGTCATCTACTTCGATGCCCAAACGAAGAAGATCAAGCGAGTCTATTTCAACTTCCCACGAATCGATCTGACCTGGGAGGAGACCAAGACAGCCAAGTCCAGAAGGGGGGTCGAAACCGCCACTGGCAGGCAGATCCGGTCCACCGGGCCGACAGAAACGAGCGACACTTTGAAACGCAGCTTCTCCCCTCACCCGGTCGAGGACAGCGTCACCACGCCTTCCGGCGGTTCGGGCTGGCATAAAGATTCCGAGAATTCTTCTGGCGATGGGATACGGTCGGCCTCCGGGCACGGGAAGCACACCGTCACCCGGGAGGGCAAGTGCTCTAAGACCACTGAAGAAGAGACCTTTCAGTGGCAATTGAACATGGAGGTCGCCCGGAGATGAAGTCCAGTGGCCCTCAAGGGTGAGCCCGGCGCCCTTGGGTGCGACCGATTTGCCACTCCGGGTTCCAAACCCTCAACAACGAGGGCTTTCATAGGAAGCCCGCACGAGCGCTCATCTGCTTAAAGGCAGACCGATCATACCATCCAAGCGAACTGCATCTCTATCTGCTTTCATTGTCAGGATATTAGACAGGCCTCGACAAGACTTCCCTTTCCCAGCCACCCACCACCCAGCGCCTAGCCTTGGTCTTTCGTTGGATCCAACTTTGGGCAGGTTCATCGAAAAGTGATCGTGAAACATATCGCAGGAGCTTGTGAAAACACCGTAAGAAGCGAAATTGTGTTGACTTTTCTCATGAGGGAGATTACTTAACCCGCATCACTGAATTGAACCTGACTTTCGAGGCCCAAAAGGGTCTCGAACGCCTTTATCCATGCGTGGCGAAACATGATAGAGGCACTTCGAGGGCGCGACTCAGTGGGCAATTAATGAGAATTGCCCAACCCGCTCTCCTGCGTTGCCTATTTGAACGGCGATTTCCAAGAATCACTGGTCACTCCTGTCGGTCGACTTCTACGGTTGCGAGAGTTGGACAAACGTCCGGCATTGAGCAAACCCCCTGCAGGGCATTTAAGTGATGCCTGCCACGGGAGGAAAGCTCAGCCGCTGAAGACCGAGCAACCGCGTTCGGAGGTAGGCTGTGTTGTGGATACAATGACGCCTGGCAGAGAATCCAAAATTGAAATTCGCGTTGAGTAATTACCCAACCAAAACATTCCCTTGTGGAGGTGTGCAATGGCTACGATGCAAAGATTCAGTGCTCTTTGGCGGGCACATGCGGTGCGCGCCGCGGTTCCATTTTTAGGGTACACAGCCCTCGCGGGATTCATGCTGGCGGGTTGGAGTTCTGGCGTCCTTGCCCAGCCGGCGCTCCCGAATCAATTGGAGATCAAAGCGCAGGGCATCTCCATCCGCTACCCGGCGGGCTGGTCAATCCCTCCCAAGCGATATGCGAATGTGGATGAACTGGTGAATGTGCCGGCCGGCGAGCATGCCCGTGGCCGGCCCACGGCCCGTGTCCAGATCACTGCGGTGCCTCGGACGGACCATGCGGAGGCGCTCCGTGAGCTCCGGGACATCGCGACGGAAAACAACTCTAAGCCGACATTCCTGGACATCGGCGGCTGGCCAGGGCTCCAGCGACGCCACACCGAGCCTCGCCAACAGCCTAGTGGAGGTCCTCTGTTCGCCGACAAGGTGGTGCTGCGGATCACCACGGCCGTCGCGGTGGGCAATCTCGTGGTCCGCGCAGAGGCGTTCCTGCCCTCAGCCGCCAGCGCGACGCTCATCAGCGAAGTGGAAGCCATGGGGCAGTCTCTCAAGTTCAAGACCGAGGGGACACCCCAACGCACTGGGCAGGAGCTCGAAGAACTCCGGCGGGGTGCAAACGTGCCCCCCGGATCGGCGCTCCTCACGCCCCATGACGCGCAAGACTTCACCTCGTCGCACAACTCCACAGCGGGAGCAGCGTCAGGGGGGATTCGGCAGTCAGCCGCGAAGGAGACTCCAACCCTTGCGCCGCAGTGGCCGCTCCAGGATCCGCCGCTCACCCGCCTGTTCCAGGGAGGAAATGGCGAGCTTGAAATCGCTGTCTCGCCCAATGGCCGGAACATCGTGGTCGCCCGACAACGCCTGTTCAGAACTTCAAACGACGGCGGTCAGACGTTTGCTTTTAACGGGGCCGCAGGGTTCGGCGATGGCGATCCATCGCTCGCCTGGGGACAGAGCGGCAACTTCTATTTGGCCGGGATCAACACGGGCTGCACCGCCACCACCACCTGTACGGGAATGGACCGGTCCACCAATAACGGCCAGACCTTCCCATTTCTGACCAACGCGCTGAGCTGCCCCAATACCGGCGTCAACTCGTGCTTTCCCGACCAGGAGCACATTGCTGCCGATCGCGTCAACGCCGCACCGGGCGGAGGAGATCAGGTCTACTCGGTGTGGCGAAACTTCAACTCTACAGGGCAGGACCCCTCTATCATCTGTTCCCAGGACAGCGGGGCCAACTGGACTGCCCCTTTCGACGTCGAGATCGGCGCCTTCGTGCCGCGGGTTGGTGTCGGGCAGGACGGGTTTGTCTACGTGATCTACCGTCAGGGTGGCAACATCCGCCTGCATAAATTCAGTTCCTGCGGCGCCGGCCTTGCTCCCCAGTTGGGCTTTCCGGTGACCGTGACTGCCGTCACTGACGTCACGTGTCCGGTCTCGGGTCTGGACCGATGCAATAACGGCAATGTGCTCTCCAGTCACATGGTGGCAGTGGATGACACCAACGCGAACCACGTCTACGTCGCTTACGCGCAAAACACGGTGGCCGGAAACGAGAACATCCTTGTGCGCGATTCACTCGATGGCGGCCGGACGTGGTTGCCCGCTCGAGTCGTCACCATTAATGCCACGGCCGTCGGGCGGCGGTTCATGCCATGGGTAAGCACGACTGGCGGCGAGGCATTCGTGTCGTGGTATGACCGGCGTGCCGCAACCCCCGCGGCCAACGACCTGACGGAATACTTCGGAGGCAGGGCGCGCCTGGACGCGCTCGGCAACCTTGTTGCCGGCCCCGAGTTCAAGATCTCGAAGGTCCTCGACCCCGAGTGTGCCTCGGGCTGGGGCGCGGCTCCACGGAGCACCGGTGATTCGGAGTCGTGTTCCACTCAGCCGCAGCTCGCCGGCGTCTGTTGTGACAATACGCAGCCCAACTGCCCGGGGTCACAAACCCGCTGTGATTTCTCTTCGACCGTGTGCCCAGCAGGGGAGACCTGCAACACCGGCGGAGGTTCCCCGAAGTATGGTGACTACAACGGCAACGCATGTGCCGCAGGACGATTCTTCACTTCATTTGCTTCTGCGAAGTCCCCTCCCGAGATCACACCCCCGTCGGCCGCGATCGATGTTTTCTTCAGCAAATTTCTTGTGGGCGATGTCCCCCAAATCCAGATCCCTTCGGGAGTGGCCTTCGGGAGCATCTGTGACGGGAGTGCCGGCCGCTCGACGCTTAAGGTCTGCAATACCGGCAATGCCAGCCTCTCGGCGGGGCCCGTGACCTCTTCGAACCCCCAGTTCGCTGTCACGACGCCGTCCGGCGGGTATCCGGTCGTGATCAGCCCTGATTTCTGCTTTCCTTTTGAGGTGACCTTCACCCCAACGGGTGTCGGACCTCAAACGGCAATGCTGACAGTTCCAAGCGATGACCCGTCGACTCCCTCGGTTTCCGTGCCAGCAACGGGGCAGGGTGGATCCGGCGCCTTGGGCCTGTCGCCGAATCTAAGGTTCTTGCCAACCGTTGTCCAGAGCCTGGGAACCTGTCATTCCACCCGGCCGTTTGTCATATCCAATACGGGCACGTGTAATCTTACGATCACCAACATTGCCATTGGCGGCACGAACGCCGGCGACTTCTCGTTGTCTGGACTGCCCGCCTTTCCCATCACGCTGGAGCCCGGACATGAGGCCGGCTCGGGTGACCTGAACGGGGTCTTTGCACCGACCGCCTCAGCGCGGGAACGTACTGCCAACATCACCGTCACCTTTGTGTCCAATCCGGCCACCGGCGCGACGAGCAGCCAGACGCGCGACCTTTGCGGTGAAGGCGTCCGGACCGGAGCCCGTGTCCTGGTGACCCAGGGAGGCGTGCCCATGCCCCAGGTCCACGAGATTGAACTGAAGCGATTCGGAGGCGCGTTTGGATTTGCCAACGAAGTGGACGAGACAAGGAACGTACCCCTCCAGACGGTGACTGCGACGCCGGGTACGGCGTGCGCCTCGTTCCAGTTCCATCGCGAGTGGGGAGCGGTGTCCAACCCGACTCAGTTGGTGCCGGGCGTTTACCAGCTCAAAGTCGAGGCGACCATCGCCGGTAAAGAGGAACGCAAGGTCATTTGGTTCAACGTGGACACGTGCGGCTTCGATGGCACGATCGTCATCGACTTTTAGAGGCAATGAACTCCGTCGACCCAACCCGGGAGTTGCTTGGGTCGAGGACTGGATCGAAGACCGCCTTTGGCTGGTCCACCTTTCGCCCTTGCAATGTCATCAGGGACGGTGACGAATTCTCAATCATAGGTAGGACCAGTCATAGGCGACTGCCAATCATCCTGGATCTCCAATCTGCGCCCGTCTGGAAACTCTGCCCAGGAATCCTTCATTGCAGCGTCGAGAAACCCGACCAGGAAGAAATCTCTCCAAGGTTTTCAGAACGAAAGTTCTTCGGTAGAATGGGCGGTCTGCGGGGGTCTTCCGGGTTGAAGAGGCCGCCTTGCGCAGCGTAACCACAAGAGGCAGACCCCGGGAAGAGGTCGATTCTGCCCATGGGTTATCCGCTCAGGTTCTCGCTGGGGTAAATCATCGCCGCGCGCCAATCCTGGTCTTTTGTATCCACGATTGATCTTCACCCCTCTGCCTGATGGCGCCGGTTCAAGTTCGCGGGTCATCCTTTTCCGGCAAAGAACGGAACCCAAACCACTCGATCCATGCTGAACAAGATCGCCCCGTACTCGAAAGTGAAGAAGTTCTGCCCCTTGCTGCTCCTCCTGGGTACAGTCCCCTTTTCCCCCCAGTTTCTGGCTCAACCGCAGAATCTTAAGGAAACGCGGGCCTCGGTCCCGGTCATCCATATCGAAAAACTGAATGAAAGAGTGGTGATCGATGGCCGGCTCGACGAGCCGGTGTGGCAGCAGATCGCCCCGATCACCTCCTTCACGCAGACCGATCCGGATGAAGGGAAGCCCGCGAGTGAACGCACCGAAGTCCGGATTTTCTACGATGACAAGAAAATCTATTTCGGTTTTCGTTGCTTTGATCGTGACGCGGGGAAGATCGTCGCCCGCTTTGATGCCCATGATGCGCGGACGAATTCCGACAGCGTGGATATCCTCCTGGACACCTTTCATGATCTCAAGAGCGGTTATTTTTTCAGCATCAACGCGCGCGGCGTCCAATATGACGCCACCGTGCTCGAACAAAGCGGTTTGAAGGGTTTCGAGATGTACGATTCGACATGGAATGCGGTGTGGGAGGACGCGACCACGATTGACGGGGAGGGGTGGACCGCGGAGGTTGCCATTCCCTTCAAGATTCTTCGTTTTCCGCGCACTTCAACGCAGGAGTGGGGGATCAATCTCGGTCGCTCCATCGTCCGGAGAAACGAGGACTCCCGATGGGTCTTCGTGGCACGATTCGACGAAGCGATGCGACCTTCCAAATCAGGCGTTGTGGAAGGCTTGCACGATATCGAGCCAGGACATGCCCTGGATGTGCTCCCCTCGATCACGTCTCGCTTCACCAACTTCGGACGGGCCGACGGACATTACGCCAAGTTGGGCAGTGCCGGGCTCGACGTGAAATACGGGCTGACTTCAAACCTGGTGCTTGATGCCACGGTGAACCCCGATTTCTCGCAGGCGGAGGCCGATGAGTTCAACCTCACCGTCTCGCGCTTCGAATTGTTCTTCCCGGAGAAACGGCAGTTCTTTAACGAGGGGATGGACAATTTCAAAACCCCGCTGAACCTGTTCTTTACCCGCCGCATTGGCGCCGCTTTGCCCGATGGCGAACCCCAGAGAATCCTGGCTGGAGCCAAGATCACCGGGAAGATGGGAGCCTACAAGATCGGCTTTCTTGACGCGGGGACGGTGGAGCGGAACTTCTTCGACCCAGACAATGTCAATCCATCGAATCCGGCCTCTCCCAACAATTTCGATGCCCCCGCGGCGAATTTTTTTGTCTTGCGCGTGGCCCGGGATATCCTCAAGAAGTCATCCATTGGATTTATCACGGTCAATCGGGACCAGCAGAACACCACGGCGTCGTTTTCCGAGCGTGCCACCGGGGTCGACGCCAATTTTCTGTTTGGAGACCACATCACCTGGAGCACACAACTTGCCGTGAGCTCCTCTCCCCGATTTCGCGGCTCGCTGGGCAAACGGATCGCCGAGGACTCCCAGTTCGCCTATAACTCCAAGCAGTGGGAATATCATCTGCACCTGAAATCACTGGGAGAGAAGTTCGACGTCGAACAGATCGGATTTGAGCCGGAAACGAACCGCTGGGGGGGCTCAGCCTGGATCGTGTACAAGCCGTTCATCAATCGCTACGGTATCCGGCAGCTCTTTATCGAGCCCAACTACGATTTCACCCATCTGCAGGATGGACGCGTGGATGATTCCGGCGCAGACTTCAGTATCAGCGCCCAGTTCAAGAACTTCTGGAGTGCGGGGCTCGATTGGTCCTACGACCGGGTACGGTTCAATAGATTTACCCCGGACCATCTCCCTTTGCCGGACGGTTCAACGCGCATCTATGTCAATCCCAAGTATGTCGTCGAGCTCTCTTCAAACGAGAATCGTCAGTTCTCCTTCAGCTTTGAGCTCGAAAATCGATTTCGCTTTGTCAACTTCCCCTTTAACTTTCAAGGAAGAACACGGAACTGGTATGTGACAGTCAATTGGAAGATAGGCGATCGATTCCGTACCAGTCTGAGCACCAATGTGTACCAGGAGCGGTTTCTGAATGGCGCGCCGTTCCAGAACCGGGCTTCCCTCATCTGGCATGTTTCAGGAAATCTTACGCGGAAGTGGCGGGCGCGCCTCCTGGCGCAATACTCCTCAGAGATTGATCCCAAACGCTTTGTCTTCGATCCCCATATTTCAGATTTTTCGTTGGCGTTCGGCCAGAAACGGCTTGCGATCAATTCACTGCTGGCCTACGATTTCAATGCGCGCTCCGCGCTGTTTATCGGATACAACAGCGATCGATTCACACCCAACGACCCCACGCGCCGGGGTAAAGAGATCTTCCTCAAGCTTTCATACCTGTTTTCATTTTGATTGAGAATAGGGAGACATCCCAAGCGCATATGTCTTGTGAATTCTGAAGCGTTGGTTCTTATTTCGGCCTTCTTACAACTCCGCGACCCCGCGTCTCGGCGGTGGGAGGTGCGCTTTCATTTTGCCTTCCCGGGCAACTTCCAGTAGAATTTGGAGCTTTTGTTTTCACTCGGGCAAGAGGGAGAAAGTCCTTTGAGTTCACATTCAGCGAAGGGTGTGGAAGTGCGCGTCCGATTCGCTCCATCTCCCACCGGCTATCTGCACGTGGGGGGAGCACGCACCGCGCTGTTCGACTGGCTGTTTGCGCGGCACCAGGGAGGAAAGTTCATCCTGCGCATCGAGGATACGGATGTTGAACGAAGCTCTCCGGAGATGGTCGAAGGCATCCTGGAGGGCATGCGGTGGTTGGGACTCGATTGGGATGAAGGGCCCTTCTTTCAGTCCGAGCGCACGGAACGCTACCGGAAGGCGGCCCAGGAGCTTCTCGAAAGCGGCCATGCTTATTATTGCTATTGCACGCCAGAGAGTTTGAAAGAGCGCCGTGACCTGGCGATGAAGGAAAAAAGAAATTACAAGTATGAAGGAATTTGCCGCCGGCTGTCGCTAGCACAGATCGAAGCGAATGAGGCGGCGGGCGTCCCCCGCGCCCTTCGATTCAAGGTCCCGGAATCAGGGAGTATCGAGTTTCCGGACCACGTCTTTGGAAGGATCGAAGTGGCCCATGAGCAGATTGAAGATTTTGTGTTGCTGAACTCAAAGAATCATCCCACCTATCATCTTTCGGTTGTCGTCGACGACATGGAGATGCGCATCACGCAT
Source organism: Terriglobia bacterium (assembly GCA_020073085.1). Classification (NCBI taxonomy): domain Bacteria; kingdom Pseudomonadati; phylum Acidobacteriota; class Terriglobia; species Terriglobia bacterium. The sequence continues at coordinate 156,216 of JAIQFV010000002.1, read as the reverse complement.
GTGGTGCGGGGCGCCGACCACGTCTCAAACACCCCCAAGCAAATCCTCCTCTACCGGGCTTTCGGCGCCGAGGTACCCGAATTTGCGCACCTGCCGCTGATCCTGGGCCCGGACAAGGCGAAGCTGAGCAAGCGTCACGGAACCACTTCGGTGACCGCGTATCGCGACATGGGGTATCTTCCGGAAGCGTTCCGTAACTTTCTGGCGCTTCTGGGCTGGTCGCCCGGCGACAACACCGAGGTCATGTCGACCGATGAATTGATCGAGCGTTTTTCGCTCGACAAGATCAACCAGTCCAATGCCGTGTTCGATATCCAGAAACTGGATTGGCTGAACCGGCAATACATCGGGGCGTCCTCGGCCGAACGGCTGGCCCCGCTGGCGCAAAAAGCGCTCGAAGCCAAACATCTCTGGCGCGAGGAGTTCAGCGGGGTGCAAAAACAGTATTTCCTCTCCACCCTCGACATGCTGAAGTCGCGCATGCATTCGATCAATGATTTTGCGGAGAGCGGGCAGGCGTTCTTTACGGATGTATACGAGATTGATGAGGCTGCCGCCAAGAAGAATCTGAAGGACCCTGACTTAAAAGAATTGATGCCGCTGCTGGCCTCCCGGCTCAAGACCCTGGATCCCTTCACGTTGGAAACCAGCGAACAGGCCCTGCGGGCGCTGGCGGAAGAAAAGCAGGTGAAGGCCGGATTGCTCATCAACGCCGCCAGGGTGTTGCTGACCGGCCGGGCCGTGGGGCCGCCGCTTTTCCACATCATGGTCCAGCTGGGGAGAGAACGCACCACTACGCGTCTCGAGAGAATCTCCACGCTGACCTTCCATCATTAGAAGATAGGGGTAGTAACGACTTTAGTCGTTACGTGCTCGTTCAAGCTCCGAGGTAACGACTGAAGTCGTTACTACGTGCTCGTTCAAGCTCCGAGGTAACGACTGAAGTCGTTACTACGTGTTCGTTCGAGCTCCGAGGTAACGACTGAAGTCGTTACTACAGCAAAATAACGGACTGAAGGCTGGTGATTTCCAGGCGCTTTCGGCACCGTTTGCAGGAGAGGACGTCGTCCACTCGGACGAGGTAATCCCGCGCTTTAGCGAAGCGCATCCGGTCTTCTTCGTTGGCATAAGGAGGGAGGGATTTCTTTTTGGTGCGCCGCCTCCAGCGGATGTCATAGGTTTCCATCGTGTGGCATGAAGGACAATTCAACTGCGCCTGCTTGACTTCGTCCTTTTCGGTGAAAAAATCCCTTTCTTCCATGAGAATGCCTTTTCTCGAATCAAAAGCCGAGATTCGTGGTTGGAGTATACGTGCCGGCACGGTGCTGATCTGCGGGCAGGGCCTGCCCGTTCAGCAAGGCGGCCAGTTCACGCAGGTCGTCAACGTAAAAATCGGGAGGCGTCTGCATCATTTTTTCCGAACCGAGGCCGTAAGTCACACCACATGTTGCAACCCCGGCATTTCGTCCCGTCATAACGTCCACATCCGAATCTCCCACCATCAGTGCGGCGCGCGGGGGCAGGGCGGTTTCATCCAGGATCGTGTGGACGCCCATCGGATCGGGTTTTTTCTGCTCAAAGCTGTTCCCTCCGTAAATAGACCGGAAAAAATCAGACACCCCCAGGCCTTCAAGAATCAGGCGTGAAAACCGGACGGGTTTATTGGTGAGCACCACGAAAGTGCGTCGTGCCCCGTCCGAGAAGAGGGATAAGGCTTTGAGTCCTTCCCGGACTCCGGGATAGAGCACCGTATGGTCGAGCATGTGATCCCGATAGAAATTGAGGAAGATCTGCAAACCGCGATCGACAACGGCATCGTCTGCAGAGTGATCCAGCAGCCGCTGGACCAGCAACCGCGCGCCATCCCCGACATAGGAAAAAATGGTTCCGGGATCCAAAGGAGGCAGTCCCACCGCCACCCGCATGTGGTTGGCGCTGTTCGCAAGGTCCTCCTTGGAATCAATCAGCGTGCCATCGAGATCAAAAATAAGAAGACCGATCCGGGGAAAGTCAATTGGAGTCCTGACAGAGATCATCACGTGATTTTAACTTGCCGAAGCACGGGCGTCAACGCGCGCCGTTGGAAGGTGCTGTTGGAACGTCTTGGCGACACATGCCTCCTTCTGTTTTTTTCGGCGATGAACTAGAATCCAAACATGTCATGGCTGGATTCACAACGGGTTCCCATGCCTGAGATCGGGATTGCGGCCGAGGAAGCCACGGATTCCACGGATCCGGGGGGAGAGGAATTGCTCGCCCAACGCGATACCCCGTGCGTTGACCATGCGATCCGATTGGGAATGCATCAGGGTGTGCTGCTCGATATCGGGACCGGAGAGGGGCACCTGGCCATCGAGCTGGCAAGCCGGTGTCCGGAAGTGACCATTCTCAGCATCGATCGTTCTGCAGAGAAGATTGCATCCGCGACCGAGGCGGCAGAGCGAGCAGGACTTCAGGGTCGTGTCTTCTTTCAGGCCACGGACCTGCGCCACACCAAATTCAAATCGGAATACTTTGATGGGGTCCTCTGTAATGAGGTCCTGCATCGGATGGAGGATCCTCTTGCCCTGCTCAACGAGGTGGCTCGTGTTGTGAAAAGCGATGGAGCCCTGCTGGTGCGCGATCTGCGCCGACCGTCCGTGCTGTCGGCTTGGTGGCATAGCCGTTGGTTTGGCAGGAAATATCCGGGAAAAATGCGGGAGACTTTCCACGCCAGCGTCCGTGCGGCCTATTCTTATTCCGAATGGCAGAAGCTTTTCCGGGAGTCTGATTTACGCGGCTCGGCACGGATCTTCGTGCGCGGCCTTTCTCACATGGGCATTGAGCGTCCGGCCCGCGAGGCGCTCTTCGCCGCTCTCGCTGCCCACAAAGCCAGACGTGAATACCTTTCGGAAACCGAAGCATGGAGGAAGGATTTGTAAGGGCAGTTCAAAGTCCCAAGTCCAAGGTCCAAAGTCCAAGGTCCCAAGTCCAAGGTCCCAAGTCCAAGGTCCCAAGTCCAAGGTCCAAAGTCCAAGGTCCAAAGTCCAAGGTTCAAAGTTCAAGGTTCAAAGTTAAGGATCTTCCTGTATCCTCCAGCTTCTTGCCTCTGGCTTCGTACTTCCAATTGTCTCCTCGGGCAACTGAGAACTGACAACTATTTTCCACCATTCACGTTCTATGATAGAAGTCAGAGGTCAGATATTCATGGTAAAAAGCGCGGAGGAACACGGCGAAGGTCGCCATGGCGGGCACGGCGACGGCAATCCCCAATAGGCCGAAGAGTTTTCCAAACGCGATGATGCCGACCAACATGACGAGGGGATGAAGTCCCACCTTGTTGCCAAGAATCTTCGGAGTCAGCACGGAGCCATCCAGGGCCTGCGCAAAACCGAACACCCCCAGGATCCCGGCGATCCGCAACCAGCTGAAACCATCAAAGGTAGAGAGAATAATGGCGAAGAAGAGCCCCACCACAGTGCCGAGATAAGGGACCAGGTTTGCCAGACCGGCCAGGACGCCAAGAAAGAGCCCCACCTGAATGTTGAGCAGGGTCAGGCCCACTGAGTAGATCGCGGCATAGATGACTGCAATCAGCAGTTGTCCGTGAACGAACCGCCTCAGTGCCTGGTCAATCTCATAGAACCGCTCCGTGAAAAAGAGCTTTCGACGATGCGGTATGGCCTGATAAATCTTGTGACCGATATTCGGGAAATCATAGAGCAGATAAAAGGTGAAGACAGGAACAAACAAGAGTTTCAAGGCATTCAGGAAGACCGAAAAGAGGTCGGTCGCGCCCGAGGAAAAAATCTTGACAGTCGGAGTCGAGAGCAGGGGGATCGAACTCTTGACGCTAGCCACCGACGGGCCGAAGAACTGCCGGAAGAAAAGAGGATAATTGGCCCGCAGCCGGTTGAGGAGAGGGTCGATCTGCGCCACCAGTTTGTTCAGGGCGACGGGGATCCGCTGAACCGTGAGAGTGAGTTGATCGGCAAAGAGCGGGACGAGGAAAATGGCGAACACGGCCACGAACCCGATGATGAACAAGCTCATTAAGATCAGGGCAAAGAGCCGCGAGGCCAGCACACCCTCCAGTTTTTCCACGACGGGGTTCAGGACATAGGCGAGGAGCAGAGAGATCACCAGCGGGGAAATGACCGGACGGACCAGCCAGATCGTCAGGCCGAAACCCAGGATCAGCAACAAAACGATGAGGACGCGCTGCGTGAGGGTGAGCGCTTCTGAGGGGGGCGTCAAGGGTGTCAAGTCTGGCTCATCCTTCCCGGGCTAGCTCACACGGCGATGCAACTCCACATCCTCAGGCTGCTGGGCGACCGCTGCAGCGCTCTCTTCTCTCAGGCGCTGGCGCATGAGGATGACGTAGTGAAAGCCGGAAAATGCCGTGGCCGCGACTGCCGCGTACACCGTGCCCCGGGCGATGAAAGAACGATAGCCCAGATAACTGAACCCGATCGTTGTCAGAACCGCGGCCAACTGCAGGAGCGTCGTGATTTTTCCATATACCGACGGGCGAAAATTGCGGAATCCGGTGGCGATGTAAATGATCAGGGCGCTGACAACGATGATGATGTCGCGGCTGATAAAGAGCGCCGTGGCCCAAAAAGGGATGTGATTCTTGATGGGGACGGATTGAATTGAGAGCGTGACAAAGGAGGCGGTCAGCAGCATCTTGTCCGCGATGGGATCGAGATAGGTGCCCAGCACCGTCCGCTGGTGCAGCCACCGCGCCAGCCAGCCGTCCAACATATCGGTCACTCCGGCAAGGAGAAAGACGAGCAGACCCCACCCGATCATCCCGTACATCACCAGCAGCACGAAGATCGGAACCATGGCCATCCGAGCCACGGTGAGTTGATTCGAGAGCGTGAAGAGCTGATCCGTCTCCGACGCGATCAGTCTTGCTTTCATGCGGTTTGTCATTTGAGATTGACCCGGATCGCTGCGTTCAGCGCCATCGGCAGGGGCCTCCTGGGGAACGCTCGCCGCCAATATACACAGGTGTAAAAATCAAAGTCAAATGATAACGGGTCGGGGGTCGAGGATGAAACCGAAGGGGGGATTCGGGCGCCACAACAGCGGAAGCACTTTGGCGGTCACAGGAGGGGTCTCAGGAGTGGAGGATCCTCAATCCAAGACTGACACATACGGTCCCGGGCCTGGCGCCCGAAAGACCGGAACGGCGCTCATTCAGCACAACCCACACTACTTTCCGGCAGACTTCAGAATTTGAATGTTTCCGTTGCTGTTGGTCAATTTCAGCTCACAGTCTCCATTGCCCAGCTTCCCGGACACGGAACTCTCGCCGAGGCTCCCGGTCACACTCAAGGGCAGCTCGCTTGAGACCTTTCCAAAAGAAGTGCGGGCTTCAACCTTGAAACTGGCAGTTCCGGGAAGCGTTATCCGGAGCGGAGAGAAGGTGGTGGAGAGCGAAATGTTGCTGCAATGTGGGGCCCCGGGCCCACCGGCCGTCACTTCGACGGAACCATTCTGATTGTCAACCTCAATGCTTCCCATGATCCCTTTGAGAATGATCGGAGAGAAGGATGACCGCACGCTGGCATTGCCTTTAATCGTTGCGGCCTCCACCCCGCCGTTGGAATTCTCGACGGTGATCGGCCCGTTGATGTCACTGGCTTTCACTAGTCCGAAGCTCGTTTTGACATACGCTTCACCTCCGACATCCGTCAGCAGGACACTGCCGTTGCCGCTCACAAGCCGGGTGCCCTTGTGGATGTGCGTCAACGTGACTTTTCCGAATGAGCCATGCACATCGGCCAGGCCGGTGATTTCGTTCAGGGTGATGGATCCGTTGTTGTTCCTGACGGTGGCATTGCCCCGAATCAAGGAGCCCCCGAGCGCACCGAAACTGGTTTTGATCTTTGCATCACCGCCGATGTCGCTGACCTCGACAGCGCCATTCGAATTCTCGACGTCAGCGCGCCCGCCGATATGCTGCAGCGAAACCAGGCCGAAGGTGTTCTGCACCGTGGCCGTTTCACCAATCCTCGTTGCGGTCACTTTGCTGTTTGTCGAATTCGAGATCAGCTTCTTGCGGACAGCGTCGGCCGTAATGGATCCAAAGGTTGTGCCGAGATCGGCTGCACCGGCTACCGTGCGGGCTTCCACTGCACCATTCTGGTTTCTCACAAACAGATCCCCGCCGGCCCGGGTCACGGTGACCCGCCCAAATGAATTGGAAATCCTCACGGCGGCGGCCGCATCAGTGAGATCAATGCTGCCATTGCTGTTGCTGATGGTTGACTGGCGTGTGATGCCGCTGACGGTCACCTTCCCGAAACGGTTGTGCAAGGTCAACACGCCATCCACCCGGGTCACCGTGACATAGCCGTTCGAATTGTTAATGGTCACCTCTCCGTTGTTCCCGGTCACCTCGACCCCTCCAAAGGAGTTTTCCAGGCGCTGGGTGCCTCGCCCATCACTGAACAGCAGTTTTCCGTTGGCATTGCTGATATCGGCATTGGCATTGAGGTTCGACACCGTGACGCTTCCAAAGCGATTCTTGATGGTCAGTGGCGCGGTATCCGGCATCAGGATATCGAAGTTCACGGAATAAGAGACGTTGTGTTGACCAAAGAGAAGGCCGCCTTGTTCGTTGGGATACCGGGTCATGATGGAAACACCGGAGGGCGCCTGTTCGACGTCAATCTGGATCTGATTCCCGAAGCGGGTGGCTTCTGACAGGTCGTTGGCCGAGACACGGATGCTGGCATAAATAACCACATCGCTCTGGTGATGGGTGCGGATCAGGACATCACCCAGCTTGTGATCCACCCGAAGGGTTTGTCCGGGGGGCAGCGGCACCGTCTTCTGGAAGTCCCTTGAAAATTCTTCCCGGGGCTCACGGCTGGCCGCCAGAGCGAGTGGCGCGAAGAGAAGAACTCCTAGAACGGCCAGGAAAAAAATCTTCCCTGCGGATACCAGGTGCGGAACGAGCGAGCTCAAACACGTCTTTGCATGTGCGACCTTATTGCTGTTCATGGGTTCCCCCGGTAAGCAAGTCCTGAAGTGTGCGATGTTTTTCCTGGTACATGGCGAGCAATTCCCTGCGCAAGTGACCGTTGTAAGGGTTCATCTCAATCTGACCGCGACATTCAGCGATGGCGCTGTCAATCAGAAGCAGCTTCTCCCGGTAGTTCATCATCAGCGGGGAGGTCGGGCTTTGCAGTTCGGGTTGGACTTGCTGCGCCAGCCTGTCGAGCGAGCGGACGTAAGCGGCCTCGGTGCTCTCAATCTCGATGAGTGCTTGTTCCGTCAACAACCGCTTCTGCGGGGTGGAACTCCCTTCCGATGGAGGCGTCTCCTCGGAAGAGGGCTGGGGCGCGACGTTCCCGGACCGTTGCAGCAAGGTTGGAGCGGGGGTCTGTGGATGTCGCCACAGCAGACCCACGCTGAAGCTGGAAATCAGCACCAGGGCTGCCACTGCAGCGGCGGCTTGCCAGTTTTCAGCGAGGCTTTGAAGAATCGCCTGGAAATGCCATTTTGACCCGCTTGGGGCGTTCTGTGATTCCGCGACCAGGCTGTCCTGAATCTTCAGCCACAAGTGGGGAGAATCCCAGCTCTTTCGAAGAGAAGCTGCCGCCGCTGAAATCTCATTCCATCGGTTCAGCTCTTCGCGGCAGGAAACACAGAGCCGGGCATGTTCGACCAACGCTTCCATCCGTTCAGGATCCTGCTGGCGCAGAACATATTCCAAATCGCTGCATTCCATCGGAATCATAGAGTGGACCTCAAGGGTCGCGGGGAATCCTTCAACATTCGCCGGAGCTCCCGCTTGGCGTCAAACAATGAATTCTTGGAGGTGCCCTCCGGGATTCCCATGATTTCAGCGATCTCCGAATGCTTGAACCCCTCCACTTCGAACAGCAGAAACACGGTGCGGTTTCGCGGGCTTAGATCATCCAGGCATTTTTCCAGCGCCAGCCGCATGGGATGATCGACGGTCTGCATCAGGGCTTCCCCCGGTTCCTGGGTATCAGGATCCAGTCTGCGCATTTCCTGTTTGAAATGGCTTGAGCGCCGCATGTCGTGGCAGGTGTTGACGAGGATGCGGTAAATCCAGGTGGTAAAGGCGGATTTTCCACGAAATTCCGCCACGCTGCGATAAATCTTCAAAAAGGCCTCCTGCACCGCATCCTCCGCATCCGAAGTATTTCCAAGCAGGTTTAGCGCAATGCTCTTCATGCGAGGTCCGTGAGACAAGTACAGGCGCTCGTAGGCTGGCAGGCTGCCGTCCTTGCAACCCTCCACGAGATCCGGCTCGGCATCGGCTCGAAGGGCCGAGTTGTAAGAACCTGGCAAGGCGCTCTCCTTTGTCGAGGGCTGAACTCTTAGCACATTTTCCAGGAGCAAGCCAGCCTCCTCACGGCCTTGCTGTTCGTTCGATCCGGCAAATCGGCTCGCCTTTGCCTTGCTTGCTTTCCATTGCTTAGACGGAGCAGGTAGTCAAGTCGTTGGAAAAATGTGAGAGTAAAATAACTTAAAGAATTAGGAAGGGTCGTATATAGTCGCTCGCACGGTGTTCTTTTTCAAGGATCGGCGGGAATATCCCCTGGGAATGGGGGATGTTCTGCTGATTTTATGACTCATATGCGCACCTCCGTTTTATGAATCGATCATCTGTCCCATACCTCCTGGCACTGCTAATCACCTTGGCATCCGCGTACTACCAGCGCGTGACCGGCCCGAGCTATCCCGCGCGAGGCAAGGTGACCTTCAAAAATCAGAGTTTTTCCTATCGTTTGCCGAGGAGTTATGGCGGACCCGGTGACTGCGAAATTCGCCTCAAACAATTGGATCCTTCCATCGAAGGGAGCCTTTCCTTCCGCCGGCTGGGGACGGGCGAGAAGTGGCAGACGGTTTCCATGGGGCGTGAAAAGGATGATCTCATCGGCACCCTTCCTCACCAGCCTCCGGCGGGATGGCTGGAGTACACCATTACCCTGTTGTCACCGACGGGGCAGGAGACGATCGGAAGCGACTCCCCCATCAAGATTCGTTTCCGTGGGAGCGTGCCACTCACGGTCTTGATCCCACATGTGACCTGTATGTTCCTGGCGATGTGGACGTCGACGGCGGCTGGATTGAAGGCCGTTTACAGGACGGCGGGGTACAAAATGATCGCCTGGCTCACGGTGGCATTCCTTGTTCTGGGGGGCATGATCCTCGGGCCTATCGTACAGCATTACGCCTTCGGGGAGTACTGGACGGGAGTTCCATTCGGATACGACCTGACCGATAACAAAACTTTGCTGGCCCTGGCAGGCTGGCTGCTGGCCCTGCTTGCGAATCGGAAGAAACAGCGGACGGGAGCGATCATAGCCGCCGCCATGCTCCTTCTGGTCGTCTACTCCATCCCCCACAGTGTTCTTGGCTCGCACTTGGATTATTCTTCGATGAAAGTGAAAACCGGTTAGAAGGGGCAATTGGACGACTGCCGGGGGAGGCGCGAAAGAAGAGACTCGTCTTGAGGCAGGCAAATCCCGACTGTCTTCTGTTCAGGCAGTTTGAGGATTTGTTGAGGTAACACGGCAGAGATGAATTTCCCGCCCGCAATTCGCCTTGACAAAGGGCGTCCTTTCACTGAACATTTGACGCCTGTTTTTGTGGAGACGTTTCGTGAGGAAGTTGAATCCGGATTCCACCGTTGCCCATCCTTCTTGCCTGAGAGGAGAAACCTGCCTTGCGCTGGAGTGAGACCTTTATACCGACACTGAGAGAGATGCCGGCTGAAGCAGAAAGCATCAGCCACCAACTCCTGCTGCGGGCGGGTTATATCCGTCAACTGGCTGCGGGCATTTATTCCTACCTCCCGCTGGCGCAACGGTCGGTCCTCAAAATCTCCCAAATCATCCGGGAAGAGATGAATCGCGTGGGCGGTCAGGAGTTTTTCCTGCCGGTCCTTCATCCCCGTGAACTATGGGAGGAATCCGGGCGCTGGGAGATCATGGGAGACAACATGTTCCGCCTGAAGGACCGCGCGGGGAGGGACCTGTGTCTCGGCATGACCCATGAGGAGGTCATCACCGATATTGCCCGTCATGAGCTCCGGAGCTACAAGCAACTGCCGCAGACCTGGTATCAAATTCAAACCAAGTTCCGCGATGAGGCGCGTCCGAAGGGCGGACTGTTGCGCGTGCGGCAATTCACCATGAAGGACGCCTACTCCTTCCACACCTCGTGGGAGTCTCTCGATGAGACCTACCAGCATCAATACCAGGCCTACAGCCGGATCTATGATCGCTGCGGCCTCCGCTACATTGCGGTGAAGGCCGACACGGGGGCGATGGGAGGCAAAGACTCCCACGAGTTCTCGGCGCTTATCGACGCCGGCGAAGATCTGATAGTCCATTGTGAGCACTGCGATTATGGGGCCAACCGTGAAATGGCGATCAGCAAGGCTCCTGTCGTTGAGGATCTGGCGGCGCCCGCCCACCCCGAGAAGTTTCCGACGCCGGGCATTCGAACGATCGCGGCTCTAGAGGCCTATCCCGGCGGGGCCGAGGCCCGGAGGCAGATTAAGACGCTGATTTACATGGTGGACGAACAACCCGTTCTGGTCTGCGTTCGCGGCGACCATTCCGTCAACGAAGCTGCCCTGGCGCGGTTGTTTGGACCGGAGGCGAGATTCTATCCGGCCCATCCCGGCCAAATTCTGGCGGCCATGGGCGCCAACGCCGGCTCGCTGGGTCCCGTGGGGGTAAGCCGGAATCGCATCATTGTCGATGAGGCCCTGCGCGGCCGGAAGAATATGACGACGGGCGCCAACGACGATGATTTTCACATTCGCGGGGTCGTCGTGGACCGGGACTTCAAGGGCGAATATCAGCAGGTGCGGTTGGTCGAGGAGGGCGATCTGTGCTTCAACTGCGGACATCCCATCAAGATGTGGAAGGGGCTCGAGGTCGGCCAGATCTTCAAGCTCGGAGTCCGGTACTCCCGGACCATGAAAGCCACCGTGTTGAACGAGAAAGGGGAGGCCGTCCCCATGATCATGGGCTGTTACGGCATTGGGGTCGAACGAATCCTCGCCGCGGCCATCGAACAGAATCATGATGAGAACGGGATGATCCTGCCCGCCTCTATCGCCCCGTTCTCCGTGATAGTGAATGTCGTCAACATGAGCGATCCGGAGTCCGTCCGGGCGGGGGAGCGGATTTCCGCCGCCTTGGAGGCAGCGGGAGTCGACGTCCTGTTTGATGACCGGGAGGAGCGGCCCGGGGTAAAATTCAAGGACAACGACTTGATCGGGATCCCCTTGCGGGTGACCCTGGGGCCCAAGAAACTCAAAGAGGGCAAAGCCGAGATCTATACCCGGGCAACGCGCGAATCGGTCGACGTGGCGTTGGATGCGGTTATAACAGCGGTACGGGCTTCGCTGGAGGCGAGTATGCCCCCCACGAAGGGATGACCCATGGGTCGAAGAAGGGCCGATGAGATGAAATCAGAAACCCGGACCGGCGATCTTCAATTTGAAGGGGAAACGGCATCGATGGGACGAAGGGGCAGCCAACGAGGCGGAACTGGGGCGTTCATTTTTTGGGTTGTCGTCCTAGGCGCAATCATTTATCTGGGAGTGAAATTTCTTCCGCCTTACATCTCCTCCAATGAATTTATCGACGCCATGGATTACGAAGCCAAGGAAGCTGGGGCCGGGAACCGGGATGAAGGAAAGATCCGGCGGGCACTCATGATTAAAGCCAAGGAACTGAAACTGCCGATGAAGGAAGCGAACATCCACTTTACGAGGACCGCGGCCCAGGTCACCATAGAGGTGCAGTATGCCGTGCTGGTGGACTTCCCCTTGGGGAAGTCCTATCTGTGGCGGTTCTCTCCACGCGTGACAAAACCCGTTCTTCAGTAGCGCCTTGGAACGGCATGGGAAAGCTCTCTTACGAGAGGGCAGGGTCATTTCCTCGCCGAGGGGGTGGCGGACTCGATCTGCAGGATCAATTGGTGGGCCTTGCGTTGTACGACATTGAAAAAGGCGCGGTTGTTTGCAATTTCGGTGAGGACAGGAATCAGCAGTTCGGCGTCAACCAACCAGTGGTTGTTCAATTCAGCCTGCAGGGCATTGAGCTCGTCGGGCAGCCCGAGCTTGTCGTATTTCTTGGCGTTTTCCAACGACGCGAGGCGAAGTTGCGTGGTCACCAGGCCACCAAAAAGGTCCGCAATCGTGGCCATGTTCTTGTCGAAGGTATAATTGAAGCGGACCTCCCGGGAGCGTCCATTCTGCTCCAACGCGATGGTCTTCATCCCCATGTCAGCCACCTTGGCAGGGCTCTCGTACTCACGAGTCGATGAAAGGAATTGGGCGGCCTCGAAGGAGGCGAGGAGCCGTCGCATCGTGTCCGGGCTCACTTGCAGATCCCGCGCCATTAACTCGCCGTCGCGGGGTTTGGCCTCAAACTTTCCCCGTCCCTGTTGATCAATCGATATCTTGAAGCGTTCATACTGCCCTTGCTGAAGCTCTTTGGAGAAAAGAATCGACGTGGGGGAGGTCTCCGGCCCGTCGGGAGAGGACTTTTCGGCGGCACGTCCCCTGAGGGCAGGCGCAAGGGCCAGAGCCAACAGGAGCCCCACCCATGGCAACCGGGGATATTTCCGGATCCTGGTCATGGTTCGTTTTAGAGTGGTCGTCAAAATGCGTCCGGAGCGTGCAGGTCCCTTCTCCATCAGGCTGGCTGGTGTCAATCCCTCTCAGCCATGCCGCTTGGTCTCGGCGGCGAGACTCTCCTCTATTCGGATTTGAGTGGCACGGTGATGGACGTGGCAAATGCTGAGGGCCAGCGCGTCGGCAGCATCATCCGGTTGAGGGATTTCGCGGAGCCGCAGCAGGACCTTCACCATTTCTTGAACTTGCCTTTTCTCCGCACGCCCATACCCCACGACGCTGGACTTGACTTCCAACGCGGAGTATTCGCTGATGGGAATGCCGGCCTCAGTGGCGGCGAGAAGCGCAACGCCGCGCACGTGCCCCAGCTTCAAGGCACTCTTCACATTGGAGGCATAGAACACCTCTTCGACCGCAACTTCATCGGGAGAAAATTGATGGATGAGCGAGGCGAGCCCCGCATGGATTTTCTGAAGGCGTCTGGGAAAAGACTGTTTGGAAGAGGTCTCGACTGCACCAAAGGTAACAACCTGGTGGAGGTCCCCGTCAGAATCAATAACGCCGAAACCGGTTCGTTCGCTGCCGCAATCGATGCCGAGAATTCGCATGTGATCAGGCTGATCGTCCCGCCGGATTTTTGTGCAGATCCATCCGATCCTTGCTGGAGGCCCCGGAATTCTGCGGGGGCATTCCCGGGAGTTGCCACCCGGCACTTGCCCAGGGGAAAGGTCCTCAAGATCCAGGTTCCCCAGCGCGACCCTTCCGGATACACCGCCCGATGGGCTCAGTTCCGGAGACTATCCGGCCACCGCCTCCAGGTCTTTTTCTTCAATGTCAAAATTCGCGTAGACCTTCTGGACGTCTTCATGGTCTTCCAGCTCTTCCATGAGCCGCAGCATCTGGGCCGCGTGTTTGCTGTCGAGCTTGATGTAGTTCTGTGGGACCTTTGACACTTCGGCCGTCGCCGGCTCGATGCCCGCGGATTTGATGGCCTTCAACACCGCGTCAAAACTCTCGGGGGCGGTCAGGACTTCCAGGTTGTCACCGTCATCCCGGATATCTTCGATCCCCGCGTCCAGCCCCACCTCCATCAGGCGGTCTTCGCTGGCCTTCGCCTTCTCCACAATCAAATAGCCTTTCTTGTGGAACATCCACGCCACCGAATTAGCTTCACCGAGATTTCCCCCGTGTTTGCTGAAGAGGTGTCTCATCTCCGACACGGTCCGGTTCTTATTGTCACTCATGGCGTCTACGATGATGGCAACCCCACCCGGGCCGTATCCTTCGTAAGTGATTTCTTCATACTGGGCGCCGGGCAGCTCGCCGGTGCCCTTCTGGATGGCCCGCTTGATGTTGTCGGCGGGCATGTTTTCGGCCTTTCCCGCGAGAATGGCCGTGCGCAACCGCGGGTTCCCATCCGGGTCGCCTCCCCCAACACGGGCAGCGACAGTGATTTCCTTGATGAGCTTTGTAAAGATGCGTCCGCGCTTGGCATCTGCGGCGCCCTTCTTATGCTTGATCGAATGCCACTTTGAATGCCCTGACATGACAGAAACTCCTTAATTCTGCTCTCGGTTGTTTCGCGAATTGATCGTGCTGATGATGAAAGCGAGATCGACTGTTCCTTGCCTCAGACTCGCTGATCCGGTGTCAACGTCGCAGAGTTGATCCGCCAATTCCGATCCGGAGAGTCCGTGCGGATCCATCGGGATGCGGGAAATGAGAACAAAAACAACGCTCAAATTACACGAAATTCTATCATGTTCCCTGAAACATTGTAAAGAAACGGAGAGACAGCGCGGCCTGCGCCGAATGAAGGGGCAACCGTAAGCCCTTGCGTGAGGGAAGATTCCCGGTGGAGGGGTCGGCGCGTCGAGTTCAGAAGGGATATTTGAATTGTGCGTCGGGGCGCAACCGATTATATTTTACCTTCGATTCCTTTGAGAACGAAGCAGGAGGACCGGGTCCTCCGGTACGCCCGCAAGAGAAGGGCACAAGGAGAACATGTCATCTCCAGAGATTCGACTCAATTCCGAGCAAGAAGCGGCGGTCACCCACCCGGGCGGCCCGTTACTGATCATCGCGGGCGCCGGCACTGGAAAGACGCGGGTGATCACCGAACGGATCGCGTTTTTGCTCCATGCCGTGGCAGGGCTGCATCCTGAGAACGTGTTGGCGCTCACCTTTACTGAACGGGCAACCGAGGTCATGGCCAGCCGGATCCGGCAACGCCTGGGGAACGGGTCAAGCGGGGAAGTCGAGGTGCTTACCTTTCACGCCTTTGCGTTGAAGTTGATTGAAGAGCAGTCGGTGCGACTCCGGCAAAGCCAAAGAGCTCAACTGCTCGACAATATTGATTTCTGGATTCTGTTGCGGCGTCACCTGGAAAGCCTTCAGCTTGAAGTGTTCTGGAAGAACGCCGAGCCGGGAAAGTTTCTGAACAATCTCATTGAGTTCATGTCCAGGGCCCACGATGAACTAGTGAGCGTCGCGGACTACGAGGCTTATGTGGAGCGCCTCGAGGCCCAACTCCATGGCGAGGTAGAGGCTGGCCGGGTGTCATCTGCTGAAGCGGACGCCCAGTTGAAACGGGAGCGAGAAATCGCGCGGGTATACCAGGTCGCTTCCCAACTGCTTGCGGATGCCGGGGCGCAAACGTTCGGAGATGTCATCGCGTCGGCAGTACGGATGTTGCAGGAGTTTCCGGAGATCCGACAGGTCTACGAGGATCGATACCGCGCCATCCTGGTGGATGAATTTCAGGATACGAACGTCGCCCAGATTGAGCTGCTCCACCTGCTCGCACGATCGCATCAGAACATCACCGTGGTGGGCGACGACGATCAAGGGATTTATCGATTCCGGGGCGCCTCTTCGGAAAGCTTCACTCTGTTTGCCCGAAAATTTCCGGGATTCCGCCAGTTGAAGCTGACTCGGAATTACCGCTCGACGCGGCGAATTCTACGCCGGGCCAACCAACTGATCGCGGTCAATCCCGATCGCTTCGACCCGGAGAAGAATCTGTGGACGGAAAAAGAGGAAGGAGAACCGGTGTCGCTGCTCATTGCGCCGGAGCCGGACGATGAGGCGCTCACGGTAGCAGCTGAAATCGAGCGGTTGCACGGCGCGGGAAGGGCATTTCACGACATGGCCGTGCTCTATCGTGCGCATGCCCATCGGGAACTGCTGGTCAAGGCATTGCGGCGTCGCGGCCTCCCCTTCCGGGTGGTCGGTTTATCGGTGCTTCTGCATCCCGCAGTTCGCGATCTCCTGGCGACGATGCGTTTCCTTGCAAAACCGGGCGACAACATCTGCTGCGGCCGCACGCTCGCATTGCCAAGGTGGAATTTAACGGAAGAGGAGTTCATGCTGGTGGCGGACCGGACGACCCGCTCTAACGGGCGTGAGGGGGCCGGACATCCGACCCTGTATGAAGCGATCCAAGCGAGCGTGCACGATGAAGCGTCAGGCGGATTGAGGGCAAAACTCGACCCCTTTGTCGCGTGGGTGGAATCCATGCGGAAATCCCTGTTGAGGCGAACGGCACTGTCCGCCGTGAGAGTCTGTGCCGCGGAACTTCAGGGAGGCGATGCGCCCCGGCAATCCGATCTGGGTGATGTGAAGTCCTTTCGCGAGGAAGAAGTGGAAAAGCCGGTGCGGCGCGTCCTGAAGTTTGTGGAAGAATGGCAGAAGAAATATCCCGGCGATCGACTCAAGGAATTCCTGGAGTACTTCGACTATTACCTCGAAGCCGGCGGCGGCATTTCGGAGGAAACAGACAAGTCCCTGGAGACCGACGCCGTCCGCCTGATGACCGTTCATGCTGCCAAGGGAATGGAATTTCCTGTCGTGTTCGTGCTTCGCCTGACTCAGAATTACTTTCCGGCAAGGCAGCGGTCCACGTTGCTGCCTTTCCCCGAGGTTCTGAGAAAGGAAGGCCTGCTCCCAGCCGGGGCCCATATCCACGAGGAGCGTCGGCTGGGCTATGTTGCCATGACACGCGCGCAGGAGAACCTGATCTTAACGGCGGTCACCAAGCCCCGGTGGAAGCTCTCTGAGTTCGTGAGCGACATTCAGCGCGATGGCGTGGGAGCCGGCGCCGATTTGAAAGTCCGCTCGGTGAATCCTTCAGGGGAAGATCTGGCCAATGAACTCTCACTGGACCCGCTGGCCGAGGAAGCGTCGGTGGCGAATTCCCGGCTTCCGTTCTGGGCCCTCCGCAATGCGCCTGCTCCTGCTGTCGCGCCCGGCGTCTCTGGAGATGAATTGAAGCTGAGCGCCTCTTCGATGGAAACCTATAAGACGTGTCCGATGCAATACAAGTTCGGGCACGTCTACAAGCTCTCCGGGGGACCCAGCGCCGCGTTGACCGTGGGTTCCATCCTGCATGAGTGTGTGCGGAAATTCTTCGATTGGAAACAGGAAGAGGGGGAGTTCCCGGTGGAGAGGCTGGAGGAGTATCTCGACGACCGCTGGCGACACGTGGGTTTTGAAGATGAGTACCAGGAGGGCCGGTATCGATCGAGCGCACTGGAACAGCTACGCCGGTTTTACGAAAAGAACATTCACCTGAACGTCTCCGTGTGGGGACAGGAGAAGCAATTCCAGTTTCCGATGGACGACGTCATCCTCATGGGCCGGATCGACCAGATGAACCAAGACGCCGTAGGACGGCTGGAGCTCGTCGATTACAAAACAGGCCGGCCAAAAGACCAGAAGGAAGCGGATCGAAGTCTGCAGCTTTCCGTGTACGCGCTGGCATGCCGCGAATCCTTTCACCTGTGGCCGGCAAGCCTGTCGTTCTACAATCTCGAGAACGGAGAGATGGTCACCACCGAGCGCACCGCCGCGCAGTTGGAGTTGGATCGAGACGCGATCCTCGAAATCGCCCGCGAAATCCGGCGCCGTTCATTTCCGCCTCGTCGGAATTTTTTCTGTCCTCAATGTGATTTCCTGCCGGTCTGTCCTGCTTTTGAAGGAGGGTAATTCACCCCTCATTAAACGAGAGGGAAGCCGGAGGAGGCCCGGCCGCCGTGCCACAGAGCGATCGCGTGCCGTTTCTAAAAACAAAAATGGGGAATATCATTCGATATTCCCCACATTCAAATCAATAACTCTTCCGAGAAGAAGCTTATCTCTTCTTCTTTTTTGCTGCCTTTTTCTTCGGTGCTTTCTTGGTTGCGCTTTTCTTCATGCGATTCCCTCCAATTCTAGGATTCGTCCTGCTTGCCGCTTACTAGATCTTGCGGCAAATACAGGAATTGCTTCATTGTATAGTGTCTAGGCAATTCAATGTCAAGAAAAAAATAGAGTGTCGCGAAAAAAATCGGACGCAGCGGAACTCAAATAAATTTTTTTTATCGCGATTTCAATTGAGAAGTGCATGCTCGAACTGCTCTGGGAAGGGCGAGCGTCGTTGCCGGTTCATGCCTCGCGTGCAACAGAATCACAAGTCTTCACGACGTTGTATGGGGCGATTAAAAAATGCATGAGTGACGTCGGAGGGAATCTTATTTGGCCTCCGGGGTCAGGGGCACGACGGACACCGCGTAGTAACCCTGCCTCGCGATGACGCGGACGCCGGGGCGATCCACTTTGACCTCAATTGATTTAAAGACGGAATCATCGGTGTGCCGCTTGGGTGAGTAAGTCAGCTCGTACTGGTTGCGGACCTCCTCAGTAAGGGCGGGATAAATGTTTTCGAGGGTCTCGCGTTTGAAAGAATAGAACATGCTTCCCCCGGTATCGGCGGTAAACCTCGGCAACACATTGGTCACTTCGGCATGACGCAGAAGGGGAAACTCGTCGTTGCTGATCCCGTAGACGGCGATCTCGCGATCCAGCAGGAGATGAAGTGTATCCTGATAACTTGACTCATTCTTTCCCGTGTCGTTGCCGTCTGAAATCACGAGAATGATTTTTCTCCGGTCTTTGGGCTGATCCTTCAGCGCCATCGCCGCAGCGAAGATGGCGTCCGTGATTCGTTTCAGGGCGGGTTTCAGGGAGCCATAGTTGGGCGGGGGACCCACATCCATAGGGCGTCCATTAATGGAGGGCGGCCCGCCGCTGAAAATGGGACCGCCTGGAACCGAGGGGTTGGAGCCGCTCACGTCCACGATCCTCTTCAATTTGGTGTACGCGATGTCTCGGTTGTTTCCGAATCCCACCAGCTTGTCCACCCGGTCTTCGAAGGTGTACACGGCGAGAGCATCAAACTCGCTAAACGATTCGGTGAGCGAACGCAGGGTCTCCCCGAGGAGTCGTTCGGCGCGTCCGGTCATGGCGGTGTCCACCAGGATGACCGCGCTGAGGGCCCGGGGATCGGTGGTGAAATCCGAGATCTCCTGCGGCACGCCGTCCTCCAGGACCTCAAAATCTGTTTTTTTCAGGTCGTTGATCAAATGACCCTTGCTGTCCTTGACCGTGACTGGGACGACCACTTTCTCCACGTTGACCACGATCGAGGGAATCTTCAATTGCTCCGGTTTCGTTTCAGGGGCCGGAGGCGCCTTGCTCTGGGCAAATGTCAGCATCCCACTCAACAGGACGGCGGCCAGGATTCCGATTAGTCTTCTCATAAAAATATGATTGGTTTGGGGTTTTAAACTCCTGTGAGAACGCATCACCATATCGACCTCACCGTTCTCGGAGCCCTTCCACTGGAGCCCTGGTCTTCGCGGCAACGACGGGCTTTGAGCGAGGGGCCAGTGGCATTTCCAATGGCGTGGGTGGCGTTGGCCTTGGCTCTTAGTATAACTTTTATGGTGTGGAATGGCAAATGGTCGTGCTAGCATAAGATTATAAGCAAACCAATTGCGCGCCACCTCCATCTAATGGCTCGCAGAACAAAAAAGGTTCCGCGGAAGAAGGGATCTGCCTTTGAATACTCGCCCCACCCCAGGCACGTTAGGCCGTGTGACCGCATCCGGGGCCATGGCCGTTGCCCTTCTCACTTTGGGATCCCTGGCCGCGGTCGCGCACCTCTCCACCGCTCAGGAGAAATCCACACCTAATCAGATGCAGGGGCCCGTCATTAAGGTTCCTGTGGACGTGGTGAATGTGTTTTTTGTTGCCAAGGACAAACATGGGGGACTCATCAGCGATCTGAACCGCAATGAAATCAAGGTCGAGGAGGACGGCAAGGCGCAGGAGATTACCTTCTTCGACAAGGAGACCACTGTCCCTTTGACCATAGCCATGATGATCGACACCAGCGGCAGCATCGACGCCCAGAATATCCTTTCATTCGAGCAGGAGGGCGCCATCGAGTTCCTTCATGCCGTGATGCGCAAAGGGGACTTAAGCCTGGTCATCAATTTTGATTTGAGCGTCGACCTGGATGAGGATCTGACGGACAATCTGCCCGTCCTGGAAAAGGCGATCAAGAGCACGCGCATACGATCGGGCGGTTATCCCGGCCCGTTCCATACGAATGTCGGAGGGACCCACCTCTACGACGCGATCGTGCTGGCGGGCGATGATAAGCTTCGCAGCGAGGCCGGCCGGAAGGTGATGGTGCTGGTGACCGATGGGGAGGATGAGGGAAGCAGGTATAAATTGAACGACGCGCTGGCTGCCGCCCAAAAGGCGAACACCATTATTTATCCCATCTACTTTCAGCCGGCGCGTTCTGTGCGGTTCAGCATCGGCTATGGCCAGCCACAATTCAGCGGCAACGTGGGGGTGCTGAACAAACTGGCGGAAGATACCGGAGGAAAGGCCTATTACCCGCGCAGCATGGAAGATTTGAGAAAGACGTTTGAGCAGATCAAGACCGAGCTTCACCAGCAATATCGGCTGGGTTACGCGCCGGCCAACACCTCACGGGACGGTTCGTTTCGAAAAATCAATGTCCGGTGCGAACGCCGTGATGTGAAGATCGTCGCCCGCAAGGGCTATTACGCCTCGCGCGATTAGCCCCTCACTCGAAGACCCCCCCTCTCGTTGCCAGCCACGCTCGGAGCGAGCAATCCCTGCGGGTTGCCTGCGCCTTCAATGAGGTTCTTGGGACAATCCCTTTGCCTAAGAACTCTTGCCTGGAATTTGTACTTTGAAAGTTCCGCCCCGGTTTATTCCGTTTCGATCGGCGTCCATCTGTGTCCAATTGATGATATGCGGCACCACTGAAAATAGACTGATGAGGAATTTAGCAGCCGGGCTCTCTTAATGTCTTGTCAGGCCTCCACGTCCATTTTATAGTCAAGCCGACGGGGGATCCCTGCGCCAATGAGAAGATTACGGCTCTGCATGTTCGCGTTGCTGCTTTCGGGCGTTGCGGCTGGCCAGTCGTCGCCGCCCATCGCTTTACAAACGGTTGAGATCCGCAGCGGACCTCTTCAACTCAAGGCCTTCCTCTGGACGCCGGCGGGTCCTGGCCCATTTCCTGCTGTATTGTTCAATCACGGTTCTGGCGGGGCTGACCCAGAGCATACCGCCGGGCTCACGATGAAGGAGGCCGCCGAAAGACTCGGCCCCCTCTTCGTCAGACATGGGTACGCCTTCCTTTATCTCTTCCGACGCGGGCAGGGCCTTTCTGCGGAACAGGGACCCTTCATTCAGGATCTGCTGCAGCGTGAGAAGGCTGCGCATGGAGACGAAGCTCGAAAGCACCTGCAATACATTCTACTGACGACGGATCATCTCGACGATGTCCTTGCTGCTTTGTCCTTCTTGAAAACCGTGCACGCGGTGGACCCACACCGGATCGCCATCGCAGGGCATTCGTTCGGCGGGCAACTCACCCTGCTCGCCGCCGAGCGCGACCCCGCCGTCCGCGCCGCGGTGACCTTCGCTGCCGCTGCGGGTTCCTGGGAAGCCACCCCCGAACTGCGCGATCGCCTGCTGACCGCCGTCCGCAAGACAGCCACCCCCATCCTGCTCATTCAAGCCGCCAACGATTACAGCACGGCTGCTGGCCGCGACCTCGCCGCCGACCTCGAACGCCAGCACAAACCTTACGCTCTGAAGATCTACCCGCCTGTCGGCCAAACACGGGAAGAGGGGCACAATCTGGTGTACAACGCCGTTCCCCAATGGGAGTCCGATGTCTTCCGGTTCCTTGATGAATATGTCAGACCTGGGCATAAAAAAGAACCGGACCGGCCTTGACTGTGTTTCCATCTTTGATTGGGAAGAGTTTCGGTCTCGGGACGTGAACTCCGGTGCGACCCTCGTTCCCTTGCGTCTCGGGAATTGCGAGGGGTTCGATAGGGTCCGCTAAGGCCATGAAACGACATGACCGACCCTTTGGCTTGCGCATTTCATCCCATTCGTGTATTCTTTCACAAGGGTTGCATGTTGCAATGCTGGAGGCTGCAGAATGAGTCCATCTGTCGAAGGCAAGGTCCAAGCCGATACGGAATTTTTCCATCCCTCAAGGTTCAAAATCATTCTCGATTCGATTAATGACGGGGTATTCACGGTCGATAAGGAATTTCTCATTACGTCCTTTAACCGGGCCGCTGAGATTATCACAGGCGTCAAACAGAGGGAGGCGTTGGGAAAACCCTGCTGGGAGGTACTCAAGGCGGAGATTTGTGAAGGTGAATGCGCGTTAAAGGAGACCATGCGGTTTGCCCGGCCTGTGGTGAATAAACCCGTGCAGATCCTTTCCGCCCAGGGCATGCGCGTCCCCATTAGCGTGAGCACTGCGGTATTGAAGAATGAACGTGGCAACATCATTGGAGGAGTGGAGACTTTCAGAGACCTGTCGGCCGAAGAGGAGCTTCGCCGGGAAGCCGAACATAAGTATAGTTTTCATGAGATGTTATCCAAGAATTCCAAGATGCAGGGGATTTTTGAGTTGCTCCCCCAAATTGCCCAAAGCGACTGCAACGTCCTGTTGACGGGTGAGAGCGGCACAGGGAAAGAACTCCTGGCGAAGGCCCTTCACAATCTGAGTCATCGCTCTACAGGGCCGCTCGTGACCCTGAACTGTGGCGCACTTCCCGACAGCCTGTTGGAATCCGAGTTGTTTGGATACAAGGAGGGGGCCTTTACCGGCGCAAACGCCGACAAACCCGGCCGGCTTTCGGCGGCCCAGGGAGGAACCTTGTTCCTGGACGAAATTGGCGATATCTCTCCAGCGATGCAAGTGAAACTTCTGAGAGTCCTTCAGGAGAGAACGTTTGAGCCATTGGGCTCGAACGATTCTCTCCACACCGACGCGCGTTTTGTTGCGGCGACGCACAAGGATCTCCGAAATGAGGTTCGGGAGGGCCACTTTCGCGAGGACCTTTATTACCGGCTGGATGTGGTTCAGATTGCGCTGCCTCCGCTGAAGGATCGAAGAGAGGACATCCCCCTGCTCATCCAGCACTTTATCAACAAGTTGAATCGCCGTTACCGGAGAAACATCCAGACGCCGGACACCGAGGCGATGCGATGCCTGATGACTTATGAATGGCCTGGAAATATTCGTGAGTTACAGAACGCCCTGGAGCATGCTTTTGTCCTTTGCCGCCGCGATATCATTTGCCTGGAGGACTTGCCATCAGGTGTCCGAAAAGGAATGACAAAGGGAACCAGAATGGGGTCTGCCAATCTCCGCGAGATGGAATTGTCTTTGGTCCAGGAGGCACTGAAGCGCCATAACGGAAATCATGCGGCAGCCGCTCGCGACCTTGGCATCCATAAGACCACCCTGTGGCGCAAACTGAAGCGCCGCCAGAACCAAAGTGGGAAGGTCTGAAGTCCCTTCTTGATTCAGCCACATTGCAAGTCGCGACCCAGTCCCCCCGTCAACAGCTGCATTTTGCAATCCTCTACAAACCTGTCCTTCTTGCCTTTCGTCTTTAACCTTTGATAAATCAATAGAATCCCCCCTTTGCAGGATTGGCCCCGCACTTGCCTTAAAGAATGCTGAGGAGGGCATATGCTTTTAGCTGTGCCCGAGTTCAAGGGCCGAGTCGCCCCGACGTTCGACTTTTGTCGTCACCTCACTTTTTGGTGGGTCGATGCACAGAGGGCCTCACAGGTCGGCGAACGGTGGCTTTCGAAGCAGGGAGCGGACGACCGCGTCCAAATCCTGCTTTCAAATCGGGTGGAGGTTTTGTTATGCGGGGCGATCGGGAAGGACTTGAAACAGCTGCTGCAGTGGAGGGGTATCCGTGTGGATCCGGATTTTTCCGGGCTGCTGGCAGACGTGGTTTCCCTGTTTGGTAAAAACGCCTTTCATCCTTTGAGGGAGCAACAGAGCCCTTGCCCAATCATCCCCATGCCGGAAGGCCGGCCGAAACTCACCTGAAGAGGTTCGGCTTCCAGGTTCATGGCAGAAATTCCTGAATGACCTTTCAAGCGCTTAATGAGGAGATGTTCATGAATAGCACATCAACAGTCAGGGTGAACGTCAGAACGGTCACGTCTTTTTCGGATGAAGCAAGCAGATCGGAATCCAGGAGTGCCGTCGCGATTGACGATCGACAGCTCACCAGGAAGAGTCTACGAGTTGGTCGCTCGGAAGATCCCTTCTCCTCTCTTGTGGAACAGAAGAATCATCCGGCGATCAATCTCTTTGAATTGAACTCTCAATTCGTCATCGAGGCAGACGTCGCAGGAGCCAGGCCCTCGGAATTAGACATACAAGCATCTCCCGATCAGATCCTGATCTCAACCGCATCCGCGGAAGGTCATGTGCCCGGAAGTCCGAAGACCATTTCCTATGGTTTCACGCACGGCCCAATCGAGCAATCCGTCCGATTCCCCCGACACATTGATCCGGAAACCGTCACTGCCGAGTATAAGAACGGGCTGCTCCGTATCCATGCGGAAATCGCCAAATAAACTGCAACGAGGAGCGATCAATGAAAACTGGCATCTTAGATTCTCCAGTGAAAAAAGGTTCATCGCGCATCTCCACGAAGGCCATTCATGCCGGCCATTTCAAGTGTTCCGAATTCGGCGAGGTCTCTGTCCCTATTTTTCAAAGCTCCACATTCTCGTTTCCTTCTGCCGAAGAGGGGGCAGCGCGGTTCTCCGGATCGAGACCGGGTTACTTTTACACCCGGATGGGAAACCCGACCGTGAACGCCCTCGAGGAAAATGTCTGCGCTCTCGAAAACGGATTCAAGGGGTTGGCGACCGCCACCGGAATGGCCGCCATAGCCACGGTCTTCGCGTCCCTGACTTCGACGGGCGCGCATGTCGTCAGTACGGCGAGTGTGTACGGCCAGACCCGCGTCTTGCTCGAGACAGTTTTCTCACGTTTTGGCGTGGAATCCACGTTTGTCGACACCTCCGACCTAAAGGAACTCGCCGACGCAATTCGCTTCAACACCCGGGTCGTCTTTATTGAAACGCCAGCCAATCCCACCATGAAGATCACGGATCTTGCCGGAGCCGCCGAAATCGCCCATCGCCATGGGGCCGTTCTGGTTGTCGATAACACTTTCGCGAGTCCTTTCCTGCAGCGCCCATTGGAGCACGGGGCAGAGGTTGTGATCCATAGTCTGACGAAGTTCATCAACGGGCACAGTGATGTGGTGGGGGGAATGATCATTGCACGGGATGACGAGCTTTATAAGCAGATCAAACCCGTGCTCAACCTGTTTGGGGGGACGATGGATCCTCATCAGGCATGGCTCGTTTTGCGGGGCGTCCAAACTCTTCCATTGCGCGTCGAGCGGGCGCAGGAGAATGCCATGAAGCTTGCGCCATTCCTGAAGCAACATCCCAAGGTCCGCTGGGTGAGCTATCCAGGGTTGCCGGAGCATCCACAACACGAAATTGCCCGGAAGCAGATGGATGGGTTCGGCACCATGATCGCCATGGGTGTGACGGGGGGACTCGAAGGTGGAAAGATCGTGATGAACCATGTCCGCTTATTCACACTGGCGGTTTCCCTCGGAGGGGTGGAATCCCTGATCGAACATCCGGCCTCGATGACCCACGCCTCCATTCCGAGAGAAGAGCGCCAGAAAGCAGGCATCACCGACGAGTTAGTGCGAATCTCGGTCGGATGCGAGGACTTTGAAGATATTAAGGAAGATTTGGACCAGGCGTTGAATGGAATTGTCCTGGGACCGCAAGGAAGCCGCCTTTAATAGAGCGGCAAAGGGCTGGTCGGATCTCGAGGAGGGGGGCAATTCAATGATGAGCCAATGTACCTTTTCAGGGGATTTCATTGAGGAGGCTTCGAATCGATTGCGCCTTCTCGCCACACCCATGCGGTTGAGGATTCTTCGCTTGCTCGGGAGTGGCGAGAAAACAGTAGGGCAGGTGGCGGAGGCCTTGAACGCCAAACAGCCCAATATCAGTAAACACCTGAAGATCCTCGCCGACGCCGCAGTGCTGGGAAGGAAATCTGAGGGTACGAGCGTTCATTATTCCCTCTTGGACCCGGGGATTCTGATCCTGATCGACGCCGTCATCGATTCTTCGGCAAGGAAATTGAGGGCGAAAGCGGGGAGACTGGGCTTTCGAGTTGCAGCCTTTTAGGCGGCTCTTGGAACCCGTTGTTTAATCCTGGGAGGAGGAAAGGTATGAGTCGATTCAGTTGGAGTCAGGTTCTTCTCGTCACTGTGGCTATGACGGGGATGCTGGTCATTTCCAGCCTGCCACTGATGGCGGCGCAAGGAAGGATTCAGGTGGCGATCACGGAGGCGGACATCGAAGCAATCGTCCGGGCCGTGGGGGGTGACCACGTCGATACGTTCAGCCTTTTCCAGGGTTGTATCCTCAGATCAGATCTCAAGGTGGAACCGGCAGTGGGACGACGGTTGATGCAGGCCGACGCCATCGTCTGGACAGGCTTCTTTAATGAATCTGCCGCGATTTATGACAGCGTGAAGCTTTGGCAGAAGGAGCATGGAGTCCCCTCCCGGCGTCCGCTTTGGATTGACGTGTCGCGGGGCGCCCGGCGGATCAATGTGCCCACCTCGGGCTGTTTCGACTACTTCGACGTCTCCTTCATGCCCGGAGATCCCTTCTTCTGGCTCAACCCGCACAATGGAGCGGTCATTGCAAAGAATGTTGCCTCCGCGCTCACTGACCTGAGGCCTCGTGATCGCGCCTTTTTCCTCGCGAACGCCGCTGCTTTCAGCAAGGAACTTGATGACAAGATCGCTCAGTGGCAGTTAGCGATGAAGCCCTTGAAGGGCCTCCGCGTGTTCACCACCCAATGCGGTTGGCAGAATTTCTCACAGATGGGTGGACCGACTTTTATCGCCTGCAAGGGTACCCCGGGACAGCTGCTCTCGCCCGAGGCCCTGGCCGACCAAATGGCTCGTTCTAAAGTGCAGGTCGTGATCATCGACCCCAACACCCCCCGGGAGTATGAGCGTGCCTTTCGGGAGAGGGTCAAAGCCAAGATCATCGAAGTTCCCTCTTCGATACAACAGCTCCCTGGAGGCCACACTTACGCATCACTGATCGACAATATGATCAAGGCGCTTTTGGAGACCGCCAAAGACTGAACGAATAAAAGGGGTAAAGGGAAAGAATAAAAGCGTTCCGACGCAGGCGCTGTCACTCAGCCCAACCTTCAGATAGATGAGGGTGTCGGGGTCCGCCGGAATTCACGCCACCATTACCAGGCTGTCCTGGTTTCAGGTCTGTATCCTGCCGTCCGCGATGTGGTAGACACGGTCGAATCCTTCGATCATGCGCGCGTCATGCGTCACGACGATGACGGCGGCTTCTTTCTCGCGACTCAATTTGCGCAGCAAAGTCATGACGATCTTTCCCCGCTCGGTGTCCAGGGCTGCGGTTGGTTCGTCGGCGAGTAGAACCTTGGGGTTATTGGCCAGCGCACGCGCAATCGCCACGCGCTGTTGCTCACCTCCGGAAATTTCACTCGGGTAGTGGTGCCAGCGGTGGCCGATTTCCAGGTAGTCGAGTAGGTCGAGAGCCCGGCCCTGAGCTTCGTCCTGCCCGATTCCGTTCAAGGTAAGAATGAGGACTACGTTCTCGAGAACCGTCAGGAACGGGATCAGATTGTAGGCCTGGAAAATGACACCCATCTTCTGCCGGCGAACGGCGCGGACGTCCACGCCCGTCCAGCCGTCGTCGTAGACGCAAACTCCGTCAAGTTCAATTCGTCCCTGCGTGGGTTCATTGATGCAGCAAATCGAGGTCAACAGAGTCGTTTTGCCGGACCCGCTGGGCCCCAGCAGGGCGACCAGTTCGCCCTTGTGCACGCTGAGATTGGCATCCACCAGGGCGACCGTCTGAGCGTCGCCGTGGCCGTAAACTTTCGTCAGGTTCTCAATACGTACGACTTCCATGTGCTTATCCCCCGCTCAGTGCCGTCGCCGGATCAACCTTCAGCGCCCGCCATATCCCGAGGATGCTCGCCAGTACGCAAATGACCACTACAATGGCAAACAGGACGGCCATGTCGAGCGGTTCGAGAAGCACTGTTCGCGGATACAGCGTGTAAGTGCGCCTAATCAGCGCGTAGCCCACGGCAAAACCGATCATTCCCAGGAGCAGGGACTGCTGCAGGATCATGTTCACGATTGTGCGATCGGCGGCGCCAATAATCTTCAGCGTCGCAATCTCACGGAGTTTGTCCATGGTCAGGGTGTAAATGATGAGGGCGATGATGACGCCGGAAACAATGACAAGGATTGTGCGAAAGAGCCAGAGCTGTTTTTGAGATTTCTCGATGAAACCCTTGAGAAGCAGTTCCTGTTCCTGGTCAGCCGAGAACACTTGGTAGTGGTTCCACCGGCGGACGTAGTTGGCGACCTCGGAAGCCCTGGAAGGGTCGTCTAGTTCCGCAACGATGGCATTGGCGAAATGAGGATTCTCCGCGGCCGCCAAGGCCTTTGCGGTCGCCTTGTCGCGCATCAAGGGATTCATGCTGGCCAACTGCGCGTAGGTCGCGACGACCCGCTCGCGATTGTTGCGTATCGCGTCATTGTCCAGCTGAAACTGGATGATTTGCGCGTCGGCTAAGGAAACGAACGCGGAGGGATCTCCGGAGGGCGACGTCATTCCTCGGGTGAGGCCGACGACCGTGTAATCTTCCAGTCCGAGACGGATCGTATCTCCCACCACATACCCGGATTTGAGATCAGTCACGATTTCATAGTGTTTCTTGGTGATGGTGCGGCCGGCCACGATGACCCGTGCACCGCCAATTCCCCCGAGCTTGTACCCGACGAGGAACAGACGAATGGGTTTGCCTCCCCGTGGAATTTGCACGTACTGGAACGAGAGCGGAGACGCCCGTCGGACCCCTTTGACAGCCGCAATGGAATGCTCGATGTCTTCCGGCAACCGCGAGCTTTCCGCGAATGGACCGCGCGTGTCTTTCTGAACGACCCAGATCTGGGCCGGGGTCGACTTAACCACCTTAATGGCGTCTCCAATCAGGCCGCGATAGATGCCGCTCATCGCCATCACGACGGTGAGGAGAAGTCCTAACCCGATGCAAGTCAGCAGAAAGCGCGTCTTGTGGCGCCGAATGTCACGAACTGCAAGATTCACGGCTCACCTCACCCCGGCAACGGGCGTTTCCACCTGGCTTGTGCGCACGCGCTTCCCCGGCACGGGTGGAACGCCCGCCGGGTTCGGCTGAACAAGAACCTCGTCGGAATTCGAGAGACCGTTAAGAACCTCGACGAGCCCGCGCTTGTCCCTGGTCCCGAGCGATACGCGGCGCAGCTGAAGCTTGCCGTCCGTCACAGTCCAAACAGCCGGTCCCTCCCGGTCGGACACAATCGCCGTTGTGGGAAGAGTCCTGACTCCAACTTTCTCGGACTTCAGGATGTGCACCTCGGCTGTTTCATTCAGTTTCAGGTCGAGGGGTTGCTGAAGAAACGCAACATCCACTATGACCTCCTCAGTCACCGGGTCGGCCTGCTTTGCAATGCGTGCAACTACACCCGGAATCTTACGGCTTGGCGCCGAACGCAAGGTGATGGCCGCCAGTTGCCCGACCTTCAGTCCGTCGATTTCCCGTTCGTCAATGTTCGCCGACACCCAGATGACGCCGGCCTGAGCCACCGTGAAGATTGAAAGCCCCGGGACGACGGTCGCTCCTTCCTCCAGGTCGCGGGAAACGACGTACCCGTCCACCGGACTCGTAACGATGGTGTACTGCAGGTTTGCGCGCTGCAGGCGGACACCCGCTTCGGAACCGGCAACTCCCTCTTCGGAAGCCGCGACATCCGCCTCTGCCGATTTCACCAGCTCTTGTGCCGAGTCCTGAAGCGATTGCGAGTTCCGAACGTCCTCCTTCGCTTGATCGTAGGCCGTTTCGGCGAAGTCCAGGGACTCCTTTGAAACCACGCCACTGTCGTTCAGCGACTTGGTGCGGCGATAGCTGATTTCAGCGAGTCGCAGTCCTGCCTGAGACCTGGCCGCAGCGCTGATGCTCGCCTGAAGGCGGGCCTGGCTGGCCGAAAGGTTCGCTCGCGCAGAACGGACGGCGGCCTGTTGTACCTGGGCCAGACTCGCAGCCTGTCCCACCTGACTTTGAAAGTCCTGGTTGTGGAGCTCAGCCAGGAGTTGGCCTTTCTTCACCACATCGCCTTGGTCTACGTACACCTTCAGCACAACACCGTTGATCTTGGCACCCACTCCAATCGAGACCTTAGCGCGGACGAAACCAGTACCGGCGGCTTCATCACGCACCGTTTCTATGGACATCTGGGTGACGGGCACCTTCGGCGGAAGAAGAACGAAAATTATGAGGACCAAAACAATTCCGCCCGCGCCCAGCAGCCATAGTTTTCTGTTTCGTGCGGAAATTCCAACCGGCAAATGCCGTGCCGGAAGGGCACGTGTTCTGACCGGCACTTCGAGTTTTTCCATAGGACTTCCCCCTCGTTCATTTCAGCAGCGTGTCAATGAGCTTCCGCTGCGACGCCCTCGGTGACCATGATTTCCGGATCCATAACGAGTTCGGACTTGACCGAATTAGCGACCAGGCTGTATTTCTGTGCTGCCTGCAACGCGCGCCGTGTTCTGGCCTCAATGAGTTCCCTTTGGCCGGGATCACACGCCACCCGAATCACGGGCCGGAAAAGCAAACGCGTGAAAATCTCGGTGCGGTCGAGTTCTATCAGCTTGGTGCCTTCCGTGCGGCACTCGTAAGACAGCAGGTTGAGATGGAACCGCTCCGCCGCCCAGATGAACATCAACATCACGCAGGTGTTCGCCGCGGCCACGAACGCATCTTCAGGTGTCAGTACTCCGGCATGGCCTTGCGCATCGGGAGGAGCGGAAAACTTCATTTCCGGACCATTCCCTAGTTCCAGGTGGCCCCAATGCTTGCCTGTCCATTGAACCATGGTGTGATAAGTCGCCGTCCGGCTCATGGCTTCGCCTCCTGACAGAACGCGGCGTACTCGCGGACCATCGCTTCGCGGTAAGCCTTCTCCTGTTCAGGCGGTACAGAGTTGTAGATTTTCACCGCCTCCAGCAGTTCCTCCGCCGCCGCTTCGGGACTGCGTCCGATCTGATGTAAATGCTTGAAGATCAGCGGCAGGGCCAGCAATTCAACCGTTTTGCCATCGATACAGATTTTTTGGGTCGGGTTGCCGGATCCGCAGGTGCATCCGACAGACTGGGCTTGTTGAGGCCCCGCCTCAGCGACGGCATTATTGAGAACTATGAGCGCTGGGGGGCCGAGGATCTTATCGACCAGTTCCGTGAGTCGCTGGGCGGCCAGATTAACTGCCTCTCTGCCGGACGCATTCAGTTGACGACGCCCTTCGACCTTGCTCAGCCCATGCTCGGCGACAATGTCGTTGACCACGATGCTCGCCGCAGGTTTGCCCGAATGCATCTCAGTTCCTCGAGCCGCGCAGCGAAGATCACATCCGTCGAGGGTAATGGTCGGATGAAATCGCGCGAAGGCCCGGTCTCCCTCGCCGCCCGCGAGAAACAAAGGCAAACAAATCGTCACGGTCTTACCCGGACGCAATTCGTGAAGCACTTTCAACGCCGCCAGCCGCGTTACCGTGCCCTCGGCCAGCTCTTCGCAAGAACAGGCGACAATTCCCACTTTCCGCTCGGGCAGCCTAGGCATGGTGTCCCCCTTCTTTGTTCCCTGTCTGGATGATTGCATCGACCTGGGCCGCGATCTCTTCAGCGATAATGCGCGCCAGCTGCCTGCCTTCCGCATTCAATTCGGCAATCCCTTCCGGCTTGAGACCTTTGTGGTTTCGGAAAGCGTCAAACACCGCGATTTCCTGGGCCACCATGCCGCCACTGTGTTTTACCAGCTTCGAAGCACACATCTGCTTGCAGCCATCGATCGTGACGGCCGGATTGGTACGCACGCGCTCGCGGGCTTCTTCGTCTCCGAGAACCAGTTTCGAGAGTGCCACCAAGCGGGTGTCGACGGGACGCAAGGTGTCACATAGCTCATAGGCCGCCTCGCGGGTCACCGTGCCCAACGATTTGCCGATGCCGCTGCATGGAACGACCACCACGTGTTGTTTCTCATCTTTCATGACTCCAGCTCCTTTTCCGCCAGCGCTTTCATGACTTCGAGATACGCCGGCGCTTCAAGCAGTTGGGCCCGATCCGCCTCCCAGTCCGTGGCTTCGATCACCGCCATCCAGCCTTCCCCATAGGGATCCTGGTTGACGACCTCGGGTTTGAGTTCGAGGGCCGGACTGATCTCGACGATGGTGCCGGTGATGGGCGAAGGAAGTCCCAGCGTGATCTTCATCGTCTCCATGTCGGCAAACTCATCCCCTGCTTTGAGATTCGTCCCCTGCGGCCTGGCAGTCACAAAGGCCACATCGCCACTGTGCTGTTGCAGGAAATCTGTAATCCCGATTCGAAGGCGAGGAGGTCCTTGAGCCTGCACAAACATGACCCACAGGCCGTTGGGAGTGTAAAGGCGATCCTTGGCCACTCGAAATGTGAACTTATCTACCGTTGTTTGAAGGTACTCTGACATTTAGCCTCCCTCCAGCAGTTTAACGGTCTACTCGCCGTCACGAACAAACTCCCTCAGGCGTGCGGCGATCTCATCGCGCACCCGCCGGAACACTTCCAACTGCCGCTCCGGAGGCGCGGCCGCCGGATCTTCGAAGCTGTGATGAATGCGTTTGCCGCCGCCGGGAAAGAAAGGGCAGGCTTCCCTGGCGTTGTCGCACACGGTGAACACGCAATCGAAGGCTTGACCGGAAAATTCATCGACGTGTTTCGAACGATGGCCGGAAATGTCGATTCCAATTTCACGCATCACTTGAAGGGCGGTCGGATTCAAGCCGGTTGGGCGCGTCCCGGCGCTGAAGACTTCATACCGGTCACCCGCCATGTGCCGGAGCAAGCCTTCCGCCATCTGGCTGCGAGCGGAATTCCCGGTGCAGAGGAACAAGATTCTCTCTTTACGCATTGACCTGCCTCACCTGGAAACTTGAACCGATTCAGCATTTACCACGGGCTCGCCGTAATATCGCCGCTGGAAATACAGCGCAACGTTTACGAGGCTGATCAGCACGGGCACCTCCACAAGCGGCCCAATCACGGCTGCAAACGCCGCTCCCGAGTTGATGCCAAACACCGCCACGGCGACGGCGATCGCCAACTCAAAGTTGTTGCTGGCGGCCGTGAAGGAAAGCGTGGCCGTCTTGGAATAATCCGCGCCCAGCTTGTGGCCCATGTAAAACGAGACCAGAAACATCACCACAAAGTAGATGAGCAACGGAATGGCAATGCGAACAACATCCAGAGGCAGCCGAACGATGTATTCGCCCTTCAGCGAGAACATCACCACGATGGTGAACAGCAACGCGACGAGCGTGATGGGACTGATGCGCGGAATGAACTTTCGCTCGTACCACTCTTTGCCCCGCGCCCGCACCAGGGCAAACCGTGTGATCAGGCCCGCCAGGAACGGGATGCCCAGGTAGATAAACACGCTGTGGGCGATGTCGCGGATGGAGACATTCACGACCGATCCGCGCAAGCCGAACCATTCCGGCAGCTTCGTGACGAAAATCCAGGCGTACACGGAGTAGAACAACACCTGGAAGACCGAATTGAAGGCGACCAAGCCGGCGGCGTATTGCGTGTCGCCTTTCGCCAGTTCGTTCCATACGATCACCATGGCGATGCAGCGCGCCAGGCCAATCATGATGAGACCGGCCATGTATTCGGGATAGTGTCGCAGGAAGAGAACTGCCAGCCCAAACATCAGGACCGGGCCGATCAACCAGTTCTGGACGAGCGAAAGACCTAAAATCTTCTTGTTCCGAAACACTTCTCCGAGTTCTTCGTAGCGCACTTTCGCCAACGGCGGATACATCATCAGAATCAGGCCCAGCGCGATGGGGATCGACGTGGTTCCGACACTGAATCGGTCCAGAAACGGTACGATCCCGGGAAACACCGACCCGGCGGAAACTCCCACGATCATGGCGGCAAAAATCCAGGCAGTCAGATATCGATCAAGAAATGAAAGGCGAGATGTTGTCGCGTTCTTCATAGCGTATGTGTCCTTGATGGGTTTCTCATGCCCCTGCGTCGCACGCTCGGCAAATCTTTTTTGAGACCGATTTTGTTGACCGTTCTTCGGGGGCGCTCCTTCTAGTTCTGTCGCGCCATAGATCTGGGCAACTTCTCCGGTTTAATCACCCCGAAGGTCTTGCACCGTCCCTGTTGGATCGCTTGCAGCAATTTTTTCTTATCGAGAGAAAAAAGCTCACCGCCGCCGGTCTCTCGAAGCATTTTGAGGATGGCGGCATGGGTGGAGTCCGCAGGTTTGACCAAGGAGTACAAAACCCAGAGTCCTTCCCGGCGGTCGTCCACGAGGCCGGCGTTCTTGAGGATGGTCAAGTGCCGCGACACCTTGGCCTGGGGGCATCCCAGCACGGTCTCCATATCGCACACGCAAATCTCCCCGGCCTCGATCAGGAGGTGCAGGATTCGCAGGCGGGTCTCATCGGAAAGCGCCTTGAAGGTTTTGATCGTCTCTTTCATTGGTATCTCCATATATACGTATATCCATATAACAGATTAAGGAGACAATGTAAAGAAGAGTGTTTCCCATTCAGCTCTCCTCTTGTTGAGGGAATAACAGGAAGGCAGGATCAGGCCTAAATGTTCAATTGTCGATTGAACGCGGGGGAAGGAGGATCAAGCCCCATTCTCGCCGGAGTGAGCGCCGTGGTGGAGGTTCAATTCGGCTGAATGGCCGGAGCAAGTGATATTCAGCGTATAGGAGTCACCAGGCTTTAGTTTTCAGCCATCAGCTTTCAGCCGGCAGCCTCAATGGTTGGCGGACCCTCTTCTCATTGCTTCCTACCACCTATTACCTATCACCCAGCACCTGACACCTGATCCCTATTCGTCCCTCAGCGCCACCATCGGATCGACGCGTATGGCCCGTCGCGCAGGTATGTAGCAGGCAAAAAAGGCCGCGATTCCAAGCACAAGACAAACTCCACCATAGGTCGCCGGATCGGTCCCGCCTACTCCGTAGAGGAGACGAGAGAAGCTGGAGAGGATTCGGGTCAGGATCAAAGCAACGGGTGCCCCGATCGCAAGGCCGGCAAGCGCCAACCGAAGGCCCTGTCCAATGAGCATCCGGAAAATTTGCCGCTTTTCTGCGCCGAGTGCCATCCGAACCCCAATCTCGTGTGCACGCAGGGTGACGGAATAGGAAATCACGCCGTACATTCCGATGGACGCCAGCAGCAACGCCAAGCCCCCAAAAAGCCCGAGCAGGATCATCGGAAATCGATGCGACGACATCGACTCCGAAACAATCTGTTGCATGGTTTGGACATTAAAGACCGGCTGGTCGCTGCCTGCTCCGTAGACCGCCGCCTTGATTGCGGGCATCACAGTGACGGGTTCGATCGGCGTGCGAGCGATGATCGTTGTGTCGGGATAGTTGAGCGGCACCCACGGGTCCGGATCTTGGTAGAGCGGAAAGTACGCCTGATTCTGGACGTCCGTACTGGAGTCGTTTAGCGCCCATTGTTTTACATGGCCCACCACGCCGACAATCCGGCAAGGGCCCACAGGTGAAAATCCAGCTGATAGTGTCTGACCCAGCGGGTCACTATCTGGAAAATACATGTGGGCGAAAACGCTGTCGATGACCATGACGCAAGGGGACTGGGTGGTGTCTGCGGGAGTGAAAGAGCGGCCTCGAAGCAGCGGTATCCCCATCGTTCGGAGGTAATCCGGGCCCGTAAGGAACATCACCAGCCGCGGGGCCCCCTGAAGCGAAGCGGGCTTCGGCGAGCCAATCCAGAAGGGCATAGTTCCGCCCTGACCACTCAGTGGAACGGCGGCGGTAAAATCCGCCGCCTGCACGCCGGGAATATTCCGAATACGATCGATCAACTGCTGATAGGCAATTCGAGTGCTTGAGGCCGTCTTCGTCACCGAAGGCGAAACTCCGACCTTGAACGTGATGAGGTGCTGTGTGTCGAAGCCGGCATTGACATTCCACAAGTGGCGGATCGTTCGGAACAATAGGCCCGCACCCACCAGCAGAACGAGACTCAAGGCCATTTGGACAATCACGAGACTGCTTTGAGCGCGATGATGTGCGATCGTCGAGCCGCGGCCTCCCTCCTTCAGTGAGGGTTGCAGATCAGCGTTCCAACTTTTCAGCGCAGGCGCAAGGCCAAACAGAATCCCGACAGCAATCGACACAACCAAGGTAAAAAGTAGGACGCGAGCGTTCACACCAATGTTTTCGCTGCGCGGCAATATTCCCGGGACCGCCGCCAGCCCCGACCTCACTCCCACCATTGCAATCAGGAGCCCCAGGCCGGCACCGGCGACCGAGAGGAGCACACTTTCCGTCAGCAGCTGCCGCACCAAGCGTGCGCGATTCGCTCCCAGCGCCGAGCGAACCGCAAACTCCCGCGCGCGAGCCGCCGAGCGCGCAAGCAGGAGATTGGCGACGTTGGCGCAGGCGATCAGCAAGACCAACCCCACGGCTCCCGACAACAGCAGAAGCATTCCGCGGACGTTCCCCACGACTACCTGCTTGAGGGGCTCGATGTAAATCCCCAGGTCTCGATTGGCATCGGGATAGAGCTGATCCAGACCATTCTGGATCGTATTCATCTCCGCCTGACTCTG
Source organism: Terriglobia bacterium (assembly GCA_020073085.1). NCBI lineage: Bacteria > Pseudomonadati > Acidobacteriota > Terriglobia > Terriglobia bacterium. The sequence continues at coordinate 119,573 of JAIQFV010000002.1, read as the reverse complement.
AGACACGGTCACCCCAGGCTCCAGGCGCGCAACGGAGAAGATGCCGCCGTGGCTCGCGCGATCGTTGAGGATCAATGGGTCGCTCCGACCCAGCGGCGTGTAAACATCGGCGTCGCCTTCGAGACGAAACCCTCGTGCGGTGACTCCGACGATGGTGCAATCGACTCCATCCAGGGTAACGGACTTGCCGAGCGCCTCAGGGTTGCCCTCGAACCGATTTCTCCACAAACGATTGCTGATGATGACGACTGGCGTTCCACCGTGCCGGTCTTCCTCAGGCGAGAATTCACGTCCGAGAGTCAGTTCCGTGCCCAGCGTGCTGAAGAAACCGGAGGAGATTTCCTTACCATTAAGATGTGCAGGCGTGCCGGGAGCGGTGAGATCAACCCCTTCTTCCCTGAACGCTGCCATTTGCTGGAATGAGCGAGCACTGCGCTGCCAATCCAGGAAGTTAAGATATGAAACCCACACGCGTGGAAAGCGCGGATTGTTCTCCCACACCATCACCAGGCGGTCCGGCTGGAAGTAACCGAGCGGGGCCAACACGGCGCCCTCTATCACGCTGAACATGGCCGTGTTGGCACCGATGCCGAGCGCCAGGGTCAAAACTGCGACTGCGGTGAACCCGGGATCCTTCGCCAGCATCCGAAGGCCGTAGCGCACATCCTGCACGAAATGCTCGATATAGTTCACCCGGCGCACGTCGCGGCACTCCTCTTTGATTTGATCGATTCCACCCAGCTCGCGCATGGCCGAGTGACGGGCTTCCTCCGGGGCCATCCCCTTTCCAACCTTGTTCTCAATCAGATTCTCCAGGTGAAACCGGAGCTCGTCCGCGAGCTCCTGCTCCACGCGTCTGTTTCTCAGCAGCGACCGGAACCGAAGAGGCAATTTGTATATCCAGCGCATAGAAGTTGCGAGTCCTTACCTTTCAGCTGTCAGCCATCAGCTTTCAGTCCTCAGCGGCTACGCATCAGCCGTCAGCGGTCAGTCATATTGCTTGGCGGAGCACCTTCTCTTTGATTCCTACCACCTATTACCTATCACCTAATACCCGACACCTGACACCTTCCCTCCCACCTCACGATGTTTCCAGTACAAGCCCAATAGCCGTGGAGAGCCTCTCCCAATTGGCCTGTTCGGACTCCAAATACTTGCGCCCCGCCGGCGTGAGGGAATAAAACTTGGCATGACGATTGTTGTCCGACTCACCCCACTTTGCCCTGATCCACCCACTCTGCTCCAGGCGGTGGAGCGCGGGATACAGCGCTCCCTGGTTCACTTGGAGGACCTCCTTCGAAACCTGCCTGATTCGCTGGGCGATTCCCCACCCGTGCATGGGTTCAAGCGCGATGGTCTTGAGAATCAGGAGGTCCAACGTGCCCTGGACCAAATCGGTTGGTTTGCTCATTTTCACTCCCCTCAGTTATCGAGGGCGCATACTACCCTCTCTCCTGTCAGTAATCAAGGGGTAATTTTCAACTCCCTGCGCGAATTCCGATTTTCATCCTGTAAAAGGCAAGGGGGGTCCGGCCTGAGGATAGGGCAGAGCCGGACTGGGGCTTGAAAGCACGGGGTTGACAATCCCGCCCGATACCTTATACATGGCGGGACATGGCCTTGTTCACGGCGCTATAATTCTCTGGTTTGGATAAAGCCAGGGCTGTCCGGCTTTATGACCCGTGAAGAGAGAAAAGATTTTACCCCACCAGTCCGACTTGTTATGGGAGGGCAGACAATGCCAACATGCATGAAACCAGTCTGTAGTGCGATGCTGTTGGCCGGAGCCGTGCTGTGGTCGGGATGCAATCGCGAGCACGAGCCCGCCGCCGATCCGGCGCTCTGGGCGGAGATCCAGCAGATTCGTGCGATCGATAATCACGCCCATCCGGTGCGCGTGGTGCGGAACGGTCCACCGGACCGCGAGTTCGATGCGCTTCCCGTTGAAAACCTGGAGCCCTCTTCGGACCCGCTCAATTTGCGACCCAACTCGCCGGCGGTGCTGGAGGCCGAGAAGCAGCTCTATGGCTCTGCGGAGCGTAAAGCCTCCGTCATGCGCGAGAAAGGCGAATCCTATCCCGCGTGGGTGTTGGACCAGATCGGGGTAGACATTATGTTCGCCAACCGGGTGGCGATGGGCCCCAGCATCCAGCCGCCGCGCTTCCGCTGGGTGCCTTACGCCGATGCGCTGATCTTTCCGCTCGACAACTCCCGCCTGGCGCAGCAAAACCCAGACCGCAAGGCCTTTTTTCCACTGGAGGATGTCCTGCGGCAGCGGTATCTCGAGGAGTCCGGGTTGAAGGTGCTACCGGCGACACTCTCCGAGTACCTGACGCGCGTGGTAACGCCCACCCTCGAGCGGCAGCGGCAGGGCGGGGCCCTGGCTGAGAAGTTTGAGGCCGCCTACTTGCGTTCCCTCGAGTTTGACCACGCGGACCGGGCGGCGGCGGAGCGCATTTACGCGCAGTATGCCGGCCGGGGGACGCCGCCGGACACCGAATACAAAGCGCTTCAGGATTATCTGTTCCGGTACATCGCGGCGGAGTGCGGGAGGCTGGGGATGGCGGTCCACCTCCACACGGCGGCGGGAGGGGGGAGCTACTTCGAAGTGGCGGGAACCAATCCGCTGCTACTCGAATCGGTCTTGGAAGATCCGGAACTGCGAAAGACGAACTTTGTCATGATCCATGGCGGCTGGCCCTTTACGCGGGAAATCACCGCTCTCCTCGAGAAGCCCAATGCCTACCTCGACTTCTCGGCCGAGGATCTGCAGCTGCCCCCGACGGCGTTGGCGGCCGACATTCGCCGCTGGCTTGAGGGGGTGCCGGAAAAAGTCATGTTCGGAACCGATGCCTACCCTTACAGTGACCAGTTGGGTTGGGAAGAATCCGGGTGGATCGCCGCGCGCACTGGGCGGCAGGCACTGGCCCTCGCGCTCACGGGGATGATGCGCGATGGGGAGATTTCGCGCGAGCGCGCTACGGAGCTCGCTCGTATGGTGCTGCGCGAAAATGCCCGCCGGCTTTATGGCCTGTGAAGATAAAGAGCTCAGGAACCGTTTGACGATCCAACGATTTGTGAGGGCCAAGCCTCAGCCATCTGTGGTTGTGGTGTTGGCCCGGTGCCCCACCGGGTGTCCTTGCGTTTGAACAACAACCTGATTCAATCTGACCCCGGCGATTAATCAGGTTCGGTCTTCGGCGTGGGGTTGCCTTTAGCCAGCAGATCGCGCACCGCTTGTGGGGGCGTGAGAACCCCCGGATCAACATCATCGAAAGTGACCGACGTCAACGTCACCACCGTCTCGACCGTCCATTCGCCCCCGCTCTTCGGTTTGACCTGGACCACTTGTTTCATGGAGACAAGGACCCCGTCCACCTTTTGGTAGTCGGAGAATACATTACGCGTCAGGCCCGGACCGCCGCGCCATTCGGAATTGAATTCGTAGCCCGCCAGTAATCCGGTCTGCCGGTCATAGAAATGATCGTTGGATTTGTTCCAGTTGTTGATTCCGTGCAGGCGGTAGCAGGGCCGGCCCTCAAAATCCTCCGTCCCGACCGTCTCCATCGACTTGAACCAGGCGAGTTCGTTGATCGGATAATAGAAGTCGGCGTCGCGTTTGACCGACTCGCGTTCATCTCCCGTGACAACCTGCGCATTGCCGTGCTGATCGAGGCTCCATGCGTTCTCGCCGTCAAAGCCGTGCAGCGATTCTCCGCCGTTCCCCGGCAGCGTGAATTTTTCCAGCCGGAGATAGGGCGCGCGGGCGTAAAACACGAACGGCACCGTCACCACGCGATTTTCTCTGTGGATCTCCAGAGTGCCACGGGTCGTGCTGGACTTGTGCCGCAGAATCGCCTCGCGTCCGCCCAAGGCCTCGTCGTATCGCGCCACAATCTCTTTTGCCGAAGGCAGAGTCCGATCCACCCCGCTTTGCTGCTGACTTGCGGGCGCACCCGTGAGTTTCCCCGCACCCGGGGCGATGCCAGCGGCGCAGCAGAGCGCCAAAAACACATGTACGCGTAACAAAGTCAATTTTCTCATGACTCCTCCCCTGAAACTGCCATCCATCGGACAGCAAGGCCAGATCTGAATTTTTGACATAACATAATACGAAGGCACTGTGAGTCAGGTTGCAACCCCAGGAGGATCACAGCCCCCGGGGGGTGGGGTGTGCGCGGGTGCCGCAGATATGCGCTTTTTGTATGTCTGCGAAGACGGGCCCCTGAGACCGCTACTCCTCCCCGCTAAGCCGCAAGCAAATTCCACATGGGATCATTCCCCACGGCGGCATTCAGAGCACTGGCCGACGCAGGCATGCCAAGAACACATGCCTGCGGCACCCCGGGTCAAGAAACCCTCGCGGTCAAAACCCCCGGATCAGGAAACACTCTAATGGAGTTCGGAGAGGATTCTGGAATCTAAAAACACAACTAAGAATAGACAGGCAAATTCCGGTAAGCAGGGAACGGGGAGAGCGCGCGGTCGAGGGCGCCCAGGGAATAGGTGATGGCCACGCCGTAGTTGGTGATTGGAACGCCGGCTTCGCGACAACGCAGAATCCGCGACATTACTTCGCGCCGGTTCAGCATGCAGGAGCCGCAGTGAACGACCATCCGGTAGGGACTCAAGTCGTGCGGAAAATCGTGACCTTGAAGATGTTCAAACTCCAGATCCAAGCCGGTGTATTGGCGGAGCCACCGGGGAATCTTGACTCGTCCGATGTCCTCGCCTATAGGATGATGGGTGCAGGCTTCCAGAACGAGAATGCGATCGCCGTTGCGGAGCCGGTCGACGGACTTGACACCCCGCACGAACTCATCCAGGTCTCCCCTCAGCCGTGCGAACAGAATGGAAAAGGAGGTCAGCGGCACCTCGACGGGCGTGTCGGCGGCCACCTTCAAGAAGACCTGAGAGTCGGTCACCACGAGGGCCGGCGGCCGCTTGAGACGGTCCAACGCGTCGCGAAGTTCCCGCTCTTTCACCACCATGCAGTAGGAATCGTTGTCGAGCACATCGCGGATGGCCTGGACCTGCGGAAGAATGAGTCTTCCACGCGGCGCTTCCAGGTCAATCGGCACCACCAGCACCACCAACTCACCGGGTGGAATCAGGTCACCGAGAACCCCCGGCATGTTGATGAAATCCTCGGGGGCAAACCGGATCAACGCTTCCCGCAGAGCCAGCAACCCTTTTTCCTGCGTTGCTACAGTCTCGATGGAAGGCACCTTGCGGGAACGAAGCTGATGGAGAACGTCAGGGCGCGGCACAGCGATATCGGTTTTGTTGAACACTACAATGACGGGAACCCGCCGGGTGGACAACTCCTCCAGGATACTCTCTTCAAATTTCCCCCAACGGTCTTCCTCAGCGACCAGAATCCCCAAATCTGTTCGTTCAAAAACAAGGTGCGTTCGCTCGGCGCGCATCTTCCCCAGCGCGCCAACGTCGTCGATGCCGGCGGTGTCGATGAACAATACCGGCCCAAGCGGAAGAAGCTCCATCGGCTTTTCAACTGGATCAGTGGTTGTGCCGGGCACGTCGGAAACGATGGAAACATGCTGACGGGTGAGGGCGTTGAGGAGCGAGGACTTGCCGACGTTTCTCCGGCCGAACAAGCCAATATGAAGGCGCATTCCTTTGGGCGTATCTTTCATGACGCCTCCGCGGGTGGTGGCGAGCCGAGTCGAATCACGCTCTGAGGCGAGACAAGGCGATCAAATTCCTCAGATGACAAGAGGCCCTTCTCCAGAACAATTTCACGAATCCCCTTGCGTTCCGCGCGGGCCATCGCTGCCACCGACTGCGCCTGCTCATAGCCAAGCAACTCCACGAGCGCCGTCAGTGTGGCCGTTGCCCCTTCGACATGAGCCCGGCAACGTGCTTCATCCGCCTCAATCCCCGCCACGCAGTATTCCCGGAAGATCCGGCAGGCGTTTCGCAGCAGATCCAGGCTCCCCAGGAGGGCATCCGCGATCAACGGCAGAAACGCGTTCAGCTCGAGATTTCCCATCGAGCAGGCGTGAGCGATGGCCTGGTCATTTGCCATGACGACGATCGCTGCCTGCGAGACGGCTTCTGGAATAACTGGATTGACCTTCCCGGGCATAATGGACGATCCGGCTTGCCGTGCAGGCAGGCGGATTTCCCCTAGGCCGGCATCCGGTCCCGAAGACAGGAGGCGCAGGTCCGTGGCCACCTTCAACAAGTTGGTCGCGTTGGCCTTCAGAATGCCGCTCACTTCGACGAAGACATCGGCATTTTGCGTGCACTCGACCAGGTTATCCGCCCTCGCCAGACCGAGGCCGGTAATTTCCCGAAGCTGTTCATTGACGCGGAAAATATATTGTCGCGGCGCCGAGAGCCCAGTTCCAATCGCAGTCCCGCCCAAATTCACGGCGCGCAAACGTTCTTCGCACTTGTAAATGCGCCACCGATCGCGGGCGAACGCCTCGCCATACGCGCCCATTTCACGGCCCAGGGTGATCAGCACGGCATCCTGCATTTCCGTCCGACCCATTTTGACCACATGCGCCAGTTGCTTTTCCTTGCGTTGGAACTCTTCGAGCAAGGCAATGACCTCGGTCTGAAGGCCCCGGAGAAGGCGGATGGCTGCCACCTTCAGCGCGGTGGGGAAGGTATCGTTGGTGGATTGGTGGAGGTTGATGTCCTCAACCGGCGAGACCGTGTGATAATCGCCCAAGGGCTTTCCCAGCAATTGCAGCGACCGATTGGCCAGAACCTCGTTCACATTCATGTTCATCGAGGTGCCCGCCCCGCCCTGAAGCGCATCGACGACGATCGACCAGTTCAGTCGGCCCTCCATCATTTCCTTGCATGCCGTCTCTATAGCGCGTGCCTTGGCGTCATCCCATGAGCCCAACTCGTGATTGGTCCGTGCGCAGGCGAGTTTCACTGCGCCGTAGGCTTGGATGAGGGCCGGGTTGACCGGTCGGCACGCCAGGGGAAAGTTCTCGAGCGCCCGTTCGGTGTAAATCCCATGCAGGGCATCCCCCGGCACTTCCCGGGTCCCCAGCAAGTCCTCTTCAATTCGACAAGTTCCCATACCACCGCCTGGATTCAGGAGACAGTTCCTGAATTCCTCAAAAGTAAAGGTCGCGCTTTGCAGATTCCCTGATCTGTCGAAGCCGGTCCATGAGTGTTGTCTTCAGCGGACCCTCTTCGAGCCTATACAATTCCTGCTGGAGCAATGCCTCTCCGGCAGCGCGCGTTTCGGTCGAGGCATAATCCACCAGGTACTCCTGCAGGGTGGTCAATGCATTCGGCGTGCAGAACTGTTTGATGAATCCCGGGATCGCGAACTCCATGAAATGCTCGCCCGTCCGCCCGAGCCGGTAACAAGACGTGCAGAAGCTCGGCAGGTATCCGTCCTGCAACAATTCGCGGATGACCGCATCCAAAGGCCGGACATCGCCCAGTTCAAACTGCTCGCGTTCCATCACCTGCGCGTCGCCCGTTTCCGTATAGCCGCCGATCTCAATCCGGGTTCCCGCGTCGATCTGGGAGACGCCAAACGCCAGGAGCTCCCTTCGTAAATCGGCATTCTCCCGGGCTGTGAGAATAAGTCCCGTGTAAGGCACGGCCAGCCGCAGAACAGCGATCACTCTTTTGAAATCGTCGTCACTGACCGGCGAGACACCGCCCGGGGTCACTCCGCAGGCCGGTCTCAATCGTGGAAAGCTGATCGTGTGCGGGCCCACTCCGTAGCGAGTGCGGAGATGAACGGCATGCGCCACCAACCCCAAAACCTCAAACCGCCAGTCATCCAAACCAAAGAGTGCTCCAATCCCCACATCGTCACAGCCGGATTCCAAGGCCCGACTCAGCGCGTCCAGGCGGTAAAGGTAATTGCCTTTGCGGGTGTGAGGCGGGTGCACCCGGGCGTAGGTGTCATGATGGTACGTCTCCTGGAACACCTGATAGGTGCCGATACCCGCCGCTTTGATGAGGCGGTATCCTTCATGGTCCATCGGCGCGGCGTTCACATTGACCCGGCGGATCTCCCCGTGCCCGTTCCGCGTGGCATAAACCGTACGGACCTGATCGGCAATGAACTGTGCATCGTAGCTGGGATGTTCTCCAAAGACGAGGATGAGGCGCTTATGACCGTTCGCCTCCAGGGAAAGAACCTGTTCCGCGACTTCCGACGGCGTGAGCGTGCGTCGCACCGCCAGGGGATTGCTGCGCTGGAAGGCGCAATAAGAACAATCGTTGACGCAATGGTTCCCAATGTAGAGCGGGGCAAAGAGCACAACCCGGTTCCCGTAAACGGTTTCCTTGAGTGTTCGGGCGGCATGGAAAATCTCCTCGAGCAACTCGGGTTCGTCGGCGCGAAGCAGGATGGCCGTCTCCTCGAGGGTGAGCGGCTGCTTGGCCAGGCTCTTGGCAATCGTGTCCTTGACCTCTTTGCTGCCGGCGCGGGGTCCGGTGAGCAAAGACGTGAGGAGGTTGTCGTTGATGAAATCAACGGCACCCTCACTCGTTTTCATTCCGGGCAATCCACTCATTCATGACCTCGTGACTGCTCGCGCTTCAGCGCTTCGCTGCAGTTGAAAGTTCGGTGATGTGCCGGGCCCGCCGCCGGCGTATCGGCCCAGACTCGCCAGCAGGGTTGACACCCGATGGTTCTGGTCTTGAGGCAACTCCCCGATGCAAGCCTTGGCAGGATAGATCTCATAAAAGGCGCGATAGCGGGGCGGCGTGAGATTGACCATCATCACGTTGGCTCCGCGTTCGAGGCCAAGCTTCGATCCGTGCTCGCGATTGAGGGTGGCCAGGGCGGTGGTCGTGGGAATGTTGGCGCGCGGGCAAGCGAGGCGCGTGAGGGCCATAACCTTGTATGTCATCAGTTCTGTGTCCGGCACCTGATCGGAGATCACATGCTGCGGGGCCCGACGGGAGGTTTGCCCCAAAGGAGTCTCCCCGTGTGGAATGAAAGGTCCGCTGCCGATCATGTCCAGATCCAGTCGTCTAAACCACTCAATGTCTTCGACCAGGGAGGCCCATGTCTGTCCGGGAATTCCCACCATGATGCCGCTCCCGGTTTCGTAGCCGAGCTCTTTGATCCCTCTCAGAATCTCCAACCGGTGTGGCGAATCCTTGGTCAGGGGTGGATGAATGGACTTCCACAGGGTTTTCGACGAAGTCTCGAAGCGGAGAAAATAGCGGTCTGCCCCGGCCTTCCGCCAGCGCGCCAGTTCGTCGTGCGATCGTTCCCCACAACTCAACGTGACCGCCAGCGGGGTCTCGCGTTTGATGGTTTCGATGATTTGAGCCAGCCATTCTGCATCCAGGCCGGGGTCCTCGCCCGACTGCATCACAATGGCCCCGTATCCGCGCGCGACCGCATCACGGGCCGACGCGAGGATTTCGGGTGCGGTCATCCGGTATCGCTCGAGCGAACGACGATCCGCCCGCATCCCGCAATAATGGCAGCGGCTCCGGCAGTAGTTCGAGAACTCGATCAGTCCGCGAAGATGGACCGCATCGCCGACATGCTCCTGGCGCGACGAATCGGCTCGGGCCCAGAGGATTTGCAGCTGGGCCGGATCCTGTTCGTGCAGCCAATGGAGTATTTCGTCGCGATTCATATTTTCTTCAGTCAATTCTTTATGAACGGCCGGGCGCCCGCTCTTTTTCAATGCAGCCCCGGGATCGCTCTTACATCCCCAGCGCGGGATGAATAGTCCCTGAAGCGAAGCCCCGGGGAAGAAACTAAGGTTTGCGCCGCAGCGTCACGGTGAAGGTGCTGCCCGCGTCGGGCTGGCTTTTAACGACGATTTCGCCTCCATAGAATGTGACGAGTTTCTTGACGGTGGAAAGACCCAGTCCGCTTCCCAGGATGTGGCGCGTCTTTTCATTCTTGATCCGCCCAAAATCATTGAACAGGCGCTTGCTCTCTTCCCCGGTCATTCCGATCCCGGTGTCTTCGACTTGGAGGCGAACCATCTCTGCGACCGTGCCGGCCGTTACCTTGACACGTCCGTGGTCGCGGTTGTATTTGACCGCGTTGGAGATAAGGTTGTTGAAGATGATATCCATTTCTGTTCGGTCTGCGTCGAGAGTGAGTCCGTCCGGCACTTCCACCTCGATCCGGATATCCCGTTGCTGCGCCTCGACCTTGGCATTCTCCACCGCTTGGCGGGCGACTTCGCCAAGCGCCACGGTGGCCAGGTTTCGTTTCCTTTGCCCGGATTCGATCGCGGTGAGGTCCAGCAAATCGGCAATCAGCTTACGCATCCCGTCGGTCCGCAGGAGGCAGCGATCCAGCATTCGATCATAGGATTCAAGATTCTCTCCGACCGCGCGTTCGCGAATCATCTGGAGGTATCCCTCGATAGCAGCGAGCGGAGCCTTCATTTCATGGGCCAACACCGAGATGAACTGGAACCGCACCTGCCGCTTTTCTTCAGCCAGCCGCCGGGCCTTGCGTTGAAGGATGAGGTGGCGGGCGGCTTTGCGAACCGCGCCTCGCAGCTCTTCAGGGGTAAACGGCTTGGCCAGGAAGTCGAAGGCGCCGCTTCGCGTAGCGGCGACTGCTGTTTCCAGGGAAGCATAAGCGGTGATCATGATGATCAACAGGTCGAGCGATCGTTTGCGGAGCCGCTCCAGGATCTCCAGTCCGGTCGTGTCCGGCAACTTGTGATCGAGGAGCAGAATATCGACCTGCCCGGAAGCCAGTCTTTCTTCCAGTTCCTTGCCGTTGGCTGCCGCCCGGGTGGCAAACCGGACCTCCCCGTTGATGTCCGGGAAGTCCAGACTGAGCTCGCGCAAGGCCCGCTCGGCGCCTTGACGCATACCGAACTCATCATCCACGACGAGGATGTGCAGCACATCCACTTTGTTCTCTTTGCTCGACAGCGCGGGCATAGTTCGTGGTCGTGCATCCTTTCCACAAGGTTGGGCTAGACCGCCTGCTTCGCGGCCAGCAGCTTTTCCACTTCATCGACGAGCACACGCGGCTTCACCGGCTTCTCCAGGAACTTCACTCCCGCCAGCCCCCGCTCCATCGGTTCGAGATCAAAACCGGGGCGCATCTCACGGCGGATGCCGGTGAGCACGATGATTTGAAGCTGCGGGTATTGCTCATGGAGGTGGCGGGCCAGGTCGAACCCGACGGCGATGTCTTCCATCACGATGTCCAACACGGCGGCATCCGGAGGGTTCGCCTGGGCACGCTGACGGGCCTCCTCCGCGGAGTAGGCGACCGTCACCGTGTGGCCTCGCCGCGCCAGCACCATTTTGTTTATTTCAATCAGGTCCTCGTCGTCATCCACCAACAGTATGTGTGCCATGGCACTCTCGTCTGAAATGTCAGAGCTGCTCCTCCGGACCCTTCCGGGGGAGTCTGACGGTGAAAGTCGTTCCGGTCGGGCCGGCCGCCGGATCGCTGTTAGAGACGGCCTCGATGTCGCCCCGGTGCATTTTGACAATTCCGTAGGTCACCGCGAGCCCGAGCCCCGTCCCCTTGCCAATCTGTTTCGTGGTGAAGAAAGGTTCAAAAATCTTGGTGAGATTTTCCCGGGGAATCCCGATCCCGGTGTCGCGGACTGAAAACCAGATCTTGTCGTCATTTCCGTCGATGCCGATGGTCAGAGTCCCCCCCTCCGGCATGGCATCGCAGGCATTGCTGAAAAGATTGGTGAGGACCTGGTTGATCTGGTCCGGATCAAGCCCCACCTTGGGGTTAGTGACGGTCGGCTCCACCTTCACGCGCACGTTGGCCGGAACAGGATAAGCCTTGACGGCGCGCTGGATCAGCTTGCACAGATCGACGGTCCGGAGTACCACCTTGTTCTGTCGTGCGAAATGCAGGAGGCGGACGACGATCTTCTTGCAGCGGTCGGCCTGTTCAACGATCATGGACAGGTCATCGCGCCATTCCGGGTGCTGCTCCACTTGCTCCAGCAACATATGGGAATACATGAGGACGACGCCCAGCGGGTTGTTGACCTCGTGGGCCACTCCCGCGGCGAGCTGGCCCATGCTCGCCAGCCTCTCCGAGTGCATCAAGGCCTCCTGCGTGCTGATCAACTGCTGGTGCGAGACGGCAAGTTCCTTGACCGTCAAGCGCAGTTTCTCAATAGTGTAAGGCAGGCACATCTCCGTCTCGGCCAGCCGCCGGTGAATGGCAATGGCATGCTGGACACAGGAATCATAACCACATGCCCCGCAGTTGAGTTCGTCCTCGGGCCTGAGTTTGCCCATTCGGGCAAGAATGGTGACCACCTCTTCATGGGAGGGCTGAGAAACCCGCTGGTCATAAGACTGGAACCCGCGGCTCAGGTCGAGGTCGGCAAAACGGGCCATATCCCGGCTCCACTGTTCTTTTCGGAAGTCGGTCCAATGCTGTTCCACATAGCGACCGACACGATTGCGGCGTCGAAACATCGTCGTGTTGGCGCTCATGCCGGCCCCCATGATGCATCCATTGCAGCACAGAATCTCCAGCAGACGGACATCCAGGCTGTTCGAGTCGACCGCATGAATCGCCTCGACGAACTCCGTCCGGCCATGGGTCGACATAATCTCTGAGTGCATCAGGTCTTCGGTGATATCGGCCGCCTGGAGCATTCCCCGGCTGATCGGAAACAAACCGCCGGGACCGCTCCAGGGTGGATCAAAATCGCTCGGTTCGACCCGGTCAGGGGAGACGCCGGCTTCGGCCATCATGTGGCGAAGTTCATGGAAGGTCAGCACCGCGGCGACCTCGCCTTCTAATTCCTCGATGGCCGCTTCACCCTTCTTGGCAATGCAGGGGCCGATGAATACCACCGGCACGTCTTCGCCATAGAGGCGGTGGATTACTCGTGCCTGTGCCAGCATCGGCGAGACAATCGGGGCCAACCGGGGTACGAGGTCGGGATAATACCGTTCCACATAGCTGACAAGCGCGGGGCAGGTCGAGGCAATGTGATGGCCGTCAAGATCGCTCTCCAACAGCTCGCGATAGCTGCGCGCAACCAGGTCTGCGCCAAACCCCACTTCATGGACGTAAGAGAAGCCCAGCGACCGTAACACCCCGACCACACTTTCGTACTCGCACTCCTCGAATTCAGCCGGGAAGCTGGGCGCCACGAGGGCGGCGACCTTTTGGTTTGAGGCGAGCAGATGAGTAACTTGCTCCGTTTGATCAAGGACCCTCTTCGCCCCCTGGCTGCAAACACGGACGCAGTTGCCGCAGGCGATGCAGCGTTCCGGAATCACCCGGGCCTGGCCATCGGAGATTCCAATGGCCTTGGCTGGGCACTCCCGCACGCAGGTATAACAAACCCGGCAGCGTTCCTTGATGGTTTGTACATAACACTCAGTTTGCATGCTTTTGAGCCTCGCCAGAATAAATCCTTAGGGATGGGTGGAAAACTCCTCCACGTCGACCTCATGGAGCAGGCGCCGGACTTCCGCCTGCAATTGTTCGGAGCGGACCGGCTTGTCCAGCATCTTGTCCACTTTGGTCCAGGACTGGGCCTCCGAGTACTGGGTGGCGAACGACAGTCCCGTGGCTCCCGTGACCGAGGTCAGCATGATGACCGGGGTGTCCGGGTAGAGCTTCTTGATCTGGTAGCTGAGGACGAACCCGGAATCCTTCTCTTCCATCATCAGATCGAAAATGGCGAGGTCGGGCCGGGCCTTCAGCATGGCTTCCTCCGCTGCCACGCGACCCTCCGCCGCCACGATTTCGTAACCCGCGGCAGAGAGGATCGCTGTGACCTGTTCAAGGGTGTCCGGATCATCGTCCACCACGAGGATTCTTTTCTTGGCATTCATAACCACTCCCTTAATCGTTTGAATTCGTAAGCGGATGGCCTCACTCCCGGGCGAGCTGCCTCCCCAAGAGACCGGCCCCCCGCCTCTAAATCAGAACTTCACGCTCGGCGTAATGGGTGTGAAGCAACTGATGGCTCGTCTCGCCGAGCGGCTTACCGAGGAATTCGTCATACAGACGGATCACCCACGGGTTCTTATGGCTGACGCGGATTTCCTCGTGCTGGTCAATTTTGTAGAGCGCCTGCATTCGAGCGCGGATGGCGTCCGGATCGGCGCCGATCGGCTGGCCTCCCCCGTTGATGCATCCGCCCGGACAGGTCATGACCTCAATAAACTGGAGATCCTTCCGTCCTGCCCGGACTTGATCCAGCAGCTTGCGGGCATTCCCCAATCCACTGACAACGGCTGCGCCGACTTCCAACTCTCCGATCCTGGTGTGGATCTCCTTCGCCCCCTTCATGCCGCGCAGGGGCTGAACCTCCAGCCGGGCCAGTTCCTGGCCGGTCAAGAGGTAGTGGGCGGTACGGACCGCAGCTTCCATGACCCCGCCGCTTGCACCGAAGATCTTCCCGGCGGAAGAGCGCTCGCCGAACGGCGTGTCGGCCACCTCGGGATTCATGGCCATCAGATCAACGCCGAACATGCGCAGCATCTGACCCAGCTCCCGGGTCGTCAGCACGTAGTCCACATCCGGGATGAGGTTCGGAGCCATTTCCGGGCGGGTGGCTTCGAACTTTTTGGCGGTGCACGGCATGATGGAGACGCTCACGATCCGGGAGGGATCGATGCCCTTGTGCTGGGCAAAAAAGCTTTTCACAACCGCGCCCATCATCTGCTGCGGACTCTTGCAGGTGGAGAGGTTCGGGATGAAGTCCGGGTAGAACTGCTCCACGAACTTGATCCATCCCGGAGAACAACTGGTCAGCATCGGAAGCACTCCTCCGTGTCCGATCCGGTCCGCCAACTCCGACGCCTCCTCCATGATGGTCAGATCGGCTGTAAATGAAGTGTCGAACACGCGGTTAAACCCGATGCGGCGGAGGGCCGCCACCATTTTTCCGTCGACATCATGGCCTGCCTCGAGTCCGAACTCCTCCGCCAGACTGACCGACACCGCCGGCGCATGCTGGACTACCACCAGCCGGTTCGGGTCGGTAATGGCTGAAATGACCTCGCGTACACTGGAATGCTCCGTCAAGGCGCCCGTCGGGCAAGCCAGGATGCACTGCCCACAGTTGACGCAGCTGGAAAGATTCAGCCCTTGCTCGAATGCGGTTCCGATAAACGTCTTGCAACCCCGGCCCACAAAATCGATCGCTGAAACGCCCTGAATCTCCTCGCAGACCCGGACGCATCGACCACAGAGAATGCATTTCTCGGGGTCGCGCACAATCGAAGGACTGGAAACATCCTTCTCCCGGACAATCCGCTTGCCGCGATACACCCGTTGCTGGATGCCCAGGGTCTGAGACAACCGCTGCAGATCGCATTTTCCACTCCGGGCGCAGTAAAGGCAGTCGTCCGGATGATTGCCCAGCAGCAGTTCGACGATCATGCGGCGCGCCTCCAGCACCTTCGGGCTGCGCGTCCGAATCCGCGCTCCTGCCGCCACCGGATATGAACACGCGGGCACGAAGTTGGGCATTCCCTCCAGCTCGACAACACAGAGGCGGCAGGCCCCGCTGGGCGTCAACCCTTCCAGATGGCACAGGGTGGGGACCTGGATTCCTTCCCGCTTTAAAGCCGAGAGAATGGTTTCTCCTTCTTTGGCTTCAATCTTTCGACCATCCACTTCCAATTCGATCATAGTCACCTCGGTCGTTACCGCTTCGTTGCGTGCAGTTCAGGTTTTGTGCGCCCGGAGTTGCCGGCCAACGCGCAGCCGGGGGCCGGGGTCAATTCGGCTGAGTAAAGTCCAGGTCGCAGCGCAAACAGCGGCGTGCTTCCACCAACACGTCTTTTTCGGCTGGACACATCTCCACTTCAGCAAAGCATCTCTTGCGCTGAGCCACGGGCCGCATGGGGACCTCCAGCCGAAAAATCTCAGCGCCGTCATCATCGCCGGTGCCGACCGGCTCCACGTACACCGTGGGCAGCTTCACCTTGAGAATTACCTTCATCACTTTGCCGGTCACATAGCGGTCGATCATCGTTGCCGCGTGTTTGCCTGCAGCGATGGCGGCAATCACCGTGTTGGGACCGCTCACAATGTCTCCGCCGGCGAACACCCCCGGCCGGTCCGTGGTGTACGACTCGGTGTTGATGGCAACCGGTCCCCGGGAAGACTTGCCCACCCCCTCGAGTCCGGCCCTTTCCGGCTCCTCGCTGATCGCAACGATCAGGGTGTCGAGCTTGACATCGAATTCAGTGCCCGGGACAGCCACCGGGCTCTGACGGCCCGAATCGTCGCGTTCACCGAGCTTGTTGCGAACGAACCGCATGCCCGTCAAACGCCCGTCCTTGGTGTGAACGGCCACGGGGGCCACCAATTCCTCGATCACGATGCCTTCCTCGATGCCGCTCTCGATCTCATAGGGATAGGCGGGCATTTCCTGACGCGACCGGCGATAGTAGACCGTGACGCTTTCCACCCCCGATTGACGGATGGCCGCACGAGCCGCATCAATGGCGGAATTTCCACCGCCGACGATCCCCACGTGTCCCTGGGCCAGCGACTTGTTCTGCAAGTTGTACGCCTTGAGGAATCCTATCCCCGGCAGAATCCCCGCGGCTTCCTCACCCGGCAATCCAAGTTTCTTGCTGCGATGAGAACCGGTCGCCACAAAGACAGCCTTGAAACCGTCTTCAAACAGCTTGTCGAGGGTGAAATCGCGTCCCAGGGCCTGGCCATAGCGCATCTCGATGTGATCATTCATTAAGGCTGCAATCTCTTTGTTGAGCACCTCGCGAGGCAAACGATAAGCCGGAATCGCCGACGTTAACATCCCCCCCGCATGCGCTTCGCGTTCAAACACCGTCACATAATGCCCGAGCAGTGAGAGGGAGTTTGCCGCGGTCAGGCCCGCCGGCCCGGCTCCGATGATGGCAATCCGGGCGGCGTCAGATCGAACTGCCGGGATTGATCTCCCGTCGGCAGGATCCACCGTATCCACCACAAAACGCTTGAGCGCCCGGATGGATATCGGCTGTCCTCCCGTGGCGCCCGCACGGCACACGGATTCACACGGATGGTCACAAACACGCGCGCATGCGGACGGGAAAGGATTGGCTTCCCGGATGGTCCGGTAGGCCTCGACATACTCTCCGCGAGCGATGTGCGCCACGTAGCGCCACACCTCCGTCCCAGCAGGACATCCGCTCTGACACGGTGCACCGACCAGCTCTTTGCACGATCCCGATGGGCAGCGGCGCTCGTAGACATGGGCTTCATACTCGTCCCGGAACCATTTGAGCGTGCTCAGTACGGGATTCGCAGCCGTCTGGCCGAGCCCGCACAAGCTGGTCGCCTTGATGGTTTCACCCAGCTTCTGGAGATGCATGATCCCCTGCATACGCAGAAGGGCGTCCAAGTCCTCTTCTTTATGCCGAGGTCGCGTCACCGCCTCGAGAATTTCAAGCATGCGGCGCGTGCCTTCCCGACAAGGAATACACTTTCCACAACTCTCGCTCTGAATGAATTCCATGAAAAACTTGGCGAAATCGACCATGCACGTAGACTCATCGACGACCACCAGTCCCCCTGAGCCCATGATGGTGCCAAAATTCTTCAACGCTTCGTAGTCCGTCGGAATGTCCAGGTGCGACTCAGGCACGCACCCGCCTGAAGGACCGCCAATCTGCACCGCCTTACAGCGCTTGTGGTTGGGAATGCCCCCTCCGATGTCGAAGACAACCTCCCGCAACGGCGTGCCCATGGGGATTTCCACCAGCCCGGTCCGCCTGACCATGCCCGACAGCGCGAATACCTTCGTCCCCTTGCTGCCCTGGGTTCCCATCGCGGCGTACCAATCGGCGCCCCGATCCAAAATGAGCGCCAGATTCGCCAGCGTCTCAACATTGTTGATGACCGTGGGCTTGCCAAACAGGCCCTGGACCGCAGGAAAGGGCGGCCGCGGCCGGGGCATCCCACGCTTGCCCTCGATGGAGTGGATCAGCGCCGTCTCTTCTCCACAAACAAATGCTCCGGCCCCCATCTTGAGCCGGATGTCCAGATCCACACCACTCTTCAAAATGTCCTGGCCGAGTAGCCCGTGAGCGCGCGCCTGGGCGATGGCCGCCGTGAGACGCTTGACCGCCAGCGGGTACTCTGCGCGGATGTAGATATAGGCCTTGGTCGCACCAATGGCGTAGGCCGCGATCAATATGCCCTCCAACAGCCGATGCGGATCGCTTTCGCAAACGGCCCTGTCCATGAACGCCCCGGGATCGCCTTCGTCGGCATTGCAGATGAGGTATTTCTGGTCAGCAGCTGCGCCTCGGGCGAATTTCCATTTCTTTCCGGTGGGGAAGCCCCCCCCGCCGCGCCCCCGAAGGCCGCTTCGTTCGACCAGGTCACACACCTGGTCTGGAGTCTGCATGCGCAATACCTTGGCGGCTGCCGAGTAGCCGCCGCGGGCGATGTACTCGGCGATGTTTCCGGGATCGATAATCCCACTCGACGCCAGCACCACCCGGACCTGCCGCTTCAAGAACGGATGCTCATCGAGAAAGGGCACTCCCTCCCAGGGTTGAGTGGAAGCAGCCCGGTACTGGCCCAAAACCGGCTCCATCGGGACTCGGCCCTCCTTGAGCATCGCCCCGAGCAAATGCCGCACCTTCTCCGCCGTGACCCCGCCGAAGCTCACTCGGGGGCGACCGGGGAGCTGAATATCCACTATGGGCTCATCGGAACACATCCCATTGCACCCGACCTCGACCACCTCAGCGGTGAGTTTGCTTTGACCGAGGAACTCGCGGATGGAGGCCAGGGTCTTGCCCGCGCCCGCCCCTAACCCACAGGTTCCCGCCCCCACGAAAATGACCGGGCTGGAGACGACCTCGCGTCGCAACGCGGAGAGCGTAGCGGCCAACTCCTGAGGCCCCTTGGCGCAAGCGTCGGCAAAGGGCGCTGCGTTCAGTGCTCCCATTAGATCGTTTGAGAGTTCTGTGAAATCAGTCCAGCACTTACCCGGTGCGTTCATCGTGACATCTCCCGAATTAGCGCTCATTCCTGTTCTCCCTGTCTCGACATTCATGGATGATCTTGACGAGCTTCTGAGGGGTCACCTTGGCATAAAACTCGCCATTCAAGTTCACCACCGGCGAGAGGCCACAGGCCCCCATGCAGGCGACCACCTCCAGGCTGAAGAGCAGGTCTCGAGAGGTTTGCCCCGGCTTCAATTTCAAGTATTTCTGCGCCATTTCAAGCCCCCGGGCCGATCCCTTGACATGGCAGGCGGTGCCGCGGCAGACCATGAAGTGGAACTTTCCCTTGGGCTGAAATCGGAATTGGTTGTAGAAGGTCGCCACCCCGTAGATCTTGGTGGTAGGCAGTTTGAGATGCTTGCTGATGCAGGCGATCGCCTCTCGCGACAAGTACCCCTGTTCCTCCTGCACTTCCTGGAGGATGGGAATCAGGGCATCACGTCCTGCCCGGGGATGCTTTTCCAAAACAGACTCGACGGCACTCATGCGATGTTCTCCTTGGTCTAAAGATCCTCAGTCTGACTTGAGCGACTGGCGTGCGAAATAAGCGACTTTGTCCATGGAGAGGGCAAAATCAATGTCCTCCACATAGACATGAAGAGGAACCTGAAGCGGCTTGCGGGCAAAATTCAGGATTCCGCGGATCCCCGAAGCCACAAACAGGTTGGTAACAAACTGTGCCTCCTCCGCAGGGACGGCGATGATTCCCACCGTGATCCCCAGGTCACGAATGACCTTCTCTGCTTTCTCGATCGAGTAGCAGGGACATCCTCCGATCAGCCGGTCGTACTTTTCGGGGTTCTTTTCAAACGAGGCCGCGATCGTCAGGGCGTGCTGGCGGCCGGAGAAGTATTTCAACAGGGCCCTCCCGATGTTGCCCACGCCAGCCAAAGCGACCCGCTGCTCCGTGGGAGGGAACGCGAAGCTCTCAATATGCTCACTGAGTTTTCGAACTTCGTAACCATGAGCGGGAGTACCCGTGTACCCGAGAACCATGAGGTCTCGGCGCACCTGGGCGGCGGTCACTCGTGCCCGGCTGGCCAGGTCGTGGGAATGCACATGTGTTTGATTCTGTTCGGTGAGATCTTTCAAGGCGCGCGAGTAGAGGATAAGCCGGCCGACTGTTCGATGGGATATGATCTTCACAACACCTGGCCTCCTCCGTGACTCTCGTAGCATTGTGATTAATTTCACATCTAATTGCAACAAAAATATTTCAGTATGTGAATATTCATGGATATACAGTTTTAGCCGTGAGTCAAGTGCTTTGAATTGAGGGTTGGAAGAGGATCCTCCCAGCGCACATGAGAAGGGCTAAGTACAGTAAGGCAGGCCTTTGTAATAGTTAGGGACAATACCGAGTGGCACTAAGTTAATGGTCTATCATTCTGAATGAGCCAAATCCCTGAAAGGGATTTCTTCAACAGCCCAGGGTCTGAAATCCTTGTGGATGCCCACGAACACGGAAAGGTGATTTTGATAATGTAAAAAGGACCCACCTGAAGGGCCAGTGATCATCGAAAAGGGACCCACCCCCGTGTGGGGGGGGGGGGGGTAGATAGAGAATTTCATGAATCTTGTGGGGCGGGGGCCCCCACTGGATTCATCTCCTTTCTCGAATTCGCTTGTTTTCAAAGCACACCCAGAATCCAACCCTCGATTTGGGCTACGGCGCATTCCACCGGTTTAAGCGGAGGTTTGAGGAATTGCTGCAAAGAGCCATCTGGGTCGGCACGGAGCAGCCATGCCGACACCGCATAGGCGGCCTGTTGATCTTTGTTGCGATCTTCGGTCGGAAAACGCCGCATCCAAAGCGACGGGTACACTTCCGCCACCAGAGATCGGTCCTCTGGGATCTCCCAGCCATCGAACGGCCAGAAAGAGAATTCGGGACTCTCCCTCGGAGTCAGGGAGCCTTGATGATCTTGGCGAGGCTGACCGCTGCGGTGACGAGTCCTGAAACAATCCCGACGAAGGAAATGAGAAAAGCGATGAGTTTTTCATGGCGGATGTACCAGGGTGATAAGCGAGGCATCAGCTTCTCGAGGAGTTGAGCGACATTCATCAGGGCGGATTGTTTGTCCTTTGATTCTTTGGCTGATTCGTATTCTCGAACCATCTTGACGATCGTTTCTCCCAGGATCTTTTCATCGATTCGACGGCATTTTGAAATGAGGTCCTCAACGTCCAGGGCAAGGCTGGCGCTCAGAATGTTCCGGACCTTTGTTCCCAGCAGCACTCGAGTAGCCTGTCGCTCTACCTCGGGCCGTCGCTGCTCAAGAGACTTGCGGACAAAGAAGCTGAGGGCCAGTCCTCCCAATCCAATCAATAATCCGGCAAGGATCCCATAGCCGGCAGACAACTTTCCCCGATTCATCCATCCTAGGACAACAGCACCCAGCGCCCCGATTAATATGCCGATAACCAAAAGCACACCAGGCCAATTTCGGCTGCTCGTTTCGCTCGTACCGGGACGGCCTTCTCTCGGTGGTTCAATGTCAACCGGCGGTATCCCACTGGTTTGAAGAAGGCCTTCGATTTCTCTAAGAACTTCTGCGGCTGACTGTGGCCTTTTGCTTGGATTCTTACTGAGGCAACGAATCAAAAACAAACTCACCTCGGTGGGAATGTGTTTCTCCGCCGGAATGGACACTTCTTCATTCATGATTTTGACCAGGAACGCGAATGTGTCCTGTGTCTTTGGGTTGAAAGGGGGATATCCAATGAGCATTTCATAAAGCAGCACGCCCAGGCCGTAGACATCCGTGGCCGCTGATTGCGGTTGAGCGCGCAATTGCTCAGGCGACATATAGGTTGGAGTGCCATAAAACTGCCCCGTTTGTGTCAGGGCCTGACCTCCTGAGGGACGCATCAACTCCCCCAGTGCCCCAAAATCCACAAGACACGCTTCTGAGAAGGCCGGTCCATCTGTTCCAGCGGGTACGATGACGTTCGAGGGTTTGATATCGCGGTGGATGATTCCTACGGCATGGGCTGCGGCAAGAGCCTCGGTGATGGCCCGGAGTAAAGTGAGTGCCTGCGGGAGAGTCAGCGTCCCCCTGACAAGAATCTTATCGAGGGGGTCCCCTTCGATCCAGTCGAGGACCAGGTAGCAGCGGCCATCATCCAGGCGGCCGGAATCCAGAATTTGAGCAACTCGGGGATGCCGAATTCTCGACAAGGCCGCTGCCTCTTTTTGAAGTTTTGCCGCGCCTGTTTCATCCAGTTGAGTAGCAATTTTTATGATAACCTGCCGGCTCAAGGCAGTATCCTGGGCCAGATGGGCGGAGCTGTAAGCCCCCTCCCCGAGAAGGCTCAGCAGCCGATATCGTCCAGCGATCAATTGTCCTTGATCATTCATGAGGATACCCGTCGCACGAAGGCCTGTCTGGCTTCTACGTCTTCAGTGGAAGCGTGGATGGTACCACCGGAGGTGGCGCCATCGTTATACTTATTGATTATTGAAGCCTGGCACCATGCTGTTATCTTTCTGGATAGTTCGTTTCGGGTGGTTGGGCAGGGCTAATCCAAAAAGCTATGCGTTCTTGCCTTGGGCATGTGCCTGACGCGATCGAAGAATTCTGTCTCAGTGATTTCAGTGGGCCATTCGAGATGAGCGGAGATGTGAATGCGATTATCGTCACCCCTTTTTACTTCTGCCGCTCCCAAACGGATCAGATAATTCAAATCTCTGATAAGTGCCTTGCCAGGATTGGCCAGCGATTGATAAACCGACGAAGTCTTGGCCGTCAATTCACTCGGCGTGAGAGACTCGGAGTCCAACAGCAATTTGAGTATCTCCAAATGCCGTTCCGCCATGACGCGTCTACGGGGTGTCCGGAGTCGTCTAAACAAATCAAACATCATGTTACGGAATAGCGCCTTTTGGACGTGAGTTCTGATTTCCCTCATCAGCCGCTGGCACTGAGATTCAATCCCGCGCAAACCGAATTTCAAAAACACCGTAAGATCGTGCCCGTCGGCCCGGACGGCAGCGAGCGCCGACAAGTAGCTGTTCTTTTCTTCGTAGTAATAATTGGACATGGCGATAAAGAGTGTGTCCCTCAGCCCTGCCCGTTGCAGCATCAGCGCCTCCAGGGCGCGCGCGGTGCGGCCATTGCCATCCAAAAACGGATGCATCGCTGCAAAATGATAATGGAGCGCCAAGGCTTGTATCAACGGATCATGGTCGCGAAACTCGTGTTGCACGGCTTGACAGAATTCCCTGAATGCCGATTCACACTCACTGCCACCTTCTGCGCCTCGATGTCTGGGGGTTCCAAAATTTACATTCTCGTCCCGACCCCGTAGTTTTCCGGGCGGACAATGATCGTCATCGGCCCCCGTGATGATTCTGCGATGCATCTCACAGATGAGTTCCGCATCCATGGGGCGGTCATTTTGCAGCTTGGCAATCC
Source organism: Terriglobia bacterium (assembly GCA_020073085.1). Lineage (NCBI taxonomy): Bacteria > Pseudomonadati > Acidobacteriota > Terriglobia > Terriglobia bacterium. The sequence continues at coordinate 96,222 of JAIQFV010000002.1, read as the reverse complement.
ATCGATACGTCGCAACCGCTGCGGCGGCTTGCCGCTGTGAACGCGTGTGGAGTTGCTGTGGCGTTTGTTTCAACGCCTCATCCAGTTCTTTCTCAGTGAATTCCGCTCCTTCAATTCGGGAAGTTCCGGCGACCTCACGCTTGAGTTGGATGACTTGGAGCTGTTCAGCCCAGCTTCTTTGAAACGGAATGGCGGTCAAGGCAAGCACGGCTGCCTTTGCCGTTGCAAGCTCGGTCACGAGGGCCGCACGGTCATATGCAATCCATTGCCTTGGAATTTCGTAACGAATCATCGAATACAGGATATAAACAATTTCATTTCCAAGTCAACACCAATGCACATTTATTCTTTCTATCTTAAAATAAAGTACTTAGCGCGGCTGAGGACAAAAACATTCTCTCCACAAGACACGTTTCATTTCCAGTACATTTCCCAGTCATTTCCCAGCAGAGAGAGTCTTCCCCTACATTACCTACCACTGGCTCATGAAAATTAGGGTCAGGCTTGCACGGGCTGTTGCTCAAACTCGTGTGCACCCAGTGAGGCCCCGATGACTCATCGGGGGGGCCTACAACTTAAGCCCATGATCTTGCGTTGTAGGCCGGGTCCCCCGACCCAGCGATTCGATTTCGGCAACAGCCCGTCCACATTCCACAAAGTGGAGACAGCTTGGGCGAAGCGGGCCGCCAAGTCCGCATTCCTCTCCATTTGCTGCTGAAACCGCCGCGCTGCCTCGCGCAACTCTTTCATGGTGAGGCCGCAGCACTCCCCCGCCAGATAAAACACCAATAGAACGATCCACCCGCCTCCCCGCACCAGAGCTTTTGTGACCGATCGGCAGTTATTGTGTAATTGCGGAAGCCTGACCCGAGAATTTTATCAATCAAAGCGGGGCCGTCAGGCAACCGTGTCACTGGTGGGCGGGGATTGAGCGTTCTTCGCGGCTTTCGCCAAAGATGATGTGATCAGCAGGACCAGGTTTCTCTCATAAGAAACGAGGTTCTTGACCGCGGCACGGGTCAACACGAGGCACAAGGCGCAGCCGACCACCAAAAGCAGGACCACCCCACAAAGCAGATAAGCAGACGGCCGGAGCTTCACCGAGAGCAGGAATCCTGCTGCCAAGGCGGAGACCATGAGAGCGCAGGCCGTATTGATATCAAACTCATACCAGCAAAAATAGCTCTCCCATAAATAATTCAGATTCGTAATGGAAACCAGCGGCAGGTAGTAGTACTCCAAGGGTGGCCTGTCCGGATACAATTCCTTTTCGAACGGACGGCCGACCTTTTCAAAATACTCCGAGGAATCCGCCCATAACCCTTCGGAAAGTTTCTTGCGCATGGCAGCAAAGACCGTATTCCGAAGCATGGCATCGCTGCGGGCACGCATGTGGCGATTCAAAGTCATCCATGCAAAGGTGTTTAGGGAGAACCCCAGAATCAGGCTCAATGGAATCAGCGCTGCGGTCACGGGCGTGATCCAGTCTTTGGGCACTTTCCAGAGTAAAAATCCGGTCCCCGGCCGCAAAAGTCCCCAGGCGCCCTCGGCAAGAAGCAGTAGCGCCACGGTGAGGATGGCGCCGGGTAGAATTGTCTTGATGATTTTGCCGAAGGAGAAGGCGCTAAACATTCAATCAACCTTCCAATGACGGCTGAATCCCCACGTTTGTTGCGGTCTTCTTCGCCATGTGGATAAAGTCCTCGATCTTCTGGGGGGATTTCGAGCCATCGGGAAACTCGACACCGCTGTTGACATCCACGGCAAAGGGATGAACCACCTCAATGGCCTTCCCGACGTTCTCCGGGTTCAGTCCTCCCGCCAGGATAACAGGCTTTTCGACAGCCTTTACGATACGGGCGCTGATCGTCCAGTCGTGGGTGTGTCCGGTCCCGCCGATCCGTGTAGCTGTGCGGGAGTCTAGCAAGACGGCATCTGCCTGCTGTGCCGCCGCCACGGCGCGTGTGATCGCGCTTTCGTCCACAACATTGACAGCCTTGATGATCCGCACGTTGGGAACCATGTGACGCAGGTCCGGAATTTGCGCCAAAGCAAAATCGCCGTGCAACTGCACAATGCTGCATCCGCTCTGCTGGCATGCTCGAGCAACCCATTCCAGATCCACCTGGTGCGTCACAAGGACCGTCGATACAAACGGGGGAGTTTTTGAAATGAGGTCCTGCGCTGTTTGCAATTCGAGTTCGTCTTCAGTGCGATAGCTGAGACCAACCAGGAATCCGAGGGCGTCCGCGCCATAAGACAGGGCCAGGCGTGCCTCCTGGAGGTCTCGGATTCCACATATTTTGACTCTCATCGCGCGCGTCCTCGGTGGCTCCAATGTTCGCCGAAACAATAACATACTTATCTGCGGGCGACAAAGTTGAGTGGAGTAAGAACAATGAAAGGGTCAAGAATGAAAGCGCCACCCTACCCCGAAGGGGTTATATACTACAGCCCAAGGTTGCCCCGACCTTCGGGGCTACCCTGGGTCAGTGTTCATTTCCATGCAGGTCTCAACCTGAAGGGGTTACGTAATGCGATGATGATCCCGAAACCCCTTCAGAGTTTCACAAAACGAACAATGGTCTCTTGACACCGCCGGATTGCTGACTCATCTATTGATCCCCAGGGGTGGGTCGTTTTTGCGTTAACACCCTCGTACACTCCTGGGCTGTCACAAACACCGGAAGGGCAACCCTCATGAGCGAGTATCAATATTACGAATTCCAAGCCATTGACCGGCCGCTCAGCGACGAGGAAATGGAGAAACTGCGATGCTATTCCACCCGCGCTCGCATCTCCCGGACCAGCTTCGTCAACGAATACCATTGGGGAGACTTCAAGGGCGACCCAGAAGCCTGGATGGAGAAGTACTTCGACGCGTTCCTCTACTTCGCCAACTGGCGCACGCACATCCTCAAACTGCGCCTGCCTTCCAAGCTCCTCGATCCCGAGACCGCACAACAATACTGCGTTGGAGACAGCGCATTCGTTCGTCAGAAGGCCGGTCGAGTTATCCTTTCCTTCGTATCCGACGACGAAGGAGGCGAATGGGATGATGAGGAAGAGCCTTCCTCGGCTTTGTTTGCGGTGCGCGCCGAATTGGCCCGCGGTGACCTGCGGGCGCTCTACCTGGGTTGGCTGCTTTGCGTCCAGAACAGGGAAGTAGATGACGAGGAATTGGAGCCACCCGTGCCGAGGGGGCTCGGAGAACTCAGCGCCACGGCAGAGGCATTGGCCGAATTCCTGCGAATTGATCGTGACCTGTTGGACGTCGCCGCCCAGTCAAGCCCGCAGTTAAGGAAAGCCGAGTATCATCCGAAAGAAGTCACGGAGTGGGTAGCCCGCCTTCCTGCCCGGGAAAAGGACGAAGTCATCGCGTCCCTGATCGTGAACGGGGATCATTCCGCGGTCTCCGCAATCCTCCTGCGGTTCATCCGAGAGCGTTCGTCGGGGGCCCTCATGGATCAACCACCCCGCAGAACCGTGGGCGCTCTTCTTCAATCGGCCAAGGCCTGCTTTGAGGAGAGAAGCCGACTCGAGGCCGACAAACGCGCCATAGAGAAGGCTCGCCGCGAACATGAGGCAGCCCTCGCCAGGGAACAGCACTTGGACAATCTGAGGGGTCAGGAGTCCAAGCTGTGGGCCAGGGTGGAAAGTTTGATCTCCACGAAACAGCCGAAGGATGAGTGTGCATTGGCGAAGGTCATCGAGCATCCGCAGCTTTTCGGCCACGGGGAGGGAAGCAAGCTTTCGTCGCAAGGCGCGTTTGCTCTCCAGAATTCGTGTCAAGTCATCATTCATGGGAGTCACAAAGGAAAAGCAAATTCCAATATCCAAATTCCAAATAAAAAACCAAATTCAAAATAGATTTCCAAATTCCAAACCACCAATCCTCACAGTCTCAAGACAAGACACTACCTGCTCCGATCAAATTCCCTTGGATCGCTTTCTCCGTCGTGCGTAACTGGCGCGCGCTTCTGCTACTGCCAAGGCCGCCGGAGGCTCGGTCGCCTTCAAAATCACGTGTAGCTCGGCGCTCAGTGCAGTGGCAACGCGCCGCAGCATGCTGAGCGAGTGTCCCTCGTAGCATGGCGACTCCAACCGACTGATTTGCTGCTGCGACGTCCTCAATCGCTTTGCCAGATCTTTCTGTGACAATCCGGCCCCTTTCCGAAGTGAGGCAATCTGGAGGGCGACGTCCCAGGCTTCCCCTGCCCTGCGGAAGCGCTCGGCAAACCCCCGGTCTTTCAACTGCCTTTCCAGATAGATATCGAAATTGGTTTTTTTCATGGTTTACTGTCTCGACAGCCAGTCGCGCATACGCGCAAACGCGACGGCCCGGTCCCGCATCGCAATTTCTTGCCTTTTGTTGCGAATGCCATGGACCACTACGATACGCCGGCCCTTCGTGAAAAAATAAATCACCCGAGTGTTCAGCTTCCCCACGTGCCGCAACTCGAACAGACCGTCTCCCAGGGGCTTCGACAGGGGCGGCCGATGGTTGACGCGGTTACGGAGCTTATCCAATCCAGCCAACACAGCTGCAAAATCCTCAGGATCACGCGCTTTCAAACCTTCCAGGAAATCCCGGACGGGGCAGTTTCCGGAAGTGGATACATAAAACCCTACGCTGAATTCCATGCTTGGTCAACATCAAAAATGATGTATAGGGTTTTCCAACCGAGCTTTCACTTCAGGCGCCTTCATGACTGCTTCTTTGCTTCGCGCACAGCAACACCGCGAGAGGCGCAGAGATTTACGTTTTCTTTATCTTGAAATGCCCCGCCGCATCTGCCGGCAGCTTGTCGATGATCTCGCGGGCTTTTTCTTCGGGTGTCATGGTCTTGAGGCTACCGGGCACAACTCCATTGGTGAATTACTGACACTCAACCAATGAGATGGAAAGAAGTACCCCTCACCGAGTGTTTGATGGGTATGGGCCGACAAGGGGAATGGTACCGGTCCGTGCAGAGGAAACACGCGTTCGCCGACCGATGTTGCGAAGAGAAGATAGCACAGGAGGTTTGGGGGGCTCAACTTGAGAAGCAAATTCCAAACCGCCAAATTCCAAATGAAAACCAAATTCCAAAACCCAATCAAAGCGAGCTTTGGTAGCCTCCCCGCGGTTTTTTGCGGGGGGGGCTTTTGTTTGCGGTTTAGAAGATATCTATAGCCCTGCCACACTCACGAAAAAGACCACTGCGGCAACGAAAACACCCCGGGTCAGCCCTTTCCAAATTCCAATCCAAGAAAACAGCGGGTGCCGCGGACATGTGTTTTTTTCATGTCAGCGAAGAACGGTCCCTGAAGGCGCTGCTCCGCCCAGCGGCGGTCTTCAGGACTCTGGCAGACGCAGGCATGCACAGAACACATGCCTGCGGCACCCCGGCGACCCATCCACTTTCCTTTAAATTAGGCCGCTAATCGCCCATCATGCGAGGATTGTAATCCCACCACCGGTCCGCCCCGGCGGAGTGGATTATTCAGGTTCAGCCTACCGACAGACCAGGTCCGACTTGAGAATGCCACCAACGGCAGCTGGTGGATCATTCAAATCCCGCGTGTCGCTAAAGCGGGGACTGACCATTCCCCCTGCTTGCCTGCGGTTGACTTGGAAAAATGTCCTGATCCCCGGCAATAGGGCCACGAAGCTACTTCAAAAAGGTCGGCGGTTTTGTTTTGGAGGTTGTACCTGAATCATCTCCCGGCTGCCGTCGGGAGGATTGAGACAGAATGAGGGAGAGGTCCCGGTAGGCGGTAATTGAATCGTCCCCCAACTCCCGTCGGGGGGATTGAAAGGGAGCGGGGCTGTCAGAGCGGATTATGACCGCGGGCTTTTCAGGGAGGTGGTCGAAGAGGATATTGATCTGGGATTGGAGATTTGAGACCAGCAAGCGACTTCTTTGGGTTCGTGGGGTCTAACTGGTAGAAATCCGCTGGCAAAAGCCCCCGCCGGGCACAAGACGCCCGGCGGGGCTACCAAAGCAAACCATCGCCTCAGCAGAGCGGCTCACGACCCACTGGCATCGGCAGAATTCGGGTCAAGAAGACTTCTTGGGGGCACATCGGGACAAAAGGACATTCGCCAAAATGCCTCCGGTTGGTTCTGGATCCCGGTCTGGCCCGGATGGCTTCATTTTCCCTTACATTAATCATTAACTTTCCAGTATTGCCTCGGCATCAATGGTGATGTGGACCTCATTTCCTACGACGATACCCCCTCGGTCCAACATGCTGGTCCAGCTTACACCAAAGTCATGGCGATTGATGGTGGTTTCTGCAACAAAACCCGCACGCGTCTTCGGCCCTTTGTCCACGCCATCTTCCCACCAGGGTGTTTTCCACTGACCTAAATAACGAACATTCAGGGTGGCTTTATGAGTCACTCCACGGATGGTCAGATCCCCCGTGACGATGTAATCGTGATCGCCGACCAGCGCAATTTGACTGCTTTTGAAAGTGATGTGGGGATAGTGGTCCACATCAAGAAAGTCCCCGCTGCGCAGATGGGCATCCCGCGCTGGCTCTCCCGTCCAGATTCCTTTGGCGTCTATTGTGGCTTCGACAGAAGCTACCCGCGGATTTTCGGGATCAAATTCTAGTGATCCGTGCACATCCTTGAAGTGTCCGCGGACATAGGTCACCATCATGTGCCGAGCATGGAATTCGGCTGCGGTATGTCCGGGTTCAAAAGTCCACTTAGCCATTGTCGAGCCTCCACGTGAATTAGAGACGATCTTTAGTATTGACGCCAGGAGGGGAGCATTGTCTCAGATCGAGAGTTGAGCTTCAAGGAGGCTTATTAGGGGATAGGTAATAGGGGATAGGTGATAGGGAAAAGCAGATCAAAGTTCAAGAACCGAATATAAAGGTGTCGGGTGCCGGGTGTCAGGTGTCAGGGTGATAGGTTTTAGGTAATAGGGGATTGGTGATAGGAAAAGCGGAGACGGTCTCTCATGTGGCACGAGACCGCAGGACTCTCAATCGCAGACATGCAAAGAACGCATGTCTGCGGCACCCGTAGATGGCCGCTGAATGATCTGTTTGCCACGGCCAAGTCTCGATGGGCCGTTGCTCGATTCCGGCCTGTAGAATCTTGACCGACTGCATTGATCCAACCCGCTTCAGGCCCTTGCCGACACCGGATCGAGTGGCTCGTTAAGCGAACGAATCCTGGCAACCGTCTTCAAGCGAAATCCCGGGGGTTGCTTCTTCGGTTCGAAGTTTACCGAGTTCGGCGTCCAGTTGGACCACCAGGTTCTTTGCATAACGAATGAAGTGGTGGCCAGAGAGCAGCATCGCAAATCCCAGGCTGAACTTCGGCGGGTTGAGCGGCCAGCGGACGAGGAGGCGCAACAGGAACTTCCAGTAGGCTTTCCGATAGGAGGAGAGGATGCCCTGGTGGACGATTGAGCGAACAATGATTCCAAGCGTCACCAGAAGCGGAATTTCCGGCGGTTTCTGCGACTTGCGGGCGTTCCAGTACAGAAGCGAACGATAAGCCCGATTGTAAAACGCGGACGGGTTGTACAGGGAGACGAGGAGGTTGCGGTACCCCTCCACCAAAACAGGCAACGGGAGAAGCGTTCTAAAATTGGGGGGATCGAAGTTGCTCGTCGCGGTGCTCTCCATGAGCAATCGGCCTTCTTTCAGCATTCGATCAAAAAGCGGAGTCGTAGGAGGCGCCTGCAAGAACCCGGCCATGGCCCAGGGGATGGCGGCGCACTCAATGAAGTCTCTTTGCTGTTCAAAGATATCCTCGGTATCGGAATCGAAACCGATAATGAATCCCGCCGTCACCCAAAGCCCTTCGCTCTGGATGAAGCGAATGCTCTCGAGAGGATCGCGTCGCAGATTTTGAAATTTCTTGACCTCCGTCAGGGACTCCGGGGAAGGACTCTCGATCCCGATGAACACATAAAAGAAGTTGGCCTTCACCATGGCTTCGATCAGTTCGGGCCGCTGAGCGAGATCGATCGATGCCTCGGTGTATAGCAAGAGGGGATACCCATGAGATTCCTGCCATTCTCCCAGCTTGAGGGCCAGTTCGAGAGCCAGTTTGTGGTTCCCGATAAAATTGTCGTCGACGATAAAGACCTGGTCGCGCCAGCCGAGTTCATACAACGCATCGAGCTCGGCCAGCAACTGGCTGGAGGGCTTCGTTCGGGGCTTCCTACCGTAAATGGTGATGATGTCGCAGAATTCGCATTGGAAGGGACAGCCGCGGGAGAATTGAACTGCCATGGAGGCATAGTTCTCGATTTTGAGCAGATTGAATCGAGGGGCCGGCGTCTTGCTGATATCCGGCTTGTCCTTGATATCGTAAAGCCGTTTGGCGGAGCCGCGCTCAACGTCGGCGGCGATCTCGTGGAAAATCTCATCGGGCTCGCCGACAACGACATGGTCCGCCAGTGAAAGCAGGAGTTCCGGTTCACTGCTCGCAAAGGGCCCCCCGACCATCGTCCGCTTGCCAAGAGTCCGGGCCCTGAGCAGGGTTTCGCGAATGTCATCTTTCTGGACGCGCATGCCACTGACCATGACGAGGTCGGCCCAAGCGATGTCCTTGTCGAGCAGGTCCTCAAAGCTTCGGTCGATCAGCCTGAGCGTCCAGTCCTTTGGACAGAGCGCCGCTACAGTGAGTAAACCAAGCGGCGGCTGGTCGGTCTTTATGGGAACAAGGTCCATTATCCCGTCAAAGCTCCAGAACGAGGACGGGAAGCGCGGCCAAACCATGAGAACCTTGAGCGCCGGTCCGAGAGGGGGAAAGTTTTGTAGCTCGCTTGGGTCAGCGGCGGCCTCTGGTGTGGATCGCTTCTGAAAATCAGCCAACTGGGACATGGAGTCCTTCCTGGGCGAATCCTATGGATCCGCCTCATAAACGTTGCTCTGGGGTCAGCTGAGCTGGGCGAAATGCTCAATATTACCAGCTACGTTATCCCCTCATTTCGGCACGTTTAATCTAGATTATCCCTTCAATGACCCGCGAAATTCCTTCGTGCAGATGTAAAAAATTATAAGGGATTTGCTCTCTGACGGAGAAGATAGCTTCAAAGGAAAAGGGTCAAGGCCACAGTGCACCGATCCGGTCACCGAATCCTTGTCAATGCCAGACCTGTAAAGGAAGGATACGAAGACAAGAGCATACTAACACAGCTTGGGGTCAGAGTTCCACGGGCTGTTGCTCAGATCGAGGCTAAGTTCGGAGCAGTACCTAATTTCACAAAGTCAGGAGAAAAAGGAAGTGTCGGGGGGGATAGGTTTTAGGTGATGGGTGATAGGTGATAGGAAAAGCGGGTCGGGGATTTCACGGGCAGTGCGACCGCGTGACTCTTAAATGCAGACATGCAAAGAACACGGGTCTGCGGCACCCGCGTCTCTTGAAACGTGCAGATGACTTGGATTCGCCAGATCAATATTCGATCGCAGTGAGATGCCGGCTCCTTGATGGCATCGTTGGCAAGCAAGAACAACAGAGGAAAAGTCATCCCCATACTGCCTTGACAAGGCCTTGGGAATTGAATAACATTAAGTCTTACTCAGTAATACTCACGGAACTTAGTGAGAAATTGAATCATTAATGAACACTCCCCTATGAGAACCACTCAAACCATGACAATTTCGTTGCCTCCCGCCATGCTGGAGGAATTTGAGCGGGTCCGGCTGGCTGAGAACCGCACTCGCTCCGAACTGATGCGGGAGGCTTTGCGCACTTACTTGCGAACCTTTTACAGCCGATTCCCCATTGAAACTCCCAGCAAGCGCGAATTGGCTGCGATTCGCCGGGGCCGGGCGGAGATCCAGAAGGGACAGTACGTAACCTTGGAACAACTCAAGCATGAATTGGCGACTCAAAATCGCACAGCGCGCGCAAAAAAGCCTCGGAAAAATTCCCGCTAGAGATCAAGAACGCATCTGTGCCGCCCTTGAATCCATGGGGATCAACCCGTTCATGGGTGATATTGCCCGCTTGAAGGGCGAGCCAAACTCTTGGCGGCGGCGGGTAGGAAACTACCGGATCTTTTTTGATGTCGATCCAGTCCGGAGAGTCATTGATATTATTGAGATCACAAGGCGAACTTCTACAACTTATTGACCATCCATAATTCGGAAGGTCAGTCCCCGTGCACTGTCCCCTCAATGGAGGCGTTAGGTAGTAGGTGATAGGAATAGCGGGGGGGAGCATTTCATGGCCCGCAGGACTGCGCGAGTCTTGATCGCAGACATGCAAAGAACGCATGTCTGCGGCACCCGGCGGAAAAGGCAGGTTTTAGGTAATAGATGATAGGTGGTAGGGGAAAGCAGAGCAAAGGCACAGATATAAATTCGAGAGCGCGCTATCTAGCTGCTTCGGTCGGAGGGGGCGAAATACCCCCGCCGTGCGCGGACATGCAGGTTCTTCTGTTCGGCCGTAATGCGGATGGCGCGGAACTTTCCATCCCGCACGCCATTCGTGGAGGTATAGGCGAGGTTGTACTGGCTGCGCAGCTCGCGGCCAATGTCTTCGAAAGATTGCGAGAGGTCCTGGGCCTTAAAAGGAAAGAAGGCGCGTCCGCCGGATTGCTCCGACAGCTCCTTGAGGATTTTGTCGTACTTGCGCGAGTTGTCCTTGATCGACAACGCGAAGCCGCTGGCGTTGGTGCTGATGGTATAGACAGAGGCTTCGGCGCGTTGTGCCATTTCGACGACTTCGTTGAGGGATTGAATCTTGCTCTGATTATCATCCCCGTCCGTAATCACAATAATCACCTTCCGGTAATTGCCCTTCTGGGTCAGCAGCTTTTCCTGGCAGGTGCGGTAGATGGCATCGTAAAGGGCCGTCCCGCCGCCCGCGCGGATCTTGTGGATGCCTTTTGAGAGGAGGTCAATGTCGTCCGTGAAATCCTGCACCAGCTCGACGCCCGAATCAAACGTGACGAGCAGGGCTTCATCTCTGCCCTTGCGTAGGATCGACTGAAGGAATTCGATGGCGGCCTCCTGCTCGAATTTCAACTTTCCGGTGATGGAGGCGCTGGCATCCACCAGCAGGGCAATCTTCAACGGCAGGTCCGTCTCACTCCGGAAGATGAGAATATTCTGCGGCCTGTCATCCTCATACACTTTGAAATCATTTTGTTTCAAGTTGGTGACGTAATGGTTCTTCCGGTCGGTGACGGTAAACAAAACCGAGACGTAGTCGACCGGAATCTTGATGACCGTCGAAGGCTGATCCTTTCCCTGAGGGGACGCCGCCGCAGAGGACACGAAGTGGATCATCACCCCGCCCAGACATCCCAGCATCATGGCCGATAGGATCCTTGCTCGCCTTGTCATCATTTCTCCCGGCTTTCCCTTCATGGAAATGGGTATTTTAAGAATGGACCCGATTATAGTCGTCCCAAAATTAGCCTGTCAACCGACAGCAGAGACCGGGGCCGTACTCTTTTCACAGGCCGCGAGAAAATCGGCCAGCAAGGGTGGCAACGGCGAGTCAAAACTCATGCGGCGCCGATCCGCGGGATGTTCGAAACCCAGGTGGGCGGCATGGAGAAAATGGCGGTCGAGCGTGGGCGTTGTCGTGGACTGGCCGGGCCACCAGATCTGGTGCGGCGCGCCATAAGTCCGGTCGCCGACCACGGGATGTCCGATGGCCGAGAGATGTGCCCGGATCTGGTGCGTGCGGCCCGTTTTGATTTCCACTTCGAGCAAGGAATATTTCTCAAATTCACGGAGAACGCGATAACGCGTCAACGCCTCCCGCCCCTGCTGCCGCCGCGTCGTCATCCGTGTGCGATGAACCCGGTCGCGCGCCAGAGGCAATGCAATTTCTCCCGTCCGCCTTGGAAGGCGGCCGTGCACCAGCGCAAGGTACTTTTTCTCAACTCGCCGCACCCGGAATTGCTCGGAGAGGGCGGCGTGCGCGGCATCCGTTTTGGCGACCACCATGATGCCGGAAGTCAGCTTATCGAGACGGTGGACGATGCCCGGGCGGATGCCATCCGGGGCCTGACTCAGCGACCGAAGATGGAAGCGCAGCGCGTTCACGAGGGTTCCCGATCGCACCCCGGCGCCGGCATGAACGACCATGCCTGCCGGCTTTTCGATCACCGCCAGAAATTCGTCTTCATAAAGAATTTCCAGCGGCAGGTCCTCGGGCATCGATTCCTCGCCCGCTTTCCTGACCTCCAGGCGAAAAGAGATGCGGTCTTCCGGCTTCAGGGTCAGGGACGGCTTGGCCACCGCCCCGTTCACCAAGGCGCCGCCGGAGTCGATGGCCTCCTTGACCTTGGTGCGCGACAAATGAGGAAGCTGCAGGGCCAGGAATTTATCGAGCCGTTGTCCTGCGGCCGCCTCATCCACGCAGTACTGAAACATGGGATCGGGCATAGACCTTCTTGTGTTGGAAGAAGTAAAGCAGCAGTGCGGCAAGGGCGCAAAGAACGGAAATGAATTGAGCGGTGGAGATCGCACCTCCCCACATCAATCCCGTTTCCTCGTGGGCGCGCCAGAACTCCACCACGAAGCGCCACACGGAATAGCAGAGGAGATAGAGGGAAAAAATCTGGCCGTCGAATTTCTTGTGCCGGAAACGCCACCACAGAAACAGGAAGATGCAAACATTGGCGGCGGCTTCATACAGTTGAGTCGGATGCAGCGGGATGTTCAAAGGGACTCCGACCACCTCGTTGCTGTAAGGGTTCGTGAAGGTGACGGCCCACGGGAGATGCGTCGGTTTGCCCCAGCAGCAGCCCGCACTGAAGCACCCAAGGCGACCGATGGCATGGCCCAGCACGATCCCCGGGGCGAAAGCATCGGTCACCGGCAGGATGCGCAGTCGCTGCCGGGCCAGATAAAGTAATGCGGCCGCCACCGCCAACAGAAATCCCCCGTAGAACACGCCGCCCGCATGGAGGAAGGCGAGTGAAAAAATCTCCCTGGGATGCGCGGTGTAATACGACCAGTCCTCGAGGATCAGGAATGCCTTGGCTCCAAGAAGTGCGGAAAACGCAATCAGCAGACCGAGGTCAATTATCTTGTTCTTGTCGAGCCCTTCCTTCGCACCGAAGCGGGCGGCGGTGTACAACCCCACAATAAACGCCACGGAGAGAAGAAACCCGTAGGTGTGAATTGTGAGGCTGCCAATCTTCAGTAGAATCGGAAACATGACCCGGCTTTCGACAGGGCTCAATCTTCGCCCGTCTGGTTGGATAGATTCATTGAAACGCGTTCGAGTTGGCTCAGTCACCGAACGGCGCCGCGGGGCGGTGCGGCAAATCGTCCTTTTCCCCCCCGCAGGTCCTTCAAACGACTGGGTGATGAGCGGATTCCCGCCGGAACAGAGGGAATGCACCCCTCAACCCAGGACAGTCAGGGGTGGTGAGCCTGCCTTCCCAGCTCGCGCGCTTTTTCACCGCCTTCGTGCTTATCAAAGAAGAACAGCGCAATCGCCAACCCCACCACGCCGACGGTAATGGCACTGTCGGCGACGTTGAAGACCGGCCAATGGTGATCGTGGACAAAAACATCGATAAAGTCGGTGACCTGCCCGTCGAAAATCCGGTCCCACAGGTTGCCAGCCGCCCCGCCGAGGATCAGCGCAAAGGCGATCTGCAACCCCGCCTTCTCAGCCGGATAGCGCCATGCCAGGGTGGCGACCACTCCAATGGCCACCAGCGAAAGCCCGATCAGGATCCAGTTCTGAAGCGGCGAAGGGTTGAGGCCGAACAGTCCGAAAGCAATTCCGGGATTCTGGCTGTGAGTCAGATGAATGAAATTCCGGATGATCGGGATCGATTCGCCCAGGGAAACCTGTTCGACCACCCGGACCTTCGACCAGCGGTCCAGCACGAAGACCAGGAGCGAGACCAAGAGGTAAAGGAAACGCATCAATAGCCCATTTCGTCGAGGGCTTCCACGCACCGTTCACACACCGTGGGGTACTTGGACGACTGCCCGACAGCCACAGAATAATTCCAGCATCGCTCGCATTTTGCTCCTTCCGCCTTCTCCACGGCGATCTGGATGTCATCCACATTGAAGGACGACAAGGGCGCCTCATCATGACTGCGCAGGGAAACCTGCGAGACGATGAAGAGGGTCCGGAGAAAGTTTTTGTATTCCGCCAGGACCTTCATCTTGGCGTCCGGAGCAATGATCACGACCTTTGCTTCCAGGGAGTTCCCAATGAACTTGGACTGCCGCGCCGCTTCCAGGGATTTCAACACATCGTCCCGCAGCGCGTGCAGCATCTCCCAGTTTTTGAGCCGCGTCACGGCCTCCGGGGGGATTCCGCCCACGAGCTCTTCGCGGCTTGGCAGAAGTTGCAGGTGAACACTGTCCCGGGTGTTCGAGTCTCCGCGTGGAATGTGCTGCCAGATTTCTTCGCACGTGAAACTCAAAATGGGGGCGAGCAGCCGGGCCAGCGCGTCCGCCAACCGGTACAGGGCGGTCTGCGCGGAGCGACGCTTCAACGAGCGGGCGGCCGACGTGTACAGGCGGTCCTTGAGGATGTCGAGGTAAAACGCGCTGAGGTCCACCGTGAAAAAGACAAACGTTTCATGATAAATCTTGTGGAAGTCATAGGTCGCATACCACGCCCTGACCTGCTCACAGATTTCGGCCGCCCGCGAGAGCACCCACTGATCCACTTCCTCCATCTTCTCAGTGGGCACGGCGTCAGTGGCCGGATTGAAATCGGAAAGGTTGCCCAGGAAATACCGGAAGGTGTTCCGGACTTTCCGGTAGTTCTCCGCAAGCCGCGAGACGGCCTCCAACGAAAATCGAATGTCCTCGCGGGCATCGACCGAAGTAAACCACAGCCGGAGCATTTCGGCGCCATACTCCTTGACGACCTCATCCGGTTCGATGCTGTTGCCGAGTGACTTGTGCATCGTCCGGCCTTCGGCGTCGAGCATCCAACCGGTGGTGAGCACCTCGCGGAACGGGCTGGCTTGATGAGTTCCGATGCCGATCAGCAGGGACGAATGAAACCAGCCGCGGTACTGATCGCTGCCCTCGGCGTAAATATCAGAGGGCCAGGGGAGATCCGGGCGGTGGCCCAGCACGGCTTCATGAGAAGATCCTGAATCGAACCACACGTCAAGGATGTCGCTTTCCTTGCGAAAGTCCGAACCCGAGCATCGGGGGCACCGGGTGCCGGGTGGCAATAACTCTTTCGCTTCGCGTCCATACCAGGCGTCCGCATTTTCCTTCAAAAAGATCTCTGCAACGTGGCGAATCACTTTCGGGTCAATCAGGATTTCGTCACACCCTCCACAATAGAACGCCACGATCGGAACGCCCCACTTGCGCTGGCGCGAGATACACCAGTCGGGCCGATTGGCGATCATGTTGGTGATGCGTTCTTCGCCCCAGGAGGGATACCATTTCACCCCTTGAATGGCCTTCAGGGCGCGGTCGCGGAGCGAGAGGCCCTGAATCGGATGATCCATCCGGATGAACCACTGGGGGGTGGAGCGGAAAATGACCGGATTATGGCAGCGCCAGCAGTGAGGATAGCTGTGTGTAATCTTTTCCTCGGCCAGCAGCACGCCGTGCGTCTTCATGAACTCCACGATGTGGGCGTTTGCCTCGAACACCTGCTGCCCCGCGAAATGCTCCACCGTTTCGTCGAAGCGGCCGACGGAATCGACCGGATTGTACACCTCGAGGTGGTTGGCCACGCCCAGCAGGAAGTCCTCCTCCCCGTGCCCGGGAGCGGTGTGCACGGCGCCCGTCCCGGTTTCGAGCGTCACATGTTCGGCCAGCAGCAGTATCGAATCGCGGTCGATCCAGGGATGGCGCGCGACGAGATGGTCGAGTTTTTCACCCCGGAACTTTGCGAGGGTTCTCGGCTCCTTCCAGCCTACCTTTTCGGCTACTGAGGGAAGCAGCGCCTCGGCGAGGATGAAAACCTCTCCGGAGGAACTTCCCGGCACAGCGGCAGGGTCAACTGCGACATACTCAAAGTCGCGGTGGACAGCAATAGCCATGTTCGCCGGAAGGGTCCACGGGGTGGTCGTCCAGATCACCACAGAAACGGTCCGGCCTCGCAGCGTCGGGGAGATCAAGGCGGGGTCACTTTTGAGCGGGAACTTCACGTAGACAGACGGGGAAGCATGGTCGGCATACTCAACCTCAGCCTCCGCCAACGCGGTTTCGTCATAGATGCACCAGTGGACCGGCCGCAGCCCCTTGTAAACAAAGCCTTCCTCCACGAACTTGGCAAAGTTCCTCACGATGGTGGATTGATACTCATTCGACATCGAGCTGTAGGGATGATCCCATTCCCCGAGCACCCCCAGCCGCTTGAACTCGGTCCGCTGGATATCGATGAACTTTTCCGCGTATTTCCGGCAGGCCTGGCGGAATTCAACCGTGCTGGTTTGCTTGAGCTTGGGCCCATACTCTTGAAGCAAACGGGTTTCAATAGGCAGGCCGTGGCAGTCCCACCCGGGCAGGTAGGCGGCGTCAAATCCCATCATCGTCCGCGATTTCACGACGACGTCCTTGATGATCTTAGTGAGCGCGGTCCCGAGGTGGATGTGCCCGTTGGCGTAAGGAGGGCCGTCGTGCAGGACAAAGGTCGGCCGCCCTTTTCGTGCGGCGCGGATCCTCTCGTAGAGCCGGGTTTCTTCCCATTCCTTTAAACGCAGGGGCTCTGTCTGGGCAAGGTTCGCCTTCATCGAAAATGGGGTTTTCGGGAGGTGCACCGTCTTTTTCAGTTCCAGCACTTTTTCCAATGGGGAAGCTCCATAAACGAAACGCCCCTTGCGCCGCAAGGGGGGCTGAATCCCGCGATTTCCTGCGCGTGGCCCTCCGAAGAGAACCTGCACCCAGAGCTGGTCCATCGCGCATGCCGAAACCCTGATTATAGGGAGGGGATGTCAAATTGTCTAGGATTTCAACGGCGCCGCCAACGGATCAAAAGGAGTCGCGGCGCAACCCCTGATCGCGCCGGAGATGAGAAGGATTCGATTTCAATTGACCCGGCAGTTTGAAAAGGTCTGCGTGGTGACGAGGGTTTCGCCATCTTGAACACGTCTGAAGTGAACGGTCGCGGGGAGGATGGGGGCGGCGGATTGCGCCGGGGCCAGCGCGTAGCGGACATCGTAAGAAAATTCGCGGATGCCTTTCGGCAGTTTGGTTTGTTGAACCTCGAGGCGCAGGAGCATTCCAGTCGCGGCATCGAGCCATACCCGGCCGGCGATTCGCATGGGGACTGACCGGCCGGCAAGGGTAATTCTCCGGCTCTCGAGCTGTTTGACAGTTTGAAACGCGACGGTGAACGCCTCTCGTCCGTCCAACGGCTCTTTTCCGAGAAACCGTTGAGAATAAATCTCACGGTGACTCAATCCCAGGAACTCCGGCGCCGCACTGAGGCTGTCGCGGACAAGAAAGGAGGCATCGACGGCCTGTTCGCGATCGCCGGGGTGGGCGGACGGATCACCGGATTCAACCGGCGAGTGCTCCTCCACCAGGCTGGTGTCGATTGAAAATTCTCCGTGCTGCTTTATCTCGGCCTTCACAATAAATTTTTGATTTCTGACTGACGCCGGTTGACCCTTTTCCCGGCTTCTTTCAACCGCAACCTGTTCGTCACACGAGATCTTCTTCATGTTCAATTCCTGGGAGGTGAGCCGCTCCCCCAGCCGCGTCAGGAACTGAAGCGTTTTGTCACCCTCTTCTCCCGCAGGGGTTGACGTGTTGGGCGTTGTGCCAATCATCTGTGCCCAGCATACCCGGGCCAGGTGGGGCGACCCCCACCCGGCTAAGAGGGCGATCCAGATCCAAAAGCAAGAAAGGGCGCGAAAGCGCAAATGCACACGGGATGTCATTCCGGAAGGCATTATAGAAAGCTATGCTCGTTTGGGAAACAAAAATAAAAAGGACAACGTAATCGGGCAGATGAGGTTCTGATTTCTGTTCTGGGAATTGTTTGGAATTTGGACTTTATTTGGATTTTGTCCGCCACGGCGGATTGGAGTTTGGAATTTGCTTTTTGCTGCCTGTGGCGGCCCGTTTGCTTGCCCAAGGGCCGTGTGTTACCATTTTTGCTAGTTTTGTTTCCTATTTGGAACGGCGCACATGAAATTTAAGATCGCGCTTGCACAAATCAACACCACGCTGGGCAATGTGGAAGCCAACACGCGGAGGCATGAGGAGATCATTTCGCGGGCGGCGGCCGCCGGCGCGTCGCTGGTAGTGTTTCCCGAACTCTCCCTCTCCGGTTATCTTCTGAGAGATTTGACGTCCGACGCAGCGCTGGAGCCCGCCTGCGCCGGCCCGCTCAAACGTCTGGCGGCGAACGAAACGCAGACCGCCTGCGTCGTGGGATTTGTAGAGCAGTCACAGGACTTCAAATACTACAACGCGGTGGCTTACCTGGATGCCGGCACGGTTCAGCACGTCCATCGAAAGATCTATTTGCCTACCTATGGCATGTTCGATGAGAAGAGATTCTTTGCTGCAGGTGACACCGTGAGGACCGTCGACACCCGCTTCGGCCGGCTGGGTCTCCTCGTATGCGAGGACATCTGGCATTTCTCGACCTCTTATTTGCTGGCGCATCAGGGTGCACTCATGATTGTGGCGTCGCTGGCCGGCCCCGGACGCGGGGTCCGCGGCTCCGGCGACATGCTCGGCAGTGCCACCAGCTGGGAGCTACTGGCACGTACGGTTGCCCAGTTCAATACGGTTTTCTTTGTCACGGTCAATCGCGTCGGGTTTGAAGATGGACTGAACTTCTTTGGCGGGTCTCTGGTCGTGGACCCATATGGGAACATTGTCGCCCGGGGGCAGGTATTCGATGAAGACCTGGTTTTCGCCGAGATCGATTTGGATCTGGTCAAGCGCGCCCGCGCCCAGGTTCCATTGTTGCGTGACGAAAAGTTGGAGCTGACATTGCGGGAACTCGAACGAATCTCAAGGGAAAAGTTTCTGCTCGATTAAAGAGCATTCTGCCGCCGGGGCGCAAAGCAGGCTGGAACGGTCAAGACCCGGCGGCTCCACGGCCGGTGGGCCGCAGGCACTCTTCATGGATATCACCACAGATCAAGTGGGGGTCCTGCCCCCATTGAATAGCGCGCTCGCCTCCCAGATTACAACCCGCTTCATCCGTGAGGAGCTCCATAAGGCCGGCTTCGAAAACGTGGTCCTGGGCCTGTCCGGGGGCATCGATTCCTCAGTGGTGGCCGCGCTGGCCGCTCATGCGCTAGGACCCGCACAGGTGACCGGTGTGCTGTTGCCGTATCGGACATCCAGTCCCGATTCCCTGGCGGATGCACATGCCCTCGCCGATCAACTCGGAATCCGGCGCGAGGTGATTGACATCAGCCCCATCGCTGATGGGTTTTTGTCGCTGAAGCAGGATTTGAATAACACCCGCAAGGGAAATGTCCTGGCGCGCGCGCGGATGATTGTGCTCTATGATTTTTCCGCCGAGCTTCACGCCCTGGTTCTCGGCACCAGCAACAAAACCGAGCTCCTGCTGGGGTACGGGACGCTTTACGGCGATTTGGCTTCCGCCCTGAATCCCATCGGCGACCTGTACAAGACGGAGATCCGGCAACTGGCCACGTTCCTGAACATTCCGGAGAAAATCATTTCGAAGCCGCCGACCGCCGACCTGTGGGTCGGCCAGTCCGATGAGGCAGAGCTGGGATTTAGTTATGCCGAGGTGGATCGATTGCTGTATCATCGGGTAGACTTGGGTTTTTCTCAGGAAAAGCTGGTAGAAATGGGCTTCAACTCGAAATTTGTGACGCGAGTGCTGGAACTAATGCGCCGGAATCAGTTCAAGCGATGCAGCCCGCTGGTGTGCAAGCTGTCACCGCGGACCGTGACCCACGATTTTCTTTATCCGCGCGACTGGGGAATGTAGGTCTTGTGGACGCCATCCCCGGGACATTGAGCTGCCGCCGGATGTCACGCCCCGGCCTTGGCCTATGAATCACAACCGGAAGGTCCCACTCAATTCGCTCGCGAAGAAACTGGATGGGGATCGCCCCAAAGGGACGCTCTACGTCGTCGGGACACCCATCGGAAATTTGGAAGACATCACCCACCGTGCCCTCCGGATCCTGGGCGAAGCGAACCTCATCGCCTGTGAGGACACCCGGACGACCCAAAAGCTTTTGAATGCCTACCGGATTAAGACGCCCACCACCAGCTATCATGAATACAATGAAATGACCAAGGCGCCGGAGTTGGTGCTGCAGCTGGAAGAAGGAGAAAACATCGCCCTCGTCAGCGATGCGGGAAATCCCGGGGTCTCCGATCCCGGATATCGGCTGGTGTCCCTCTCCATTCGACACAACATCCGCGTGGTCCCCGTCCCGGGAGTCTCCGCCTTTGTCGCCGCGCTTGTGGCCTCCGGACTTCCCAGTGATTCCTTCCGTTTTCACGGATTCCTGCCTTCCAAGCGCAGCGAGCGGCTGGCGACACTCGGGCAGGCACGCGCCGCGCAACGGACCATCATTTTCTACGAAGCCCCCCATCGCTTGATCGCCACCCTCAGGGATATGCGGGAGGTGCTGGGTGATCGCAATATCGTGGTCGCCCGCGAAGTCACCAAAGTCCATGAGGAATTTGTCCGGGGAAACATTTCTTCCGTTCTGGAACAGCTTAAGGGACGGATCATCCGGGGTGAGATCACACTTATCGTGGATAAGCCGCTGCCGGAAACTCTCCCCCCGGCTCCCCCGGAGAAACTCAAACAGGAATTTGACGATTTGCTTAACGGAGGTGTGGAACGTCGTGAGGCTATGAAGCGACTGGCCCGCCTCTATGGCATTTCCAAGAGCGAAGTGTATCGCCAGCTGGAAACCCAGAAGTAATTGGAAAGATCCCCCCGGCTTCCGCTGGGGGATTCATCTGAGCGGGAAGAGGGGGAAAGGGGCCGGGCTCACTCGACGCCTCCGTTCCCCCATCTCCACTCGGGGTTCAATTCAGAATTTCGGGCCAGTCGCAGTGCTGATGAGCTTTCCTTCCGGAGACGGACCCATTTTTCCCACTTCATAGTCGCTGTCCATCTTGGAATAGCGAACTTCCTGCAAGGTCGTAGTGGCCCCACCATACTGGTCTTTCCGCTGGATCAAGGCAGTAGCGCTGGCACTGTCGTTCCCACCGAGGCCGTAAATCAGAAGGTTCCCAACAAATTTAGTGGCATTCCCGAGAGCCGATGGAAAGAGCTGGCTCACAAATTGGGCGACGTGGCCCTGGGGAAGCAGGGAAATGGGGCGGCTATCAACAAGCCCTTTCACATCAAAGAGATCAGCGCGCAGATTGATGGAAAAGACATTGGGGTTCACCACGGCGAAGGCGGTGTCCTCTCCCTTGGCAACGTCGCGCAATACGGGAATGGAGAACCGGCTGCAGGCTGGCATCGGGGAAACTCCCACGGTGAAGAGCGGAGTGCCGATGACCGCGTCCCCCTGGTAATAGGTATAGCTCAAATAACCGCCGAGATTGTTGGATTTTGTTACCTCGGAGATGCGCAACCAACCGCTTTCGTAAGGTCCCACGCCATCCGTGTCCAACCGGCAGGTCGCAAAGGCCGGAAGGAAGAAATGGGTCCCGACCACTTTGCAGTTGCTCGTATAGGAGGTCCTCAGCCACTGGTCCGGACTGTTATGATCAAAATCTTCCAGGGCGACCTCGATGCCGATGTTGGAGGGGTTGGAGACAATCAGTGAGGTGACATACGTGTTATTTCCGATCACACCATTGACAACCTGGGGATACCAGAGGCGCCAGGACGGATCAGTTTGTCCAACCATCAGCGTCGATGACAAAAAACACACCATCCCCATCAGGCAAGCGGTGAATAGCAGGCAGCGCTTGAATTTCATAGAGACCTCCATTTCCATTAAGAAAGCGGAGCAAAACACTTCTCAAATGCGACCAGCCTCTGAATGCAACCTAAATCACCTCGTGGAATACCTATGTTAGTACGGAACGATTTGGGGGAAGTGATTGCAGTCACAAGCTCGCTGATTTATTGCGGCGAGGTAAAGGAGGGGTCAGGAGGGGCGGAACAGCCAAAAGACGGTGAAGATGCAACCCAAAACAACGCTCCAACGAGGTGATCCGGGATTCCGTGGCCTGCAAAGAAGCGGGGCTCCCGCCCCGGCGAAGCTTCGACAGGGGGGCCATGCGCCCCGGCGCATCGCCCCTCCAAGTCTTGCCGTGAATCTGAATTCTGAGCCCCTGGACCGTGATTCAAGCGCAAACGCAGTTCGCTGGTCGCCATTCACTTCACCGCGATCGTGTGTACATCTCCCAAGGTTGAAAGCGGCTGGTCGAATTTCCTGGAATCCCCTACGGCGAGCATAATGAACTGATCGGGATGCAGGTACTGCCTCGCCACACGCTGGACATCTTCGCGGGTGACCCGGGCGATCTTATCCCGATAGGTTTCCAGGAAGTCGTCCGGCAAGCCATAGTAGAAATAATCCACGCGGCGGGAAACAATCTGGGCGCTGTTGGAGAATCGGAAGACAAAGGAGTTCAGCACAATGTCCTTGGCGGTATCCAGCTCTTCCTGGCTGACCGGTTGTTCCTGTATTCTCCGAACCTCGAGCAGCGCCGCGGTCATCGCCTTGAGCGTGGTCTCAGGCTTGGTTTCAAATTGAATCCAGAAGTCGCCATAATCACGCACACCCGGATTGAGGGTGCTCCCCACGCTGTAAGCCAGGCCCATCTTGGTTCGGATTTCGTTGACCAGCCGCGAGTGGAATCCACTGCCGAGGATGGAGTTCATGACGCTGAGCGGGAAGAAGTCGGGATCGTTCAATTTGATTCCCAGCTGCCCCAGGCGAACATTCGTTTGATCGATCGGACGTTCGATCAGGTTGACAGACTTCTTGAACCCGAGCTTTACCGCTTCCACCGGCGGGTAGGAGACGTCCACTTTCTCCCAGCCTTTGAATGTCTCCCGGAGCTTTGCAAGCATTTCGGAGGTATTGAAATCGCCGGTTACCCCCAGGACCATCGTGTTGGGATGAAAATACTTCTGATGAAACTGGACCAGGTCCTCGCGGGTAATGCGGTCAACGGTTTCAGCGGTGGGAATGCGGGCCAGGGGATGATCGGGCCCGTAAAGCAATTTGTTGAACTCAATTCCCGTCAGTTGTGAGGGGATGTCGTTTCGGCGGCGAATGGCTTCCTTGAGCTGATTCTTAGCCACGGTCAACCGGTCCTCCGTGAAGGCCGGGTTGCGGAGCACATCGGCCAAGAGTTGGAGCCCCCGGTCGAGGTCTTTTTTCATCAAGGAGAGGGAAGCTGTGCCCTCTTCCGCTGAGATCGACGTCTCAAGGGAAGCGGCAAGGTACTCGAGTTCTTCATCGAGCTTGTCTGCGGAAACGTTTTTGGTTCCTCCGGAGCGCATCACCGTCCCCGTCAGCGAAGCCAACCCCAGCTTTTCTGCGGGTTCATAGATCGACCCGGTACGAATGACCGCAACGGCGTCCACAGTGGGCAACTCGTGATCCTCCAACAGAAACACTGTCATCCCGTTTTCCAGGGTCACCCGCTCGGGTTTGGGAGGAATAAACTTCAATTCCCCAAACTTCATGGTGCGGGGATCCTTGCGATGAAACGTGGACGGCGGCGTCTGTTTTGCGCCTTGGCCCACGGGGGCCGCTGCAGCCTTGCTGCCCTGGGCAAGAACCGTTCCCCCAACCAGCAGGCCGGCAAGAGTGAATCCAATCAAAACTTTCTTTAAGAATGCCATGGGATCTCTCCTCATAAGTTTCAACTCCAATCGAATAGTCAGGGTGGACTCCTATTGGAAACGTTGAGTCGAACAAACCGGGCCACGCTTTTCTGTGCAGGGATTCTGCAAGGATTCGGTGGCGGCGGATTGCAGGCGCTCCGGGCTACGGTTTTTCAAATACCTTTGCATCGATGCCCTTGTTGATCTCCAAATCGGTCGTCCTGGATTCGTTGAGTTTCTTCCCGTTCTGGTTCTGCACATGATGGAACGGCACTGCAATTCCTTTCACCACCCGATAGTCTGAGAAAAAATCTTCAACGGCGGCGTCCGCGCCGAATTGATTTTTTGAGGAATAAGACATTTTGAGCAGGAGGTGGCTCGACTTATCAAAGAGCAGCTTGGTTTGCGCTCCCTCGGCATCGGTAGCCAGGACCACGTCGGTGGGTTTTTCTTCGACGGGTTCGTCATCAAGGGCTTGAACTTTCGTGTTGGGATCATTCAGACTCATGATGATCTGGATGGAATCATGCTTCAGGGCATCCTTAAAGCTGGCCAATGAAGCCGGTGGCATCTCCTGGGTATTCGGGCCGAACTGGATCCACCCCATGGTACCGTTGGTCGCCTGTGTGATGGTCCCCTGGGGCACGGTGATCTCCAGCCTGAATTTGTCCGGATAAAGAATGCTGCCGGTCACAGTCACCTCCTGTTCCCCCATGGGTGACGTCACCTTCGCAGTCGCTTTGGTCAAGACATCCTTTACTGACTTTAAAGCCTCAAGGCCCCCTTTGGCTTTTGTCACCTCGGCAACAATCTGCTTGGCCCGAGCCACGGATTCAGCGCTTGCCGGAGCCGCCGGAGTGGCCGGTCCTTCCGCGGCCTTCTCCGCTTTTACCGGCACGTGGTAAGCGACGGTGCGGTTGCCCTTCTTGAAAATGTCCTGGGCGACTCGCTGCACGTCAGCGGGGGTTACCTTCTGCAGCTTCTCTCGATAGGCAATGATCTCCTTCCAATCCCCCTGGATCACTTCTGTCTGGGCCAACAAAGAAGCCATCCCCGAGTTCGAGCGCAAGTTGCGAATCAGTTGCGCATCAATCTGGTTGACGACTTTCTGCAATTCCCGGGGGGTTACGGGCGAAGTCTTCAACTTGTCGAGTTCCTCCTCAATCCCTTTTTCCACCTCCCCGGTGGTATGGCCGGCCAAAGGAACGCCCACGACCAGAAAGAGGGTGGGATATTTTCCGTAAATGAGAGGAGTATTGGAAAGGGCCTGAGCCGCGGCGGCAATCTTCTTCTCCAGCACGAGGCTGCGGTATAACCGCGAGGTTCGTCCGGACGATAGAAGGTCCTGGATAACGTCGAGGACCACATCGTCTTTGTCCCGGGCGTCGGGACGATGCCAGCCGAGAAAGAGATAAGGATTGGTGTCAAATTCGACCTCGACCCGTCGCTCGCCTTGCTGGGGTAACTCCACGGTATGAATGCGCGGCGGCTTGGGGGATGAAGGGATGGAACCGAAATAATTCTCCACCAGGCGGATCATGTCCGCGCTATGGAAGTCCCCCACAATTGCGATGGTCGTACTGGACGGGGAATAATACTTTCGGAAGAATTCCTCCCCGTCCTGCCTTGTCAGGTGCATCAGGTCCGAAGGCCACCCCCAACCGGCATGCAAACCATAAGGATGGGCTTCGAAGGAATTCACGAGGAACTTTTCAAACAGTTTCCCGATCGGGTTGGTGTCCACGGAGCGTCGGCGCTCTTCCATCACCACGTCCCGCTCCTTGTAGAATTGCCGGAAGACGGTGTGGGCCATGCGGTCCGATTCCACGGCCGCCCAGAGTTCCGACTTGTTGGCGGGGAAACTGACATAATACTCGGTGGCGTCGCGTCCCGTGTTGGCATTGAGGCCGGTCCCGCCATTTTTTTCATAAAGCTGGCCTACCTCATTGGAGACCACGAAAGCGTCGGCTTCCTTCTGGACTTTTTCCAGTTCGTCGGATATCGCTTTGATCTTGGCCGCGTCCTCACCCCGGTCCCGCGCGGCAGTCAATCGGGCTTCCAGGTCATCGATCCTGGGGAAGAGCAGCTTCTCCTTGGCGTAATCCTTTGTCCCCAGGGTCGGGGTTCCTTTGAAGGCCATGTGCTCGAACAAATGGGCCAGTCCGGTCTTTCCAATCTCCTCGTCGACCGAACCCACATCATAGTAAACATGAAACGCGATCGTCGGATTGGCGTGGCGTTCCATCAGCAAGACCTTCATGCCATTCTTGAGGGTATGCCTCGTGACCCGTGTCTCCAGCCCCTTCAGCCCTTGCGCCCCCAGCCCCGATGAGATCATCACCAGGGCAAGAACTGTCGCGGCGGCATGCGCGGTAATACTCGAAAACCTTTTCATAGAACCCTCCGGAAAGTGAATGACTGCAAGAGAATGCTTCCAGCAGCGTGCGGTGCACTCTTGACTCGGTACGATGCCACAGATTCACGACGCCCCAGCAGGACCGCAACTTCCGAAGTCGGTCGACTTCGGGGGACCCTCTCTCATTCCAAAATACCTGGCCGGGCCTTTCAGGACGGGTGAGGAGGGGCATCCTTGCTGGTTATACGCAATTCTTACCCGCCCAGTTTCTCTCTTAATCCGGCGGCATAACGGCGGCTGATGTCGATGCGCCTGCCGGACCGCAGTCTCGCGACCGCCCCGCCTTTGAACATGGGTTCGACCTCCACGATCTGGAGCAGGTTGACGATCGTCTGCTTATGCACCCGCACAAAGTGACCCGGATCCAATCTGCCCTCGAGTTCTCTGAGCGTGTGATTGACGGGCACGCGGTCGTTCTCAGTCAGTGCGAAAACCAGTTCGTTGTCGGCCACGAAGGCTTGAACGCTTTCGACCGGGATGACCTGGAGCTTGGCTCCGCGTCTTCCCACCACACGTTCAACCGACAGCCGCCGGCTCGATTCCAGGGTGGTCATAAGGCGAGTCATCTGCTCGAGGGCAAAAGCGGGAAGAGCCCGTGCCTGCAGGTGATCGCCCGCCTTCGACAATGCCGTCTGCAGCCGATCTGTCGAAACGGGCTTGAGCAGGTAATCCACGGCACTGACTTCAAACGCCTGAAGGGCGTAACGGTCATAAGCGGTGACAAAAATGATCAAGGGAACATGAGGCCCCCTTAATTCGCCCACCATCTCGATGCCGTTGAGTCCCGGCATTTGGACGTCCAGCAACACGACATCCGGCTTTCCCCTGGCGATAATTTCCAGGGCGGTAATGCCGTCGCCGGCTTCCCCCATGATCTCAACCCCGGGCAGCCCGGCCACCAGCTGACGCAAACGGTTGCGCGCTCTCCTTTCATCATCGACTAACAGGAGCCGCATGATTCTTTCCTTCCTTCACGAGACGCGATTGACAAGGCCACCACGGGGGATCGGCCCCTCGCTCTCTGGATGAGTTCAAGATTCCATCCTCCTAGGACATTTCCGGCCGCCGCAAGGGCAGGGCGGGGAGACCGCAGGAACAAGTCCACCCCCGGAGAGGCCTCACTCGTGATGAAACTGCTTTTCCAACTCTAACTCGAGTCGGACTGTGGTTCCCACGCCCGGGGTCGATGAGATCGCGAAATGGCCGGGACCATACAATGTCTCGAGACGCTGGCGGACGTTGGACAGGCCTATACTACGATGATTTCCCCGCAGCGTCACCTCCGGCCGGAATCCCACCCCGTTGTCCTCGATGTCGAACCTGATCTTACCTTCCTGGAGGCTCGCACCAATACGGATGGTTCCGCCATCCAGCTTGTGAGAGATTCCGTGCCTGACGGCGTTTTCCACAAGAGGCTGGATGAGCATCGCAGGGATGGGAACGGATCTCAGCTCGTCCGGTACAGTGATTTCGTAATTCAACTTGTCCTCAAAGCGGACACGTTCGACCTCGAGATAGGACTGCACAAATTCGATCTCCTCGCCCAGGGGGACCTTCTCGCGGTGGGTCGAATCGAGCGCAAAACGAAAGACCTTGGAAAGATTCAGAATCGTGGCCTCCGCAGCGGAAGGATCCTCTTGGACGAGTTCAGCAAGTGTGTTGAGGGCATTGAAGAGAAAATGCGGGTTGATCTGGGCCCGCAACGCCTTAACCTCAGCCTGGGCCGCCAACTCTCGCAATGCCTGCTCCCGGCGGGCTTGGGCCTCCTGTTCCTCGTGCAGTTCAAGATTCTGAAGCATTCCGGCCAACTGACTGCTGATGGTCATCAGGAAATTCAAGTCCTCGCTTTGGTATTGTAGTCCCCGCGGACGCTTGCCGAAGATGAGACATCCAAAATGACGTTCTGAGGTCTCCACTTCCACCGAGGCCCCCCGCTCATGAAATTCATCGGAGGCCGCCGCCAGGTTAGACACAGGGTCAACGGGAATGTCAGTGCCGTTGAGGGAGTCAGAGATGGAGGAAGCAACCAGTTGGACGTACGCTGCGCTCAAGATGGTTTGAAGACGGTGAGTCACATAGTCGACCAGGGTGTGACGATTGGTGAACCGCCTCATCCCCGTGTTGATCTCAAGGATGGATTGAGGATAGTCAGGCCGTCGGAAGAGCCAGCGGTCCATCATGGCATTCATGCGGTTGGAAAGCAGGGTCCAGAACAAGACAAAGACAACGCCGCCCACCCCCACCGTGAACGAACCCGCCCTGGCGATCCGCGTGTCCATGACCTCAGCCAGGGGATAAAGAAACCCGATGAAGTAGAAGCCGCCCGAGACGAGCAAGACCACGGCGAGGACTCCCCGCTTGATGAGGACGTCGAAGAAGATGAATCGGGTCTTGTAATAAATCAGGGGTAACACCACGAGGAGCAACAGGAGGTTGAAAAGGAGCTCGAATTTCTGACGGAGCAGGTTGCCTTCACTTCGATACGCACTCAGGATCACCCCAACGAGAGTGCCGATCACCAGCGTCAAAAAGGCCTTCCACTCGTCGGGGCTGGTATAGACTTTGGCCGCAGGGTCCGTCTGTCCCCGGGCCTTGGAATCCGTGGGGGGTCGTTCAGAAAGGTGAAGCTGGATCAAGCCCCACTTGGTGGGGGATGCGTATTCCTCAAAAATCCAGCGGGCGAAACGCGATTTCTTATGGCCTTCCGGCAAGTGCCGATAGATCGAGGAGAGGATCTGAATTTGAATAACGAGCCACAGGGTACTGCTGAAACCAGTGAAGAAACCAGTCACAAAACTGGGTGGTTCGGGGAGGCTGGCCCCCCGCCAGCTTTGAAAGTTTCGCAAGTTCTCAATGAATGACTGGGTATAGACGGCGATGGCGAACAGGGCGGCGCCATAAGTAAAAAATAGCAAGAGACCATAGGCCATCCGCGGATCCGGGGAGCTTTGCAGGATCGGCCAATCCCCGCGGGAAATCCCTTCCGTATCGCAAACCAGCCGCCGGTAGGATAATGCGAGGAAATGACCGAGGAGCGCAAAGAACACTAAGCGCCACAGGTCTCCCGAGACGAGCAGGACGTAATGAGTCTTGATGTCGATGAGGCGCAATGCGCCATACAAGACACTGTTTGTGCCGAGGGTCAGATAGAGGCCGATGAGACTGACCAGCATGAGGAGCAGAACGGTCATCTCTGTGCTTCGTTCCGTGCGACGATAAATGGCCACCCCCAGCCCAAGACAGGCCATCGCTGCCAGAAACAACAAACCTGCGGGAAGAATGGATAATTCGTTCATCGGTTTGCCTTCATGGGTCGTTCTAGTGCCGGGGTGGCAACGCTTTTTCCGATATTATAAATCTACCACTGGCCGGTCGTTCAGGGGACGTTTATCGGCGAATCCGGCAAATTGTTTCTCAAACCGCTCCAGTTGCTTCCTAGACAGGATCTCTGTGTTTTCACTCACCGAGGTTGCAGGACACATTCTCCTGAGTTCTTTTCTTCTTCGCGACCGAAATCGGGTATGCGGAGAAAATGAGAGGGTAACCGGCGGATTGCGCCGGGTGATCCGCCCGGCTAACCCCGAACTAATTTCGCAGAGGGGGCCAATCTTTAGTATAATCGGGGCTCTCCTTACGTTGATGATCTTGTGAGCAAGCCCGTTTGAATTCGCCGGGAATTCTGATGTCCACTGAGACGGTTTTCATTGCGTTGTTTCTTGCCATCGCCATCGTGGCTTTGGGGTTCTATCTCCGGGCTCAATTCCAGGCCCTCCACCCCGCCAGTGACCCTTCCCCGGCTTTGCAGTTGATGCAGCAGCAAGTCGATGCCTTGAGACAACAATTGCAGGAGACGCTCGCGGCCAACACCCAGCTGATCTCGCAGCAGATGTCCCAGACGATGACGACCGTGAACACCAACCTGAATCAAATGACGTCTCAGATCCAGTCATCACAGGGAGCGATCGGTCAGAGGCTCGATAATGCGGCCCGGGTCGTGGGAGAAGTTCAGAACCGGCTGGGGGCCCTCGACGAGGCGTCCAAGCGGATCTACGAAATGGGAAAGAACCTGACCGAATTGCAGAACATCCTTCGAGCCCCCAAGTTGCGAGGGGGCTTGGGCGAATTGTTCCTGGAGGACCTGCTCCAGCAGATTTTTCCACCCCACTGTTACACCATGCAATACCCCTTCAAAAGAGGAGAACGGGTGGACGCCGCGCTCCATGTGATGAACGGGATTGTCCCCGTGGATTCCAAATTTCCCCTGGAGGGCTTCAAGCGATTGATGGAAGCGGCCACCGACGAGGACCGTCGGTCCACCCATCGCAGCTTTGTCCAGGACGTTAAGAGACACATCGACTCGATCGCCAACAAGTACATCGTCCCCGAGGAGAAGACCTTTGATTTTGCCTTGATGTACATTCCGGCTGAAAACGTGTACTACGAAACCATCATCAAGGACGAAAACTTCGGCGACGATAAAAGCATTGCGAGTTACGCACTCCAGAAACACGTCGTCCCGGTCTCTCCCAACAGCTTTTATGCCTATTTGCAGGCGATCCTGCTCGGGTTGCGCGGTTTGCATGTCGAGGAGAGCGCGCATGAAATCATTCGAAGTCTCCAGCAGCTGCGGGGCGATTTTGCAAAGTTCGAGGACGCCTTCCAGTTGATGGGAAAACATCTCGGGCACGCCCAGTCCAGTTATACAGACGCCGAAAAACGCCTCGACAAACTGCAAGGCCGGTTAGACCAGACTTTACAGACCCAGGAGCAAGTCGATCTGAAGCCCGCGGCCGCCATCGCCGCGCTGGATTCGCCGGAGTCCTAGGACGGCCATGGCGCGTCGGTGTGCCGTCTCGCGTCGATTCATCAGGTCAGGTGGCGGCGTTTTGGGAAGCCGGTCCTTGTCCTGGAGGGCCCGCGGTCGCTCCAAGCTCGCGCGGTTCGCATTCATTTTAGCTGAATTCTCTCAAGGAGAAGCGTACATGAAAAAGATCGCTGAACTTGTGGCCAATCGTGAGGTGTACTTTGTCCGCACGGGCCAGACTGTCCAGGAAGCGGCGAACTACATGGGGAGCCGGAATGTCGGCGCCGTGGTTGTCCTGGAAGCGGATCGCCTGGCGGGGATTTTCTCGGAACGGGATCTGATGAAGCGCGTCGTGATGCGGGGACTGGACCCGGCTAAAACGAAGATCGAAGAGGTGATGACGCGGGAGGTGGTATCCGCGGATGCCGACGAGACTTACGAAAACTGCCTGCGAAAGATGAAGCAGCTCAATGTTCGCCATCTGCCGATCGTTCGGGCGGGCGAATTGCTCGGACTGGTCTCATTGCGCGATTTGTTAATGGTGGATTTGGACGAAAAGGACCATGAACTCAAGATGATGACCGCCTACATCCATTATGTGCCTCCCAAATGAAACGCCAGCCGTCGAGACAGTGACTTTTCTTCCCTCCTCCCTGCCGAAGGCCCTGGCGGGAGTGGTCACCTGCCCGCAAACCTCCTTTTGAAAACCATGCGCCTGATTGCTCATCGCGGCTACTCCTCCCTCGCTCCTGAGAATACCCCGGCGGCCTTTGAACTCGCGCTCGAGTGCGGGGCAACCGCCGTGGAATGTGACCTGCAACGGACCCGCGACGGCCAGCTGGTGATTCTACATGACGGGACGCTGAACCGGACCTCGACGGGTCGTGGCGCGGTCCGGTCGAAAACCCTGGAGGAATTGCGCCCTCTTTCCGCAGGGTATGCCAGGAAGTTCGGATCACGCTTTGTCTCCGAGCGCATCCCCACATTCAAAGAGCTGCTGCTCCAAGTCCAGCACCGCGCCCATCTTTTCGCTGAGCTCAAACGGGAGGGGCTGGCACGAGACGGAAGCGATCGCCGTGAAATGATCCGGCTGGTGCGTGAGTTGGCGCTCGTGGACGAGGTCACTTTCATCTCCTTTGAGTGGCCCGCCCTCGAAGAGATGCGGTCGATGTGCACCGACGTGCGCTTGGGCTTGCTCTTTGATCGTTACCGTCCCCACAGAATGTTTGCGGTCTCAAAAAGCCTGGACGCCCGCTTCCTGATGGGGCGCGTGGATCTTGTCGAGAAACATCCTGAAGTCATCCATGAAACCCACCGCCGGGGAATGGAGTTGGGTGTGTACACCGTGGATGATCTTCCCCGCTTGAAAAAACTGGAACAGCTGGGAGTCGACGGTGCGGCCACAAACCGGATCGGCGATTTTGTCTGCGAATTTGCACCCGCAGATTCGCGGGTGACTAAACACGAGTTCTAAACTGAGGTTTACCTCCTCGATCGGCCTGGGCGAGGCCCCCTCTTCAAGACACTCGACGGACCAGCGATGTCCCGTTCAGGTCCCGCCTCAAGGATCAGAGAAAAACTATATTCTCCGCCCTGTCTTAGAGGATGGCCGTGAGCCTTTAACTTCGGAGTTCAGGATGAATTTTGCCCCACTTGACCCGATTTGTTGTAAACTTGTCGTAATAATGATCGGCGATAGTCTAAGCGCAGCCGGTCCTCCACTTTCCCCCCATGAGGAAGGGTAATGACTCAAACAATTCGAAATGAATTCCACTGCTTTGTCGATGATTTTCTTAAAGAGTACTTTGCATTTCATCCTGAGATTGCAACCGCCTCGGGGATTCACACGCATGATCACCGAATATCTGATTTCAGCCAGAGCGGCATTGCTCGGGATAGCTCACGGCTGAAACACGCCCTCTCCCGATTGAACAGGATTGGAGCTCGGACCGGCGAAGGTTCGGTCGAAGGTCTCCCGCCTCAGTTGCGACTCGACTTTCAAATAATGAAAGGGACGCTGGAGGCTGCTTTATTCGAGCTCGAAGAAATGCGCTCTTGGGAGCGCAATCCCAGCGTCTACAATGACCTCCTCAATGCCTCGCTTTTCCTGCTCATGAAAAGGGCGTTCGCTCCCTTGCGCACCCGGGTCCGGGCGATTATTGAACGCGAGCGACAGATCCCCGGGGCCCTGGCGGCCGCCCGCAAGAACCTGCGCCGGGTGCCCCGGATGATGGTACAGCTGGCCATCCGGCAATTTGAAGGGACCCTGCATTTCCTGGAACACACACTGCCCGCGGTTGCAACTGAGACCCGGGACCCCGGGCTTCTCGCCGAGTTTGAAGATTCAAACCGCGAGGCCATGGCAGCCTTTTCCGGGTTTATCAGCTTTTTGAGGGAACGGCTTCTCCCCCGCGGTCCGGAACGGTTTGGGATCGGTGAATATCGCTATCGCAGAAAGCTCTGGCTGGAGGAGTGGGTCGATCTACCCCTCGAACACCTGCTCGCGAAAGCGCACGAATCATTAAAAGAAAACCACGAGATGTTTCACCGCCTGGGTTCTTCTATTGATCGCCGGAAAGATCCCGAAGAAATCCTCGACCTCATCACCCGTGATCATCCCGCCGGCGATCAGGTGCTCGCCGTCACGGCCGGGGTGCTCGGCCAACTGCAGGATTTTCTGGTGCAGCGCGACCTGATCTCGCTTCCCCCGATCTCCCGCGCGTCGGGGCAAGGAACTCTTTGTACCGTCAACGAAAGCCCGGAATTCCTGAGGGAGCTGACCTTCGCATCCCTTGACGTGCCCGGTCCGTTTGAGAAGAAGGCGCGCGAATATTATTATTACGTCACGCTTCCGGATCCAAAGTGGAGCCCAGAAGCGAGAGAGCAGCATCTGCGATTCTTTTCACACCACCTGATTCTCACCACGTCGATCCACGAAGCCTATCCCGGGCACCTCGTTCACTTCCTTTGGGTCAACCGGCATCCGTCCAAGGTGCGGCGGCTCTTTGGCGCCACTTCGCACGTGGAAGGATGGGCGCACTATTGTGAGCAGATGATGATCGAGCAGGGCTTTGGAGAGGGCGATCCGCGACTCCACATGGCGCAACTCCACGAAGCCCAGCTGCGCTTGTGCCGCTTTATTGTGGGGATTGAGATGCACGCGGGAAGCATGTCCTTCCGTCAGGCCAAAAATTTCTTCATCCGCAATGCCCATATGCAGCCCGTCAACGCCGACCGCGAGGCCAAGCGGGGCGTCGTCGACCCCACTTATCTCGTCTACACCCTCGGAAAGATGCAACTGCTTCGACTCCGCGAAGAACTTCAAAGAAGACAAGGCGCCGGATTCTCGCTCAAAAAGTTTCACAATGCCTGCGTGCAAAATGGCTTTCCTCCTATCCCCCTGCTGCGTGAACTGCTCCTCGGCGAACGCCGCGCGGTGATATAAGCCGGCTGGGAGGCCGGGAGCTCATCCAGTCTCCTCAAGACCGCTGAAATCGGATCGTTGCCCGAGAAGTCCCGTCAAGACAACGGGGTCATCCCTCTTGGTGCGAAGTGGCGCCCCGGAGAAGGTGGGGAATCAACTCCCGCCAGCAGGCGTGGTTCTTCCATGGCGTGCTCTGCGGTGATTCGTTCCGGAATCCGCCCGCGTTCATCCGCGTCCGAGAGAACCTTGAAGTTCCTCGTGCATCAGTTTTCTATTTGCCCGACATTTGCCCCTCGAGAGAACTTTGAGTACAATGACGCCCTTACTTCCCTCACGGGGCGAGGCTCGGGGTTAGAGCCGGGAACGTATGGATTGCAAGAGGAACGATGCGAGCGGACCTGCATATTCACACCCATCATTCCGACGGCTCTTTCCCGCCGGAGAGGCTTATCGAACTGGCCGAACAGCAGCGCCTGGATTACCTGGCCATTACCGATCATGATTGCTTCGCCGCTTACGAAGCCGCCAGCCAAGCCATCGCCAGGCGTGGACTGGCGTTGAAGCTGATTCCGGCAGCCGAGTTCACCGCTATGTTGAACGGCGAGGAAATCCACGTGCTCGGCTACTTCAAAGAATTCCCCTCCGCTCGCCTTCAGCAGCATGCTCGAGAAGTGCAGGCGGAGCGCCGGGTTCGCATCGAGCGCGCCCTCGAAAACCTCGCCAAGGTCGGCGTGAAGGCCTCCATGGACGACATTCCGGCCCATGCCGGATGTCAGAGCCTGACTCAATTGCACCTGGCCTTTCTGCTCATCGAAAAGAAGCACGCCTCCACGGTGGCCGAAGCACGGCAGGTGTACCTGACCGACCGCGTTTTGCCGAAGTTCAGCATGCAAGCCAAGGAGGTGGTTGCGACCATCACCGGCGAGGGCGGCGTGGCGGTCTGGGCACATCCGGACGTCGAGAATTTTGACCGGAATCTCAAGTTGTTGATGAAGTCTGGACTGTCAGGCGTCGAGGTTCTCAACCTTCGCCGTCAGAATAAGGCCTCAAAGCAGTTTCTTAAGGCCGCTAGGAAGAACCACCTGGTGACCACGCTGGGGAGTGACTGGCATGGCCACACCCATGCTTACCAACACGACCATCAACTGGAAGGTGATAGAATTCTTCCCGCGTTCCTGGAGCGCCTTTATCGGTAGATCCGGCAACCCTTCAGCTGAAGTTGGGAGGACGTGACCACAGGCTGGCGAGCCTGAGAGGAATCCCATGGACACAGATCTCGAACGCATCAAACAGGCCATTCTCGCAACATATACACGCGAAGAGATTCGTCTCCATCACGTGAATCCCCTCCCCTTGCCGTCCAAGGAGATTCTAGAGGGACTCCTGGAGGACCTCCTCGCCCTACTCTATCCCGGCTACTTCGGCGGCACCGTCACGGACATCCCCGATGTGACAAATCAAGTGCACACGCGGGTCGACATCATCTTCGAGAAGCTGCAGCAGCAGATCTATTTGAGTTTTCGTCATTTCTGCGAGCGGTCGGGACCCGCATGCCCGCATTGTGACGAAGCGGCGCGCGGGGCCACCCAGACCTTTCTTGAAAAGATCCCCCGGCTGCGGGAGTTTCTCCACGACGATGTCGAAGCGGCCTACGACGGCGATCCCGCCGCCAAGAGCATCGATGAGATCATTTTCAGCTATCCCGGTGTTTATGCGATCACCATTTACCGCATCGCCCATGAGCTGGAACTGCTCCATGTCCCGCTGCTGCCCCGGATCCTCACTGAAGTGGCGCATTCACGGACGGGAATTGACGTCCATCCGGGAGCCAAAATCGGAGACCATTTTTTCATCGACCACGGGACCGGGGTGGTTATCGGGGAAACCACAGAGATCGGCAATCGAGTACGCCTCTACCAGGGGGTTACCCTGGGCGCCGTGAACTTTCCGCGCGACGCGGAAGGGCGCCTCATCCGAGGACAGAAACGGCATCCCACCGTCGAAGATGATTGCATCATTTACGCCAGTGCGACGGTGCTGGGTGGAGATACCGTGGTGGGGAGGGGCTCCATCATCGGATCCAACGTCCGTTTGATGGAAAGCGTGCCGCCCGGTTCCAAGGTGATGGCTGAACCCGCTCGCCACACCATCACGCCGCGATTGACGCTGGATAAGAAAGCAGCCTCAGGAAAGAAGAAATAGAGCCCGAGGGGAAAGTCCAAATTCCAAAGTCCAAATTCCAAATAAAATCCAAAGGCCAAAATCCAAAGCCCAAACAAACCCCAAATTCCGGTACTCAAGTAAGATTCAAATTGCGATTTCAAGTTCAAGATTCAACGGTCGAGTGAATTCCAAGTAACGGATTAGGGCATGGCATGCCTTGGCGCTTCATTGAGCGGTTGGAATTTGTGTTTTGGGTTTTGTTTGGAATTTGGAAGGTGGAATTTATTTGGAATTTGGATTTTGGACTTTGGGATTTCTCGCGCCCTGCGCGAGCACCGGTCTTTCAACCCCATCCAGCCGCGTCACCGCCGTCAGGGCCCCCAGGGATTCATTGAACAGGACGGGCAAACCGATGGCGTCCTTGAAATCCTGGTAGAAGAAATTGATTTGTTGAAGGTGTAAAGCGGTGGCGGGGACCTCCAGCTGGTCATCGGTGAGGAACTTCTGGTACCCCTTGTCGAGCACCCGGAAGATCTTCCCGTTTCGGAGCAGCCCCGGCGATCGCAGCATTTCAACGCGGTTGGCAAGGGTCTCTCGAAAGAAAACAGCACATCCCCCCCGGCTCGCCTGCATCCACGATGGCGAAATGTTGGAAGGGCGTACCTCAAATCCCGCTGCCTTCAATTGCGAGATGGGATCGGTGGGTGACTGGGTCCGTTTGCCTGCCATATGCAATTTTCCCCGGCTTGTCTGATTTTTGAAACTCCAGGTAAAAGTATAGCTGACCTCTTACCCAAAAATACAGGCACAAAATCCCCAGACAGATTGAATCGACTTCTCTGGCTAATTACCGCCTTTGCTGTCATATGGATACCGGACTTTTAGAGTCCACCAAGTCCAAAAACATGTAACTTCTTTCACAAAATGTGCGACAATGAGGTCGGAGGCTGAGTGGTGTTTGCCAGGGAGTCGTCGGTCTCTTCCCCGAAGGATGACGCCTATCAGAAGCTAGATGTTTTCATACTGTTGGTTGCTCTCTTAGATCATTACCCTGACCCTCAGGGAAGTAAAATCCCTCGGCCGCTTGCCCCTGCCAACCGAAGTGCCTCTCAAATTTTCCTGACGGGTAATGCCCGGAGGGGAGCAAATGGAGCTCGAGTGGTGTCAGTGCCCTCCCATGGATTCGCAAGAAATCCAGATCTGTCCAGTGGATTCAGGTGCGTTCTTGCGCCCAAGGCTTTCTTTCTGGCCCGGAAGGGAGCCGTCGGGCGGGGCCCGTTCACCGGGACAGTCGAACCAGGCAAGAAGGATACGAAGATTCTGGTCATGAGGCACTTGTCATATGCTTGGTCGTGGGACAAGGCACCCGGGAGGTCAGCCTCTTGAATGCGCCGGGGACTGAGGTTTCGATTCAAGCTATTGTGGGAGGCAGGCCATGCGAAGACGACTGGCCCTTAAGCTGATTGTTTCACTAATGATATTGGTCGGGGTGACGGAGGGCATCTCCGGCCTGATCAATGTCAAGAGCCAGGAGCGTCAGCTTCTCGACGCGATGATCGAGGGTGCCGATCAACTCTCCAAAGCCATTACCAGCTCCACATGGCATGCCATGCTGGCAGACCACCGCGACACCGCTTACGAAATGATGCAGACTATTGCCCTGAAACAAGGCATCAACACGATTCAGATTTTCAACCGCGAAGGCCGGGTCATGTTTTCCACTCAACCGGGCGAGACCAAGCAAGTGGATCGGCGGTCCGAGACCTGTGCGTTGTGCCATTCCTCTTTGCAGCCCCTGGTCAAGGTGGATGTGCCCTCTCGAGCACGCATTTTTAAGGGACCGGAGGGGAGCCGCAAACTCGCCATGGTGACCCCGATCTACAATGAACCGGCCTGCAGCCAGGCAGCCTGTCACGCGCATCCGGAAAAGATGAAGGTCCTGGGCGTTCTCGACGTCACTTTGGACCTCGATCGCGTCGACCGCGAAGTCGCGAACATTAAAATCCGGGGGTACCTGGCGACAGGCATCCACATCCTGTTGGTCAGCTTGTTCATCATTTTTTTCACGCAACACTTCGTCGATGCTCCGATTCGGAAACTGATTGACGCGACCAAAGCGGTCAGCGCCATGCAACTCGACAAACCCATTAAAGTGGAATCGAGTGAAGAATTGGGAGAGCTGGCCCGCTCCTTTGATGTCATGCGAGAACGCTTAAAGCAATCCATGGCCGAAAACGAGCAATTCCTTCAGTCCCTGGAAGCCAAGGTGGAAGAAAGGACTGAGCAGTTGAAGGCGGCGAACCAGAAGCTCATGCAGACCGATCGTCTTGCCTCCCTGGGGCAACTCTCGGCCAGTGTGGCGCATGAGATTAACAATCCGCTCTCGGGAGTCCTGAACCTGTCCAAACTGATGCAGCGCATCCTCAAGGACGACGGCATTCCCCCCAACCGGATCGAGGAATTCCGGCGGTTCCTTTCACAGGTCGTGAACGAGACAACTCGGGTGGGTCGGATCGTGTCCGACCTTCTGGCTTTTTCGCGGCGCTCCAAGCCCCAAAGCAAGCGAGCAGATTTGAATGCCATTGTGAAGACCACCCTCTCCCTGGTCTCCCATAAACTGGCGCTGGGAAACGTCGGAGTCAATTTGAACCTTGCGGAGAACCTTCCCGTGGTGCCTTGTGACAGCTCTCAGATGCAGCAGGTGGTGATGAATCTTATAATGAACGCCGCGGAAGCAACCTACCGGAAGGGCCAGGGCAGTGTCACGATCACGACCCAGGTCCAGGGGAATGGCTCGAAAGCGGTTCTGGAAGTGGCAGACAACGGAGAGGGGATCGCCCCGGAAAACATGTCGAAGATCTTTGATCCCTTTTTCTCCACCAAGGAAGAAGGGAAGAGTGTTGGCCTGGGACTGGCCGTGGTGTACGGCATTGTGGACTCGCACGGAGGCGACATTGAAGTGAAGAGCAAGCGGGGGGAAGGCTCCATGTTCCGAGTGGTTCTTCCACTCACCCCCGAGCAAAAGGTGGCTGAGGTCGCTCCCGCGGCCACTGCGGAAAAAGGAAGCAAAATGTGACCTTCCTTTATTTGGCGCCCCTGGGCGCGGTGGATGATGAGGTACTCGCCATCATCGAGACGTGCCTTTGGGCCAACTTTGGTTTTGAGATACGCCGCTTAGGCCCGTCGGCCGAGCCCGAGTACGCGCTCGACCTGCGGCGCCGGCAGTACGGCTCTACCCTCATCCTGCGCCAACTGGTGGGGAAATGTCCTCCTGATGCCGCCCGCATCCTGGCGGTCACCGAAAAGGACCTGTTCATTCCCATGCTCAGCTTTATCTTTGGACAGGCCCAGCTGAATGGAACGGTCGCCATCATTTCCCTTGCCCGTCTTCGACAGGAGTTCTACGGACTTCCGGCCAACCGGATGCTCCTGCTCGCCCGGGTCGTCAAGGAAGCGCTCCATGAGATAGGCCACACCTTCGGCCTGATCCATTGTCCCGAGCGGACGTGCCCCATGTCTCTCTCCACCAATATTCATCAGGTTGATACCAAAGGCAGCGAATTCTGCACCGGTTGCCGCGCGCTTCTGCGCGAGAGCATCGGCGCCACATACGAACAAGCCGCAAATTTTATGGGTGCGGAGGATTGATCATGAAAACACACTGGGAAATTCTTGTGGTCGATGATGAAGAAGTGATGCGCGAATCCCTGGCCGCCTGG
Organism: Terriglobia bacterium; assembly: GCA_020073085.1. Classification (NCBI taxonomy): domain Bacteria; kingdom Pseudomonadati; phylum Acidobacteriota; class Terriglobia; species Terriglobia bacterium. The sequence goes on along the minus strand of JAIQFV010000002.1, from coordinate 56,001 downwards.
CTCCGCGAGGACGGTTACGACGTCAATACGGCCGCCTCCGGACGCGACGCCATCGAAAAGGCACGCCAGAAGGACTATGCCATCTATTTCATCGATTTGAAAATGCCGGGGGGAATCGACGGCATCGAGACCATGATGGAGGTGCGCAAGATCCACTCCGAAGCCTCCATCATTATCATCACGGCCTATGCCACGGTCGACACCGCCATCACCGCCATGAAGGAAGGGGCGCAGGAGTATATCGTCAAGCCCTGCAATCCCGAGGAAATCTCGCTGCTCGTCAATCGCATCATCAAGATCAAGAACCTCCAGCGGGAGAATACGATCCTGAGAAAGAAACTGACCAAGCAGTACCGCTTCCACGACATCATCAGCAAGAACTCGAAGATGCTCGAGATCTTTCAGCTGATCCAGGAGATCGCCAGCCTGCGGAGCACGGTGCTTCTGCAGGGGGAGAGCGGCACCGGGAAGGAACTGATCGCCCGCGCCATTCACTTTTCCGGGGACCGCGCCGATCAGCCTTTCATCGGCGTCTCCTGCGCCGCCCTTGCCGAGACCCTGCTGGAGTCCGAACTGTTCGGTCATGAAAAAGGATCGTTCACCGGGGCGGTCTCGCAGAAGAAGGGCAAATTTGAGATGGCCGATGGCGGAACCATCTTTCTGGACGAGATCGGCGATATTTCTCCCAAACTGCAGATGGACCTGCTCCGGGTGCTGCAGGAGCGTTGCTTCTATCGCGTCGGCGGATCCGAGGAGATTAAGGTGGATGTGCGCGTCATCGCGGCGACCAACCTCAACCTCGAGCAAGCGGTCCTCGACGGCAAGTTCCGCGACGATCTCTTTTACCGCTTGAATGTCATCAATATCCGCATCCCCGCCCTGCGGGATCGCCTCGAGGACATCCCGCTCCTGGCCCGGAGTTTCGTGGAACGCATCGCCCATGAACTGGGCAAGGAGGTCAGCGATATCTCCGAAGGGTCCCTCAAACTTCTGCTGGACCACAACTGGCCGGGCAACGTTCGTGAATTGGAAAATGCCGTGGAGCGCGCCATCGTCACCTGCCGGGGGAGAGTCCTCACAGAAGAGGATTTCACCTTCCTGACCCCACGGGTCGAAGAAAAACGTGGCTGGGCCATCCCGACCAATGTCACCTTGCAAGAGCTGGAAAAAGAGGTGATTGCCGCAACCATCCAGCGGACCCATGGCAATATCAAGGAAGCGGCTGCGGCGCTGGGGATCGATCGGTCCACTCTGTATGAACGCATCAAGAAATTCGAGATACCGCGATAATTCTCAGGTTTCATGGATAGCACGGGGGGAGTAAACGCTAAGAAAATCCAAATCCCAAATTCCAAGGTCCAAATAAATTCCAACACCCAAGTTCCAATGAAGCGCGTCCCGGCTTTTGTTTGATTCGTTGGAATTTGGGCTTTATTTGGAATTTGGACTTTGGACTTTGGAATTTGCTTCTTAAGCTACGGTTCCAAAAACATCTCCCCCCACACCGCATCCCAGTCGACAGACAGGTATTCCTTCGAAAGATCGTCCACCATCGCACCGCCATCGGCGAGGCTCATTCCCACGCCATCAGCCGCCAGAGAGAACTCCAGCCGCTCCATTTCGCGAGCCAACCACGGCCGGATCTCCGCACCCCGCAGCAAGTGCCGTGTATCCATTTTTTCCCCGAGCGGCTTCAGCTTGAGGTACCATCCCGCCTTGGTTCCACCTGTCTGAATCACCTCCCCATCCACCGGCGACAGAATGCGCAGGTCCGAGCCGTTCTTTTTGAAATGCCACGCCGTTCCATTCACATGGAGCAAGGCTCCGGCAGCGGGCAATCGGACTTCGTCCGGTTCACCGAGGAGGCGCGATCCAAAATCATCCAGCCCCACGGTGGCCGTTCCATCCGGTTCGGTCATGACCCAGGTGTGGCCCCTGTGGTACAGGCGGTCCAACGGCATATCACACCCGAGAATGCGCCCTTCTTCGTCCTCATTCTCAAAGCGGGGGCGGATGGTCTGAATCCCTGAGGCCACGAGCTTCGCGTGTTCGGGGCACGAGCGGCAATCAAAGCCTTTTTCGCAGGTCCGATGCTTGAATTCGCCGGTCAGTTCGTGCCGACAGGTGCGGATGCCCTCCGGCAGATCTTTAAAGTCCAGCTCCCACCGGATATGGTCGGCCTTGCGGGCATGAAAATCTTTCAACGTACGGACCAGGGCGATGCCCACCGTGCCAAAAATGGTGGCTAAAACCGAATAAAAGATGCCGAGAAAGATAAGATTGCCGGGTTCCCATGTGAATCCATAAACCCCTGGAAACATTTAAATCCTCCCTTACGATTGCCGGAGTTCCTTTTCCTGCGGAAACAGAGGCAGGTACCTGAACGAGAGCGAATAGATCAAAACGCCATAAGCCACCACCGCGAGAAACGTGGCCGTTTCCTGCCAGCTTGGAACATACGAGAGGAAGCGGTCAAAGGGGAGTGTCGGCAGCGCCAGCGTCTGAATGGTGAAGACAAACCTGTTCAGCATGACGCCGGCACACACCAGAAACGCGGCCGACATGAGCCAGCCGGTCTTCTCGCGCCTCTTCCGGTCGAGCAGAATGATCGCCGGCAACAGTCCACACACCACAATCTCAGCGAATAGGAGCCAGGTGCCAAACGGCTCCCAGGAATAGAAATCGAAGGGATTAAAGCCGGAGGCAGGAGCGGTCCGATTGATCCAGACGAGAGTGTCGATCGTTTTGAAGAGGACGTAGACCACCAAGAGGATACCGGAGATGCGTCCCAGCAGGTTGAGCACCTCCCGCTTCACGAGTTCCTTCTTGGACAGCTTGGAGACAAGCCACGTCGTCAACAGGATGAAGCTCGGGCCCGCGGCAATCGCCGAAAGAATGAACAGAAAAAAAGTCGAGGGCCAGATCCCGATCCCCTCCCGGAAAGCAAAGGGACGTCCCCGGAGCACCCCATACAATCCGCCCAGGGAACCCTGGTGGAAGAACGACAAGAAGGTCCCGACGCCCGCCAGGACATACATGACTTTGTGCAAATGGAACTCGAACACCAGGAGAGAAGGAATCTGACGGAGCTTGCGGTTGCGCAACACCAGCGGGGCATATTCAAACAACAGCACCGCCAGGTAGCACGTGATGCAGAAGGTCACTTCGGTCAACATGGAGTGAATATTGGGATGCCAGAACGTGAACCACGCCCGCAGCGGCTGCCCCACGTCCACCATGAGGACCACGATCGCCCCGCTGTAACAGATGAGTCCCAGGACCACCGCGCTGTTGATGACCGCTTTCAACTCTTCCTTCTTTAAGATATAGAGTAAGAATCCGGTAAAAAATGCCCCGGCGCCCAATGCGATGACGGTGAGGTCGAGGTAGATCCACAGCCCGAAAGCAAAGCGATTGTCCATGTTGGTCTGGTTGAGGCCCCTGGCCAGGCAAAGATACCCGGCATACAGTCCCAATCCCAAAAGGGCGACCCAGGGAAGAACCCACAGCAGGAACTTTGAGAGAGGGCTCCTCCTGACGCCGCGGATGATGAGTTGTTTATCCATGGACCTTCTCCTTCGCTTTCGGTTTCTGAACTTCACGCTGGGCGACTTGGCGGACCCAGGCCTGTTCGGACCGGTAGTAGACCTTCGGCTCGGTCCCCAGCGATTCGAGCATACGAAATGCATGCCCGCTTTGGGCCAGCCGGGCGACTTCGCTCTCCGGATCGGCCAGGTCGCCAAAAGTGATCGCTCCGGCCGGACAAGCCTCAACGCAGGCAGGCTGGTAGTCGGCGGACTCGATTTCGTCCCGGCCCGAGGCGGCGGCCTTCGCCCTCGCGGCCTGCAACCGTTCATGACAGAAGTTGCACTTTTCCACCACCCCGCGCATGCGGGGAGAGACGTCCGGGTTCAGCGTCTTTTCCATTCCTGCCGGCCACACGGGGTCCCACCAGTTGAAGTAACGGGCATGGTATGGACACGCCGTCATGCAGTACCGGCAGCCCAGGCATCGCACCGGGATTTGAGCCACGATCCCGCTGGCGGCATCGACTTCGACCGCCTTCTGCGGACAGACCGATACACAGGGAGTGTGTTCCCCGCACTGCTGGCAAGGCACCGGGATGTAGGCGCTGCGGTTGTTGGGGAAAGGAAGCCCATTATCGAACTTGTAAACCCTGACCCAGGTGATCCCGGTGCGATCCGTCGCCTTGGCTGCGGCCGGCGGAATGTTGTTTTCAACCGCACATGCCACCATGCAAGCGCCACAGCCCGTGCACTTGTCCAAATCGATCACCATTCCGTAGCGATGTTGTTTCTTGTTTTTGGTGTCCATTGAGGTCGTCCCTCTCTACTCGCATTACCGTTCTCGTCGGGGCGTACAGCAGGATGCCCCTACGTTGTCACCCTGGCTCTGGTCACTCGCCATGAACAGGCATCATCAAGGCTGCACAGATCTAAAATGTTCCGTGTGCCCGGCGTTTCTGTGATGCTAAATGCCTCAACCGTCGGTCCGACGGCCACCTCGATCACCCTCGGCATGACGGCAGCGTCAAACCGGATCTCCACTTGCATGGCACCCTTTTCGGTCTCGATCCACGCCTTTCCCCCGTCGGTCAGTCCAGACGCCCTGCCGGTTTCCGGATTCACAGCCGCCTGGCCCGAGAGCTTGCGGAGGCCGGACTCCTGAAATACCTTGGTCATCAGGGGAGACATCTGGCCATTTCCGGTCGCTCCGCGCCATCCGAACGGCATGAGGATGAAACCAAATGCGGCGACAGGCCCGGGTGCCGTCATCATCCGCCCCTGCCCCGCGCTCTGCAGCCGCTCGAAATTGTCCTTTATTCTTCCCAGCAGCGAGAAGTTTGGCACGGGTTTGGTCTCTGTTTTGGAATCGATCCAGCAGCCACCCTCGGAAAGGAGTTTCCAGAGCTGGTCGGCAGAACCGAGTTCAGCAATGGGCACGGTCTTTCCATCATTGGAGTTGAATACCGTTCCGCGCTTGCTCTGATAAATGGTCTCCACACGGCGTTTCAGATGCGACTCATAGGTGTTTGCTGGCGCATCATCGCTAAAGGGTACGCCGACCACACTCGCCAGACGCCTGACCCATTCAAAAGGTTCAGTCGTTCCCACGGGCGCGGTCAGTAGTGCCGTTGACAAGCTGAAAGAAGCGGTCGCCGCATCAACCGGCGCGGGAACATCCTGGATCGATTCGAGGTAGGTTGGCGCCGGAATAATGTAGCCGGCGTGCTTTGTCAGGTCTGTCAGGTACGGAGACAGGCTCACGACAAGAGCCCCTTGCGGAACCAGTTTCCTTTCTAAAAGCGCCCAGGGAATCGCGTTTCCGGACTCCGCTGCGTCCAGGATGAGAATCCGGATCGAATGGTCCGGCACATCGCGGATTTCCAATGCGGGCGCCGTGGGATGATTGCCGGCCGCCTGAACATCCGGGACATTCCGCCTTGGAACGATCCCGCCGGGACGCGCGAAGCTGCCGAGGAGAAGGTTCAATCCCGCGATAGCGGTCTCTTCTTCTTTCCCCAATGGCCCGCCGCCGGGGTCCCCGCCGCCGATGACAATCGCCGGCCCGCTTTGCGCCACAGTCCGGGCCGTCGCGATGATCCGGTCGGGGGCGATCCCGCTGATGGCAGCCGCATTCTCCGGGGTGAAATGCTCCACCAGGTCGAGGTACGAGCGGCCATCATTCTTTCGAAATTCAATGGCCTTGCGTCGGATGAGATCCTGGTCGTAAAGATTCTCATGAATGAGGACATGGGCTACTGCGAGGGCAAATGCCGCTTCGGTGCCCGGGTTGATGGGCACCCACTCGTGGGCGAATGAGGCGGTTCGAGATTGCCGCGTCTCCACCTGGATGATTTTCAATCGCTTTTCCGCGTTTTTGGATTCTTGATTCCTGATAATCTCCATCAGCCGGCCGGGCGTTCCCCAACCATCCAGGAGAGGAACTCCGAAGCTCAGGATCACCCGCGCGTTCTCCAGGTCATAGCCGAGCGGTCCATAAGGCTTCTCCAGGATTTCCTTGAAAGCGCTCAGGGTGTCACCGCCGGGGGCCGAACTGGTCACATAAACCCCGTTCGGCACTCCACCCAGGAATCCGCGATAAACCCCCGAAATGGTTCGCCCGGGCTGTTGATCGAGTACGGCGATGGACTCGGAGGAACTGCCCGCTTTCATCTTTGAAATCGCCGCGGCCAGGGCAGTCTCGACCTCGTCTCGACTCACCGGCGCAAACTCGACCTTTCCGTTCTTCTGAACTCGTTGGAGCGGCTGCGTTGTGCGCCTCGGATGATAGGGGAGATGATGCCCACCTAGTCCGGCCGGGCACAGAGCTCCGCGGCTGACCGGATGTTGGGCCACCCCGGTCAGCATGACGGGCTGGTCGCCAACACATCGCGCTCGCACCCCGCACCCCGCGGGACACAAGGTGCAGGTGGTGAATTTCGTGCGAATCTCACCGTGCAGCGGCCGGGGAATCCACGACCAGTTCTGCGACCAGATGGCGGCATCATCGATGAGCTTCCAGGGAACCGGCGTCAGGAAGGCGCCCACCGCCGATCCCCCCACGAATTTGAATAAATCCCGACGCGATATCTTCATGGGTTTAATGAGTCCCTTTCAGTTGATTCTTGTCTCATAGAATGCGGCTCTCATTTGTGGCATAGCAGACAGCTGTTCGCGACCCCCCGCTGCTCATGGCACGAGGCGCAGTTATCCATCTTCTTGCCATCCCACACCTCGGAATGAATCCGCGAGAGGGAATGGCCCCAGATGTCCCGGCTGTACCCGGTCAGACGGTTGTTCTCGTAGGGCCGGAGGGTGTCGGTCGTGCCATGGGGTCCATGACATCGCTCGCATTGGATCTTGGCGAGCCTCACGTGCTGGACGTGAGAAAAATAGGCATTTTCGGGCTGGCGCGAATAGACCAGCCATGGAATTTCTGTGTTCGTCGCCACGTACTTCTCAACGAGAACCTTCTCCTCCGATGAATTGCCCAGGAGGGCCGCATGACATCCGGCACATTTGCTAATGGAAGGGATTCCGTTGAACCGGCCGTCCGCCTGGAACGAGTGGCAGTCTTCACAGGTCAATCCGGCCTTGTCCCCGGTATGTACGCGGTGGCTGAATTGGATCGGCTGGTTGGTCTTTTGGTAGAGCATGCGTGGAAATCCGAACCAGCCCACCACCAGCATCACAAAAACGCCTGCCAAGAAAATCAGTTTTCCGCGGTTCTTTACCACCATCGCCTCCAACTCGCATAGGGAGAGAAGAATTGATTGAACAGGTTCAGCACCTCTTCCCGGTTCAGGTGGTGGATCAACTCACCGGTAAAGATGCCACCATCCATGACCAGCCTTTTGTCTTCGGGTTGCGACCGGGCAATGTGCTCGTGGACAAATTCCGAAGCCCGCTCCACTTCCTTCTTCATCCATTCCACGGCCCCCTTCCCCCGAACCAGACCAGCCCGCGCCCCGATCTCCGCCCCTGAAAGCGCAGCCTTCGGCTCGACCCCTTCAAACAACCATCCCGGACCATAGGGATCCGCGACCAGCCTTTCTGGATTGGCCCGCAGGTAATTGTTGGTTCCCGTGATGTGCATGTAGTACGGGAAGACCATGTGCAGATCGGCCCCGTTCACGGTGAGGACGGCGGTCGGCCGTTGGACGCCGTTCGCGGTCAGAAAACTTAACTTGTCCACCCCCGCAATCATCCGGGTGAGAAAAGCATCGACCCCCACGTGACATACACCATCTTTGTTGGTCTCCATCCACATGTGATTTCCCGAGTACCCCAACTCGAGAGGCACCCTGATTCCTTCCACCCATTCATCCATAGCAACCTCCTGTGACCCCTTTTGAGACGTGGTCGCTGCCGATGTGTCATGCCCCTCCGGTTCCGCCATCGCCAGGTACAGTTCGCAATGAAGGTGACTTTCGTTGCCACACCGGGAAAGCAGGGACTCGCTGTAAGGGATGTACTTGGTTACGGAAGCGGCGGAGCAATATTGAACGAGCGATTCGTGGAGGAAAGGGCAGTGCGACTGGCTCGGTTGCTCCTCGTGCAACGTCTTGGCATCCGGGCAGGTCACATAGTCAGGCAAGGAACACTTCTCTCCATTTGCATTGGCCGCAGTTCGCAGGATCATCTTCTTATATGCCGAGGACTTGCAGAATTTCACTTGCGCTTCCCTGAGAAATGGACATCTCATAACACCCCCTGTCATCCTCAGAATTCCGAAAGGTCCAAGATCTCGGAATTCCTTCCTTCGGTTAATTGACGGAACGATGAATGTTGGGATCTTCACCGAATCGCTCGAGCGGAGGATCCCAATGCTTCTCTTCCCTCAGACTCCATCGGTCCTTATCAAGACGTTCGCCACCATCGGCCATCGTCAGTCCCAGTTCGGGAACCATATAGGAATAGTCGTCGAGCTTGACGGTCGCGCGCCGGGTGGCCCGGATGCGCAGGACGACTTCCTGAAACACCGCTTTTCCAAGGATCAGTACACAGATCCCGGTCACCACTCCGAGCGCAATGTTTGTGACATTGAGCCAAAACGTTTTTGGATCGCCAAATTCAAACACGGTGTGCCTCCTTCTATCTTTCCTTGTGAAGTCTCCCTCGTCACACATTAAAGAGGAAGTCCCGCACAAATGAAGTATGCAAATCTAATTCCGAATATGCAGAATTGAATCAACGACGCTTTATTTAACTGATTCTTATGATGATATTAGTTCGCCATTAATCTGCAATGAACCCTTGGGTGGCAACCATCGTGTTGGAATTTCCAACATGTACGTCCTGAATTCCTACACGCATGATGGGCTCATCGCATTGAACGAACTCAAACGCAACGCATGCAGGACGAAGAGTTCGGCCATCCCATTTTCATCGGCCGGCGGTCAAATCGTCTCTCTTTACAGGAAGTCAAGGGGGGTGGAGCCATCCATTAACCCGCTCACCTTGAGCCAAGCCCCCCCGGGGGCTTTTCGGCCTTGGAATTTGAACCTTGAACTTTGGACTTGAACGTGATCTCCCGTTGCCTGCAATAAAACTCTTTGCATGTTCACGGACGACCGCCCTATAATTTTCACCAGATCGCGAATAGCCGAGACCAACTAAATTTTGTAGCCAATCTCTCAGCGCTGAACTCATCAAAACACGTGTGCAAGGCCTTGATTTTTGCGCGTGAATGACACGGACTGAACGATATGAAATGAGCATCCGCCGCGACGTACTGCGGGCTCAACAGGAGGATGTTATGACCACCGCTGGGCAAGATCTCATGCGTATCAAATGCAATCGCCCGGGCTCGCCCCTGATCATCTTTGCGATGCTATGCGTCGCCTTTGTATCGGCGACATCGAGGACACTCGGCAGCTGTGCTGCTCCTACCTTATTTAATGGTCCGACCGTTACTTCAGCGGGTCTGACCCCTCGTTCCATAGCCGTTGGGGACTTCAACGCTGATGGCAAAGCTGATCTGGCAGTGGTCAACGAGGATACCTCCACCGTGGCAGTTCTCCTGGGCAACGGCGACGGGACCTTCCTCCTGTTCCAAAGCTTCGTCATCGGATTGGGCCCCCGCTCCCTGGCGGTCGGGGATGTTGATGGCGATGGCAAACTGGATCTGGTCGTGGCCAACCGCCTTTCCAACAGCGTTTCCATCCTGTTGGGGAATGGAGACGGCACGTTTCGGCCCCGGGTGGATTTCATCACGGGCGGCCATCCGGTGTTCATTGTGTTAGGCGATTTTAACGGAGATGGAAGGCCTGATCTCGCTCTGGCCACCGAAGACGATGGCAATGCGACCATCCTGCTGGGCAACGGCGACGGAACCTTTCAGAAGGCGGTCGGATTCAGTGCAGGAGCCAGTCCCGAGGGCCTGGTCGTGGGGGATTTCAACGGGGACGGTAAGGCGGATCTGGCCGTTGCCAACGAGACTTCGAACACCGTATCCATCTTGCTGGGCAATGGCGATGGCACTTTTAAGACTGCTGTCAACCAGATTGCCGGCGCCGGGGTGGAATTCGTCACGGCGGCCGACCTCGATGGAGATGGCAAGATCGACCTGGTAGTGGCCAACCGGTTTTCCAACAACGTTTCTGTTCTGCTGGGCAAGGGGGACGGCACTTTCCAATCCCACGTGGAGTATTCGACTCAGGGGGTCTCCCCGCATTTCATCGCCGTGGCCGACTTCAACGGGGACGGCAAACTTGACCTTGCCGTGGCGAATGAAGACTCCGATTCCGTCTCGGTTCTGCTGGGCGATGGGGACGGCACCTTCCAGGTTGCGGTTCCTTTCCCCACTGGACCCAGCCCCCAGGCCATCGTCACCGCTGTGTTCACGGGCGACGGCAAGGCCGACCTGATGGTAGTCAACAAGTCCTCCAACGCCGTCGCACTGTTGTTCAATAACTGCAACACGCCGTCCAACGCGGTCAATCTTCCCGTCTTTCCGGGAGGAGCCAACACCACATCGACCCCGGGGAGCGAGGGGCTCGTTCAAGCGGGTGACGCGGTAGTCAATCTCACCTCCGGCACCGCGCCTTTTGGTACCGCCGTCTTCAGCGTCACGCAGAATGGGGTCGTGGTCGCCGAAGCGGGGGTCCCTGCCTCTCCGCCTACGACGTCCGCCCGCATCTTCATTGATCTTCAGACGGGGGACACGGCCAAGTCCGGTCGCCTTGAAGCATCGGCAATCACCATCAACACGGGCTTTGCGATCGTGAACCGGGGAGGCGCGACCGCGAATGTCACCTTCACCCTGCGCGAGGTCAGCGGGCAGCCGACGGCCATCGGGCACGCCCTCTTGCCGGCCGGCGCGCACCTCGCCAAGTTCATCAACCAGCTTCCCGACATCGCGCCCGACTTCGTGTTGCCGGCCACACTCCTCGTCGGTCACCAGTTCGCGACGCTCGAGCTCCGCAGTGACCAACCCCTTTCCGTCCTGGCGTTGCGGCTGACCACCAACCAGCGGGGTGAAACCCTCATTACCAGTACCCCCATCGCCGACTTGACCAAGGCGCCCTCCACCGACCCCGTGTTCTTCCCACAGTTCGTCGACGGGGGCGGCTATCAGACCGATTTCTACCTGCTCAATACCTCCAGCGTTTTTGCCAATGGGACAATCAAGATCCTGGGCAATGACGGTTTTCCGCTCAACACAGCCCTCGTCAATGGCCAGGCGGGATCATCCTTCCCTTACTCCATCCCGCCCGGTGGATTCTTCATCTTCCAGACGACCGGCCTGGTGCAGACGGTCAACACGGGCTCGGTACAGATTGTTCGGAACGGCAATTTCACTCCGGTGGCGGCAGGGATCTTCAGATTTACGCGGGAAAACGTGCTGGTCACGGAATCAGGCATCGCGTCCACTACCCCGACGACTCATGCCCGGATCTTCGTGGATACATCCACGACCGCTGCGGGCAGACATGACACGGGATTGGCAATCGCAAACCCGGCGCCTTTCGCGGCCCTCAGCCTGACGGTGACAGCCGTCCAGACCGACGGCACCACTCCTGCTGCCCCCGCACCGGGCTTTCCAGTTCTTCCCGGAGGCGGCCATACGGCGGCCTTCGCCGGCCAGTTGGTCCCTGGACTCCCTGCGGGCTTCATCGGGGTGCTGGATATTGCTTCGTCCGTGCCTTTTGTGGCCCTGACACTTCGCTCCCTGGACAATCCCCGCGGCGATCAACTCCTGACGACATTTCCTGTTGCGGACTTCAACCAGGCGGCGCCCTTCCCGATCGTCTTTCCGCAGATTGCCGATGGAGGGGGATTTAAAACCCAGTTCATCCTGCTGGGTGCCGGTGCCGGCGCCAACACGACTCTCAATTTTTTCACGGATAATGGTTCCGCGCTGGCAGTCGCCAAGAAACCATAGACGATTTCTTGGGCCAAAATCAAATATCCGAGTTTGTGTTCCCGAGCCTTTTGCCTCTGCGGTTTTTGCGGGACACCCGCCATGACCGGCAAATCAGATTCAAAAGACGCGTGTCCCTGATCGAACTGTTTTCTCAGCTTGACCCCACCCGCTCACGCTCGTCTTACGGCCGCCAGAATCGCCTCGGCGGCTGCTTCTGCCGCCACTTCGCCCACGACATTAACATCGGCCTCCCTCGAGTGGCGCTCATCGAAGACGGACAAAGCAAACACAGTATCGCCGTCCAGCAGGGTATGGGCCGGCCGGAGCACGCGCGCCAGGCCGTTCTGTGCCATCTGGGCGATTTTCTGCATTTGAATCTTGTCGAATGCCGCATCGGTTGCGACCACCACCAGGGTCGTGCTCTGGGGTCTCCAACGGGAGGCGGTGTCTGCGCCCTCCCGTTCAAACATTTTTCGAGTGGCTTCCGGCATCTGCTCGGCAAGCATACGACGGGACGCCCGGGCCGACTCACTCATGCGGGACGGGGCATGGTCGACCCGGCGTGCGCTCACTCTGCGCCGTCTGCCGCTGGCCAGGCCCCCGGATGATCCTTCCATGCCTGTCTTGAAACCCTTCCACAGGATTCCCCGCTTCATCTGGACCACCGTATCCGCGAATTTCTTCGAACCGGGCGAGACGCGGGTGCCCGCGAGAATTCGTCCGCTTCGCGGGTCGACCACGTCCCCAAAAGCATTCACAACCGCAAAAGCCTGCACCGTGATCAGATTCCCGGGCGATGACTTGCGGCTGCTCGGGAAACGTTTCGGACCGACGTGGCGTTTGGTGTCGGTTCCGGCGAATCGCAGCATGCTGAATCCGAACCCGCCGGGCGAGGCGCATTCCGCCCCAAACAGTTTTCCAACCGTAGCACCCGTCCCCGCGCCGACGGCCCCCTGTTCCACGCGATCCGACCGTGCTGAGGCGGTGGCGCTGAATCCCGCCTGCTTATCCGGCCTCACCCAGGGATTTCCGACGGACAGATCATACACGATGGCGGAGGCAACGATGGGGACATGGGTCACCCCCACATCAAAACCGATCCCGCGCTGCTCCAGGTACTCCATCACCCCGTCCGCAGCAGCTAGACCAAAGGCGCTGCCCCCGGCAAGGGCAATCGCGTGGATCCGGTCGATCAGATGACCGGGCTGACAGGAGGCGATCTCCCGTGTTCCCGAGGCGGAGCCGCGGATGTCAACCCCCGGGACTGCGCCCTGTTCGCAAACCAACACGGTACAGCCGGTCCGGGCCTGGGCATCCGTGTAATGCCCCAGCGCGAGCCCGGGGATGAGTTGAACTGTGGACCTGTTCATGCGATGGTATTCGTCAAAGGGAGAAACGCTCTGCGGCGGAGTGCGGTGAAGGCTACCGGAGCGGTGTCCAATCGCGGTTCAATACGATGAATCGGCTCACTTCTTTGGGGCATCCTTGCTGTGGGCCGGTTCCATTGGACCCGGCGGCGGGGGCGCCGGCGTGCCACTGCCCGCGGGCGGCGTCACGCTGGGATGTCCGGGAGGCAGTGGGGTCGCAGAGGTGGCCGGCGCGCTGCCTGCATGGCCTCCAAACATCGAACCACTGGTCGGGTCGCCCTTTTCCACTTCCCAACCGTTCGCCGTCTTCTTCAATGAGTATTTGAATCCAATGGTCATGTCATTGGAACTGCCACTCTTGAACAGGACGTCGACCGTGGCCTGGTTCTGAGCGATCTGGAAGTTGCTGTATTCCACCTTCAAGGCCTGCAAGTTGATGTTCTTCTTGGTGGTGAGGTACTTCTCCAGCGATTCCCGGATGGCTTTCTCCTCCGTCGATCCCTGGGGGGCCTTGTTGCATGCTCCCGCCATGATCAACAGGCCCAGAAGAAATAACGTGATTGATTTTCTCAAGTATGCCTCCGTCGAATTCAAGCCCTCTGATACGTGCGTGTCCGGAGCCCCTGCGGGCCTATTTCTCCAGCCTCAAGGGATGATTCCAAGAAGGGATCCGCCCTTCAAATTCTCTCTACGGCGGTCGCGTCAGAGAGGCGCCAATCCTCGTTGCGGGATTCCGCGCCGCTGATCCTGACGATATCGCCTCGATTCAAATCACCGAACACCCGATTGGCCGGGCTTTCGTGGCGGTCGAGGCGCGTGAACTGGAACCTTCCGGGTTCGCCGCACAGGTATGCGCGCCGCTTCCCCTTCTCGACAATCAGTTCACTCACCACGCGCCAAGAGGCGGACTGTCCTTCGCATCCCATGGATAAAGGATTTAAATCCAGAACATTTTTACCATCTTTTCGAAGGACGAGATAGGAAAATTTCAGCGCGTCTTTGCGGTTTCCAATGATCCGGTCAATTGCCGTGATCTGCCCGGTCGGCTGCCACGCAAACTCGGTATGGCACCAGTCTTTCTCGTTCCCGGCGGCCACACAGGGACACAGGCCTTGGTGGACACAGGGGGCGAAAACATTTGCGCCTTCAATCTGTTCGAGAACGGCGTCGTGCAACTGGTGGATTGTTCGGGAGGATTCGCGAAGTGCGGGCTCAATCAGAATCAAGGCCCCGTGATCCCCTAATTGGTCGAGCAGTCCCCTGATCAGACTGACTTGAGCCGGGAGAGACATCGGCCCCGAATCCTCCAGTTCATTCCAAACGTTGGCCAGAATTATGATGTCAAACGGACTGCCGGGGCCGGCATGAGCCGCCGGGCGGGAGAACAGCCCCTGGAGGGATGCCACATGGGTCTTCAAGCCTGCCTGTCCCTCTTTAATCCCGATCCGGTCTCGCAGACAATGAAAAAGCTGCCGGCATATCTTCAGCATCTCGCGATTCGGATCGACCGCAGAAAACTGAAATGCCCCGTGGGGTGAGAGGGCGTGCAGATATTCCAGCGCGGCCAGAGTCATCGTTCCGGGACCGGCGCCGACGTCCAGAACCCGAAATGCCCGCTGATCGTTCGGGCGTTCCCGGGCGACCTGCTCGAAATGCTCCACGAGCAGCGGTTTCATCTCTTCGAAGACCGCATGCAGCTTGCTGTAATTGGCGGGCAGAAAATAGGCGATGTAAGCAGCACGGCTTTCTGGGTCGGCAAGGTAGTTTCCCGGCCGGGCCCTGCGGTGAGAGGTGAAGAAGGCGGACAGTTCCGCGACGGATCGAGCCACGCCAGCCGCCTTTAAACCGTGCAAGAGCGATTCAATGCACCTCTCCAGTTCGGGAGGAAATGTGTATGCAGGGTGAGGCATGGCAGTCCAATTATTTGTTCGGCGCCGGTTCGGCGGGCCGGTGACGGGACGCCGAGGAGATTTTTCGCTTGGGTGGCGACTTCCTGATCCAGTTCACCTCGTGGGGAGATCGCCGGTCGATCTTCCGCCTCTCAAGCTCCGCGAGCTGCTGGGCCACGTAATCGCGATCCTCAGGGTGGGGGGTGATCTTCTTTAACGCGGCGATGGCCTGATCGAGCCGGTCCTGGGAGACATAACAATCGACAATCTCGAGCTGGGCGTGACGACGGCATTCCTCGCACTTCGAATGGTCGATGATGTCCTGAAGCTGAACCACAGCCTCGTGCCACTGCTTGCGAATCTCGTAAATGGCCGCCAGCTTGATCCGCGCCTCGTCCGACCGATGCTCTTCGGGCTGGTCCTGGATCAACTTCTTGAATTCAATGATCGCCTGGTCAAACTGGTCGAGATGAAAGTAGTCCGTGGCGATCTTGTATCGGATCCTACGCCATTCGTCCCGGCTCGGCGTGTGCAAGGAAATCTGTTCGAGGACATCGATGGCTTTTCGATAATCCTGAATGTCGCGCTCATATAACTCGGCAAGACGATCGCCCGCCGTAAATGCGTACTGGCTGCTTGGGTATTTTTCCAGAAAGCGTTCGTAAGCGGCCTGCGCCTTACCCGGGTTCCGGAGGTTGAGGTAATAAATATTTCCGAGATTGTACAGCCCCTTCTCCGCAAACTCTCCATTGGGATACTTCTGCAGATAGGATTCGTAAAGAAGGACGGCCTGGTCGTAACTCCCGACGCGCTGCGCCCCCTCCGCCCTGCCGAACAGGTGCGACTCGCTTCGGGAACACGCCGCCATCGCGAGCACACAAAAACCTAAGAAGACGAACCGTAAGCGCTGAGGAAAGTGAAGGCTTTTCAGCAGACGCCCGCTCAGGCTGGAATCTCTCCGGCGGTACATCCATAAATTATACCACGCGGCCTCCGGCCCCGCCGGCAAGGCGAAACGACCCCGGGGTTCCGGGTCTTGGCGAACCTTGCGCCCCCTCCGGATTTTTGAGAATTCCAATCACGATCGCAGCCCTCCGGACTTTCTCAGCCGAGCCCGCTCCCCACACCGGGAAATGCCATTATCCGGGTCATGATCTCCGGGATAAACCACTTATTGATCTTGAACTGCATGAGTGAGAGAATTGGCCTCAAACAACATGGAACGACAATCAATGCCGATCTCCCCGAGATGGCTTCAAGGGGCGATCCTCACCTACATCGTGGGCTTTTCTATTCTGGGTGTTCTGGCCTACCTGGTCTACCAGCGACAGCCGCCGATTCCTGGCCAAGTGGTCAGTGCAGGCGGGGAAGTGTTGTTCACCCGGGAAGATATTATGGAGGGGATGAACGTCTTTCAGCGCTATGGACTCATGGAATACGGTTCGGTCTATGGTCACGGAGCCTATCTCGGCCCTGACTTCACGGCCGAATATCTCCATAAAACGGCCGAAATTCTGCTGCGGCGGTATGAATCAGACCTGCAGGGCCGCGTGCCGGCACCATCCCGGGTGGCTGCCGAGCTGCACGAAAATACATTTGATCCCGAGACGGACACTGTCATTTGGAGCGAGACACGGGCCTCCGCCCACCGCATGATGGAAAACCACTACCAGTCCGTGTTTTACAACAAAGACAGCCAGGGGGGCGCGCAGGCACTCTGGATTGCGGATCGGAAACAGATCCGGCAACTCACCGCATTTTTTGCCTGGACCGCCTGGACCGGAACCACAAATCGTCCCGGTGAGAGCAGTTCCTACACCAACAACTGGCCTCCGGAACCGCTCGCCGGAAATACGGTGACTCCCGAGGCCGTCACCTGGAGCGTCATCTCCATCATCGGCCTGTTTGGCGGAACAGGATTGGTCCTGTTTTGTTTCGGGAAATACGACTGGCTGGGATGGAGTGAGGCGCCGCGGCAGGTGTGGCTGCGCCCCGTGGACGAAGTTGCTCTGGCCCCCGCTCAACGAGCGGTGGTGTGGTTTCTCGTGGTGACCTCGGTTCTTTTCTTCCTCCAAACCCTATGTGGAGGCCTCGTTGCCCATTTCCGGGCCGAGCCCGGAAATTTTTTCGGATTCGACATTTCCCGAATTCTACCTTACAACATCGCCCGAACGTGGCATGTCCAGCTTTCTATCTTCTGGGTTTCAGCGTCCTACCTGGCCACGGGAATCTTCCTGGTCCCACTCATCGCCGGACGTGAGCGGCGCGGTCAGGCGCCGCTGACGATCGCCCTCCTCCTGGCGCTCGTCGTGGTGGTGTTTGGGAGCCTGGCGGGTGAGTATGCAAGCATCAAAGGCTGGCTGAACAAAGGGTGGTTCTGGTTCGGCGATCAGGGATGGGAGTACCTCGACCTCGGTCGAGTTTGGCAGATCCTGCTCGTGATCGGGCTGTTTTTGTGGGTCTTCATCCTGTACCGGGGATTGAAAGGAAAATTGCGGGAGCAACACCATGGGACGATGCCCTGGCTCCTGTTTTACGCCGCGCTGACCATCCCCGCGTTTTATGCGGTGGGACTTCTCACCAGCCCGGAACGGGGTTTTGTGATCACCGATTTCTGGCGATTCTGGGTGGTCCACCTCTGGGTGGAGGATTTTCTGGAGCTATTCACCACCGTCATGGTGGCGTACATGTTCGTTCTGATGGGCACGGTTCGGGAAAAGACTGCCATCCGAGTCATTTATCTCGACGTCATCTTGTATTCCCTGGGCGGTGTGGTGGGCACGATGCACCATCTTTACTTTAGCGGGACTCCTGCGGTGCACATGGCCCTCGGAGCTGCATTTTCAGCGCTGGAAGTCGTCCCCCTGGTGTTGCTGACGCTCGAAGCCTGGGGGTTCATGAGATCGGGGGAGCAATCCATGGTGGGGAAGGACCATATCCACCGCTGGGCGGTTTGGTTTCTCGTGGCGGTGGGCGTGTGGAATTTTGTCGGCGCGGGCATCTTCGGATTTTTGGTCAATCTCCCTGTCGTGAGTTATTACGAGATTGGAACGAACCTGACTGCCAATCATGCTCACACCGCGATGATGGGGGTCTACGGGATGCTCGCGATCGGACTCTTGCTGTTCTGCCTGCGTTACCTGATGCAGCCCGCCAAATGGAGCGATCGCGCCGCCAAGATCTCCTTCTGGTCCCTCAACCTGGGATTGACCTGGATGGCGTTCTTCAATCTTTTCCCCATCGGGATCGTTCAACTCAACGACGCCGTGAGCCGGGGTTACTGGCATGCGCGAAGCCTGAATTTCGTGATGACGAAGTGGGTGCATGTCCTGGAATGGGCGCGCCTGCCCGGCGATGCGATTTTCATTCTGGGCGGGGCCTTGCCTCTGTGTTGGCTTTGTTGGCGCGCGATAAGGTATCCAAACCCCGGGCGGAGCACGCCGGAAACCGAACTGCCTGTTCCTTTATTCACCTATGAGGCGGGACCCTCAAACCGAGTGTGATTTGACTTCACCCTGCTCCCGCTTCCACTCACCGGGGGCGGAAATGGAGAGGGTCTCTGAGATTCTGTAGCTCCCGGTAATAATAGAGCGGGGTGGGTCGCTTTCCTTTAAATCGCAGCTTCCTGAGAAACTCAATCTCCTCCTCGGTCGCAGTGCCGCTCAGGGAGGCCTCCCGGAGGAACTCTTTGAATCCCGGCTCTTCGCTGACGGGCGGCTCGGGTTTCTTCTCAACAAACTCGAATCTCTTGGGGTGCCCCGGCGCCACCCTGCGGTTCAAGATAATTTCCATACCGAATGTGGCGAGGTCGATGTCCCAGGACTCGATCAACGGATCCAGGAACGAAATGCAGCTTTCAATGGACACATTAAAGATATCCGCGTCCAGGAATTCAAGGATGATGACCCGCATCTCCTCATAACTTCGCTGGCTGAGTCGCGCCATGAGGCGGAGCCAGTTTTCACTTTCCAGTTCTTCCTGGGCCACTCGCTTGACGACGTCCAGGAGCTTCTGGGTCACCAGGCGCTCCAGTTCGCCGAAGGGCTGCTTCTCAAAGATCGCGCGCATCTGTTTCAATTTGGCGGGCCTGCATTTGCGGAGGACCAATTCTCGAACCTCTTTGAACAAGGGCGCGGGTGGATCGGCCAGTCTTCTCTTCAATTCCTCCTGGCGCTGAAGCTCAGCCAGCTTCGAGAGCTTGCTTCCCGGGAGCTTGAGAAACCTCCCCATTTTTTCATAGATGTCGGTCCGGCTCGGGGTGGGGGGCGTTTTTTTCCCCGTCAGTAACTGCGAGATGTAAGACTCTGTGACTTGTGCGGCAGTCGCCAAACCCCTTTGCTCGAGACCCATCTGATCCAACCGCTTCCGGATAACCAGAGCAAGATTCACGGAACAGCTCCCTTCCAATTAACTCTGTTTGATTAAGTTCCTCCAGTCTTCTGAGAATATATCAGATTCCACTTGACAAGAAAAGTGAATTAACCTAATGTGGTTAACGATAGTGAGGAACAACCTCGACTCTCCAAATGATCTGAACTAAGTCAGGTTATCTGAATTCGGCCTCTTAGAATACTGCCCCCGAGGTGTCCCATGTTTGCACGAAATGTTTCCTTCCATCTAAAACCCAACAGCGTTGTGGAGTTTGTGCAGACCATTGACAACATAGTCCCTCTCCTGCGAAAGCAGAGGGGCTTCCAGGACGAGATCACGTTCGTCGATCCGGAGAAATTGGAAGGGATTGAAATCAGCCTGTGGGAGAACAAAGAGGATGTGGAGGCTTACAGCCGTAGAACGTATCCGGAAGTGCTAAAGGGTCTGGCAAAAGTGGTTGAGGGTACCCCTCAGGTTCGAACCTTCGAGGTGTGCAACTCGACCTTCCACAAGATCCCTGCGCTCACCGGTACCTTTTGATGGCGGGCCGTGGCTCTTTCCGGCAAGGGCGGCCGGGTCCACTTTTTCCAACTCCAGCGAAGAAGAATCTATGAACATCAAAAAGAAACGAGGTTCTCAAATGCTTACGAATATCATGAAGTGGGTTTCCCTTGCCGCGTTGTTTTTAGCGTTGCTATGGCGCTCCTCCGCGGGCTTGCTCATAGCGGTTGAATTGGTAGTTTCTGTGGGGGCCCTGCTGGTCATCGGCCAAGCCATGCGCGCGCGCAAGTACGTATGGGGCGCAGGATTCATGGCCATAGCCGTGCTTTTCAATCCCGTTGCGCCTTTTGCCCTTTCCCGCGGGATGTTTTTTGGACTGGTTTTGATCTCTATGGCGGCGTTTCTGACGTCTATGGCCGCAGTGAAAAGACAGCCCGTCATCTCGATGCCCTCTATTGCGAACCTGAAGCCGGGAAGAGAATCATTCTAGGAACGGGCGAACAAGAGCCCTGAACACTTATGTTAGAAGCGAGCAGAGGAGGAACCATGTCAGAGCAAAATGGTGACAAAGCCAGGTTTGGACGTGAACGAAAGCATAGGATTCTCCAGCGGAAGCGGACTCGAGAGGTGCGCAAAGTACTGGAAAACACGGGTGCCAAGAAGACGATCCCCGAGCCCGTCTAAAAGAGAATTCTACCTGTGGCGGGCGGACCGATGGTCTGGCTCCATGAAGGACGTTACTTTCCAGAGAGTGAGCTCAATGCACATCCAATACGTGGATTACGTTCTTTCAGACAGCACCCGGCGATACACCTTTGACGTCATCGATGCGGTGGGCAAAAGCCGCGAATTCAGCGTGATCCTCCCCTTGGAGGCGTTCCGCCGGTCTGATTTGAAGGCCCAGGATGGTCCGGGAATCTGTTATGACCGGATGGTGGAGGAACTGGGACGGGAGACGGAAGAAACGCGCGCCGTGACCCCTTTGCAGATCAAGGACCAGGACATCCTGGAATATTTGAAAAAGCATTACCCCCGCAAGCATTCAGGTAAGAGAGAAGTTGGTACGAGCTCATGACACAAGAAGTCGGCTAAAGAAATGAGGAGCCCCATGATCAGCATTCGCTCTATGACAATTTCATTTTCCATGGCCTTGCTTTCGGCATCCCTGATGGGTGCTCAGGAACTGAGACCGCTCGACGTCAAGACAATGGACCCGCGTCTGGCGGCTATTCAAGAACTTCCGTGGCAGTCCCGGAGCCTTGTCGGGGCATCACTTTCCTGGGTTGCCCCTTCGCCACCCCCGAAGGTCTCCCCCGATCTTTCCCGATACCGCAATTTTCAATTTGGAATGACTGTCCCTGAGATTGCGAAACTGGCAGGCGTGGAAGCTTCGACTGTACGAGTGGTTCACAGCCGTCCGGCAATCATCCAAGAACTGGAGTGGCAGCCACGTGACTTCGCTCGCAGTTCGCCGCAGGCCGACTCGGTGAATGGAGTCCTCTTCACTTTTTATAACGGCGAGCTCTTTCGAATAGTCATCGATTATGATTCTTACAAAACCGAAGGGATGACCGTTGATGACATGGTCGAGGTCATTTCCTCGGTATACGGACCGGCGACGAAGCCTGCTGCGGGAATCACTGTCTCAACCAGCGAGGTCTATAACGATAAAGAGGCGGTCATTGCGCGCTGGGAAGACCTGCAGTACTCGTTCAACCTCTTTCATTCCTCCTACAAACCTACTTTTGGAGTAATTGCATTTTCGAAGAAGCTGGATGCCCGGGCACGGACGGCAGTCGCCGAAGCAATCCGGGTGGATGAGCGAGAGGCTCCCCAAAGAGAAATCGAGCGTCAAAAGAAACAAGCGGCCGACGACCGAGCCGCGCAAGAGAAGGCCAGGGCACTGAACAAACCGAAGTTTCATTATTAGGGCGCCCCGGCTTAGCGAGCGGCCATCGCATTTTGCGCAGGCCCGCTTTTCATGTAAGTACATTCGGGTGGACTCTCAAGCAGGCCGCCTTTAACCGGAGGATTCAATGGTTTCTAAGCTTTTTGTAGGTAATCTGCCCCATAGCACAACCGACCGTGCCCTGAACGATTTTGTAACTACCGCGGGGTTTCGCGTTTCGACCGCGGTGGTGATTTGCGACAAGATGACGGGTGCACCGCGGGGATTCGGCTTTGTCGAGCTGGCTGAAGGCGAAGACATCCAGCGAGCTATCACGGGATTGAACGGTCAATCCCTGGAAGGCCGCGCCTTGACCGTAAACGAGGCTAAGCCCCAGCGGACGAGCTCTGTGCGTCCTTAAACCTCATCCCAAAGGGACAGTCCCCGGGGACTGTCCCTTTTCCGATTCAGAATTCAAATCGAATACAGGCAATTTCTGGCTCAGCCTTTGACGCATCATCGGGTTCTCAAGATTTTAACTCTCCGCGCTGGGACACGATTGAATCCCCGGTTAATGGAACATCGGATTTCAAGATTGTTCCGATGACGGGCGGCGGTGTCAGATACCTTCTCACCCCGGTTGATCCCAGAGCAGCAACGCATCCAACCCCATTAACCTCTTGACATGACGGAGTGTCTCTTCGGCCGTCGGACGCACACGGTCGGCGCCCTCACGAAGTATTCGCTGGAGATGTCCCGGATCCGCCATGAGCCGGAAGTACTGGTCTTGAATCGGCTGAAGGGTGGCTATGACCAAGTCAGCCACTTCACGCTTCAAGAAGTTGTATCCCTTCCCGTGGAACTTCGATTCGATTTCCTCTCGAGTCTTTCCCGAGATGACTTCAAAGATTTCCAGAAGATTTCTCACGCCCGCGGAGGCATGATCGTACCGGACCTCATTCCCTGAATCTGTGACCGCCCGCAGGATCGATTCTCGGATGGCCTCCGGGGCATCCGTCAGCCCAATGGAGTGCCCCTTTTTTACCTCTCCCAGGCTCTTGCTCATCTTGACGGTGGGATCATCCAATCCCATGATGCGTGCCCCTGCGCTCCGAATCATGGGTTCCGGTAGAACAAAAGCCTCCCCAAATAGACTGTGGAACCGCTGTGCGATGTCACGGGCCAATTCAACGTGCTGCTTTTGATCTTCCCCCACGGGCACCCCGTCTGCCCTGTAGAGGAGGATGTCGGCGGCCTGGAGGACGGGATAATCGAACAAACCGGTGCTGACCGAGGTCAATCGGTCCGCCTTCGATTTGTATTGAGTCATCCGCTCGAGCCATCCAACCGGGGTGACACAATTGAGAAGCCAGGTGAGCTCCGCGTGCGCGGAGATGTGAGACTGCGTGAAAATGGCCGACTGCTGGGAATCGATCCCGCAAGCCATAAAGAGAGCGGCCACTTCTAAAATCTTCCTCTTAAGGTTGTTCGGCTTTACAGTTTCCGGAATCGTTAGGGCATGGAGGTCAACAATGCAGAAGATGCTGTCGTATTTGGACTGATTCTCCACCCAATGCTTGACGGCGCCCAGATAGTTTCCAAGGTGGACCTTGCCGGTTGGCTGAATCCCTGAAAAGACGCGCTTCTTTGGATTGATTTGTGTCATGACCCATTGTCCCGTTCAGATTCCTAGCATTCGATTCACCAAGCTAAGTATAATGACATTATGATCCGGCGACCAAGGACAATGCTGGGGTTCTCGCACAGTTTCAGAACCTTCTCTCCCCGGGCCCACTCTTTAGTTCATGTACAAAACCGAACAGGCGTCATCGTGGCAGGGGATGTTTTGATTCATTCTGATGAGAGTTGTAGAATAGGGGCTTAGCTTATTCCTGGAGCAGGTTGCTGCGGCTTATTGAAGCCGAAAAACGCCAGTGAGGGTCGGGACGGAACCATCACTGTCGTCTGGGGAATCTGCTTAATCTTTGGACGGGAGGCCCCTATGCGCTTGGTTGTCGGCGCCGATCATGCCGGGTTCGACCTGAAACAAAATGTGGCTGCCTACGTCCACGAACTGGGATACGAGGTAGTGGATGTCGGCGCGTTCAGCAGCACCGAGCCCGATGATTATCCTGATTTTGCCGAAGCCCTGGGACGGGCGGTGCGAAACCGCCAGGGGGAGCGGGGGATCCTCATCTGCGGAAGCGGCGTGGGGGCCTCTGTTGCCGCCAACAAGATCCCGGGCATCCGCGCCGGTCTCTGTCACGACACCTACTCCGCTCACCAGGGCGTCGAGCACGACGATATGAATGTCCTGGTCCTGGGATCGCGGGTGATCGCTGCGGAGCTCGCCCACGAATTGGTGCGCAGTTTCCTGGGCGCAAAATTCACCGGCGAAGAGCGCCATGTGCGTCGCGTGACAAAAGTGAAAAACCTGGAGACCCGGTTTTTGCTGTCCCCTGTGAAACCAAGAACCCCACGGGAATCTTTATGACGCTCCATGGCGCTTCGGGGACTCATGACGAAGATTTGAAGAAAGCGATCCGGGCTGGGATGACCATTGTTCATATCAATACGGAATTGCGTGTGGCCTGGCGGCAGGGGTTGGAGACCGCCCTTGCCAAAGCGCCTCAAGAGGTCGTTCCCTACAAGATCCTCCCGGCGGCGCTTGAGGCCGTAAAGAAAGTCGTTCGGGAGCGACTGCAATTGTTTAATTCCACGGAAAGCCCCGAAAGGGGGCAACAGTCTGCGAGGGCATGACCGGTTAAGCGGAGGATGGAAAAAAGGCTCAAAATAGGCCCGGAGGGCCAACAGATTGTAGCCCCATCTGAGCTCCGTCCCGTGTTCTTTGCGGGACGGAGCGAGGGTGGGGGCAGCGATGTGAGAATTTGTGAGAGCCCCGCTCGCGGGGCGAAAGGATCGCCTCCGCCTGATTGGTCGCGTCGTCCCATTTTCCAAAGTGGAGGTTGGGCCATCATGTGAGTGAGAGGTACACTGAATCATCCGGATTTGTGGAGATGTCCGGCCTCATACGGATTAATTGAACCAATTAAAAATGGAAGGATGCCAATCCATTTTTCTGTCGGCCCTCCGGCCCTCTGGGATGATTTTTGGCGGACCTTTACACCCCACCCTCGCCCCGTAAAAAGCACGGGGCTCAGATGGGGCTACAATCTGGTGGCCCGCCGGGCCTAGAGGGACAGTCACGTTGGTCGAACGGCTATGCCCGACAGAACGAGGACAGTCGTCCGTCGCATTAGGTCCGAACCCTTCCATGGTGGAACAGGATTGTGCATCCTTCTTTCCATCACAACCGACTTGCGGAGAAAACTCCTGACCCATTAGGTGCCCTCTCTGTTGGAGGGGTGAAGAAAACTACAAGGAGAATTAAATGACCGAACCACATCCGTCATCGACCACCCCGCCTGAGAATGTTCACGAACCCGCCGTGGTCGTCACGGGCAGTGCCACGGGATTCGCGCAGGAGATTCATGCCGGCGCACACCGGCTGACAGCCGATGAAATGCCGGCAGTGGGAGGTACGGACGCGGGGCCATCCCCTTACGAACTTCTGCTGGCTGCGCTAGGCGCGTGCACATCGATGACGGTTGCCATGTATGCCAGGCGCAAAGGCTGGCCGTTGGAGCGGGTGACCGTATCCCTTCGACATTCCAAGATCCACGCCACAGACTGCGCCGAGTGTGAAACCCGGGAGGGGATGCTCGACCGGATCGAGCGCGATATTCAGTTCACAGGATCTTTGACGACGGAGCAGCGTTCGCGCCTGATGGAGATTGCAGACAAATGCCCGGTCCACCGCACACTTACTTCTGAAATCAACATCCGGACACGGGCGGTCTGAGCGGGCTGTTGCACCGCGCTCAGGAAACTTTGCGGATCATCAGGCATAATCTGAAATTTCACATTTGAGATCGAAGCAGGCCTCGCGATGGTGCCCACTGGCAGTAGGGTGCTGCCAGGAGTTAGGCTTCACCTTAAGAATCAAGGTCCCTCCATTGGTTGATCGTTTCATCCAGGGTTCCACCCCTTTACTCAAGTTCAACCTCTCTTCCTGTCCAAACGCGATGAAGAACCCGATCAGGGAATCGATGGACAACACGGTCGACCGGTCGGTGGCGACTGCGTTGAGGAGAAAACGATTTGTCCTCTTTCGGGATTTGATCGAGCGGCTGGACCCGCCCATCCGAATCCTGGACGTGGGAGGAACGGAGCAGTTCTGGGACATGATGAAATTTGAGGCCAGCGAGCAGGTCCAGATCACGTTGCTCAACACCTTCCCGGCCGGGGTGTCTCGTCCGCATATGCAAAGTGCCGTGGGCGATGCGCGGAACTTGTCGCGCTTTGCCGACCATGAGTTCGACGTGGTCTTTTCGAACTCGGTCATCGAACATGTGGGGAGTATCGACGATCAGCGAAAGATGGCCGGGGAAATCCGGCGGGTGGGAAAGTCCTACTTTGTGCAAACTCCGAACCGTGGCTTTCCCCTCGAACCGCACTTCATGTTCCCGTTTTTTCAGTTTTTGCCGGTTTCATTCCGGGCGAAACTTCTGCAAAAGTTCAATCTGGGTTGGATTGCCAGAGTCCCGGATTATCCGAGCGCAAAACTCGCCGTCCAAACGATCCGCTTGCTGACCCGGCGGGACCTGGAACAGATGTTTCCTGAAGCGGAAATTTTCGAGGAACGGTTCCTTGGGCTTACCAAATCCTTTGTGGCATATTCCGGCTGGGGAAAGCAGGAAGGTCAACCCGGACGAGGAGCCAAAGCATAGCGGGCCCGCTTCTGCGTAAATCCTCAGCGGCGGTCTCGAACGCACACGCGCGGGACCCTGCCCGAGGTAGCGATTCCACGGAGTGACAGACTGGAGATTAAATTGATGACCTCCATTCAATCCCTGGCGAAGGTAGCGTACTTCTCGATGGAGATTGCGCTCGATCCCACCATCCCTACCTACAGCGGGGGGCTCGGCATCCTTGCCGGCGACATGCTTCGCTCCGCCGCGGACCTCGAACTGCCGATGGTGGCGGTCACCCTGGTCCACCGGAAAGGTTATTTCCGGCAACGGCTGGATGCTCAGGGAAATCAGACCGAAGAACCGGATTCATGGGACCCCAAGACCCGGCTCCAACCCGTCAAAGGATCCGCCCTGGTGGTCCTTGAAGGTCGCGCCGTGCAGCTTCAGGCGTGGCGCTTCGACCTCGTCGGGATGTCCGGGCACACGGTTCCCGTCTATCTGCTGGACGCCGATCTTCCGGAGAATGACGCTTGGGATCGAACCCTGACCGACACGCTTTACGGCGGGGACACCCGTTATCGGATCTGTCAGGAAGCCCTGCTGGGAATTGGCGGGATCAGCCTGCTGCAAAGCCTCGGCCTGGCCCGCCTGGAGAACTATCACATGAACGAGGGGCACTCCTCCTTTCTCACGCTGGCCCTTCTCGAAGAACAACTCCGACGTCACAACGCCTCATCGCCCTCGGACAAGGACATTGAGGCGGTCCGGCGGCAGTGCATTTTCACAACGCATACGCCGGTTCCTGCCGGCTTTGACAGGTTCCCTCTGGATCTGGTGAGACGAGTCCTCGGTGAGCCCCGGGCCACGCTCCTTGAACAGGCGGGATGTTCCCGTGAGGACGTGTTGAACATGACCTCCCTCGCCTTGAGGTTCTCCCATTACATCAACGGAGTGGCGATGCGTCATGGGGAGGTCTCTCATGGCATGTTTCCCCGTTACCCCATTCACGCTATCACCAATGGAGTGCATGCCGTCACATGGACATCGCCTTCGTTGCAAGATCTGTACGATCGCCACATTCCGGAATGGCGCCGCGATAATGCTTATCTTCGCTATGCCGTCGGGATTCCGCTGGAAGAGCTTCTCGAGGCGCACACACGCGCCAAGGCCGCATTGTTCCAGGAGCTAAAACAGCGGACCGGCGTGTCGCTGGAGGCGTCGGTTCTGACTTTTGGATTCGCACGCCGCGCGGCCGCATACAAGCGCGCCGACCTTCTCTTTTCAGACCCCCAGCGGTTGAGCGCGATCGCGAAAAAAGCAGGTCCGTTCCAAATCATCTTCGGAGGGAAGGCCCATCCCAATGATCCCGAAGGCAAGGCCCTGATCCGGCGGGTCTATGAGGCGGCGGTCCAGGTGGATCACAACATCCGCGTCGTCTATTTGGAGAATTACGACATGGCTTTGGCTCGATTCATGATCTCCGGGGTTGACCTCTGGTTGAATACGCCCCAGCGGCCGCAGGAAGCATCCGGAACGAGTGGAATGAAGGCGGCTCTCAACGGGGTTCCCAGCCTGAGCGTGCTTGACGGCTGGTGGATTGAAGGCTGCTTTGAAGATGTGACCGGCTGGGCGATCGGGCATCGAGACCCGATGGGGAGAGAGGACACTCGGACGGAGACCGAGTCCCTTTATCAGAAGCTCGAGGAAAAAATCATCCCGCTCTTTTATCAGCAGCGTGATGCCTATGCCGAGGTCATGCGATCGGCCATCGCCGTGAATGGGAGCTTCTTCAATACCCAGAGGATGTTGATGCAGTACGAAGCGAATGCTTATTTTCCCGAGACACTGACCCGGACGACAAGGTGAGTCGCCTAGCGGTCTGACCCCGAGGAAAGCACTCCATGCGAATGGTCCTGATGGGTCCGCCCGGCGCCGGAAAGGGAACGCAAGCGGCCCGGCTGGTCGAACGCTATCGAATTGCCCACATTTCAACCGGTGAGATGCTGCGCGACGCGGTGGAAGGGCATACACCGCTGGGCGAGAAGGCCGCCGCCTTCATGGAGGCGGGACAGCTCGTACCCGATGATCTGGTGATCCCGATGGCCATCGGGCGTTTATCCAAGCCCGACTGCCGCAACGGTTTCATCCTCGACGGCTTTCCACGCACCCGGCCGCAGGCGGAAGGCCTCGATGCCGAACTCGAAAAGCACCACCTCTCGCTCGACATCGTGCTGGTCATTGAGGTCAGTGACGAACTCATCCTTGAGCGCATCACCGGTCGGCGCATGGACCCGGTGACCGGAACCATTTACCATGTCACCTTCAATCCTCCGCCTCCCGATGTCGCCCCCCGTGTGGTCGAGCGCGCCGATGACACCGCCGAGGCCGTTAGCGCACGGCTCGCCAAATACTATTCCGTGACGGCATTGATGATTCCGTTCTATCAGCAAAAGGGGTTGCTCCGCCGCGTCGATGGAAACGGCCCGCCCGACGAGGTCAGCCAGCGGATCATGGCCGCTCTCCAGTAGGCACCCTCAAACTCTGTTCACAATCCAGAAACAAAATTCCTCCGGCATGCATGCGGGAGTCAGAGGCTCAAATTTCAAATATTGATTCCGGCCGAGTTGGCAACTCCCGCAGCTCCCACCGCGTCCAACTGTTTAATGGAAGTTTCCCATGGAGGCGTCCCATGCCACCCAGAATGCTTGGAAATCCAGCAGCACGAAAGAAACTTGCCATCTTTATTTTGTGTGTTTGGCCAGGTCTTCATGCTCTCCTCTTGCCGCAGATTGCACTTCCTTTTGTGGTTGAGGATCAAGGCAGAAGACCCATCGAACCGATTCGGATGCTGTTGGAACAACAAGCGGCACCGCCTCGCCCTACCGGGACGGAAACCCCGGACCGGGAGAAGTCGCAGGCGGTGAAGCCACTTGATGCGAGAACAACAGTGGCAGACGACCTGTTAAATCGTTGTTACGAGGAAGCACTCACCTCGGAGTCTCGGTGGAAACTGGAGGCACTTATATTTGTCGCGGAGTCGATGCAGAAGCTCAACCCTGAGCGCGCCGTGAAGGTTTATGAGCAAGCGTTCGACGCCACTCTAGAACTTCAAACACCGGAGTCGCGCAAAATCAGACTGCTGGCCCAGGGTAACATCGTGTTGGGCATCTCCGGGCTCAACGTGGAGAAGGGCGCCGATCTGGCGTTGAAGATTGACCGCGCATACGCATGGAACGATCCATCCCTTCGACTGCTGACCTATCGCCCCCGAAACGTCCTGGGCACTGTTTTAA
Organism: Terriglobia bacterium; assembly: GCA_020073085.1. NCBI lineage: Bacteria > Pseudomonadati > Acidobacteriota > Terriglobia > Terriglobia bacterium. Next base: position 26,046 of record JAIQFV010000002.1, on the reverse strand, counting down.
CCCGCCTGGCCGGAAAGAACCCCGACCGGGCCTATGAAATCGCTTCAGAAGAGGCAAGAAAAGGGAACCTTGACTTTCCGTTTGTCGCACGATTGACGATCTTGCTCAAAACCCAGCGCCCCGCTCTTGCCGAGAAACTCTATATCGATGCCATCCGTGGCTTCGAGAATTCCACGCACGACATGCTCCAGATCGACGCCTTCGTCCAAATGGCAGACCAGCTTTGGGATCTGAGCCCCACTTTGACGGAGCAAGCCGTGGGACTGATCGTGAGAGTCATCGATGATCTGGAGCGAGAACCACTTCCCGAAGAAAACTTAACAATCCTCGATGACGGGAAGAAGCGCACCATTTACAGCGGGACCTGGCAGCATGCAACCAAGAAGCTCGTCGAGATGGAGCGTCGATTGGACCCGGACCGCGCAAGGGCTCTCGAGACGAGATTCGCACAATACGGGGGCATTATTTCGTGGGAACCGTTGGATCTTCTTACCGCTCCACCCGCAGCCGCCCCGGTTGACCCGGCTATGGCCGCCATGAATTTGGTGCGAAAGGCTTCCTCTCTGTACGACTCCGCCCCCCAGCAAGCCAAGAGCTTCCTTTCCGAGGCCTCTTCCGCGGCAGAGAAACTTATTGATCCTTTCTCGCGTGGCGTGGTCTACCGCAACATGGCCAACCTTTATTTGAAATTTGATCGAGAGCGGGCCAAGAATCTCCTGAATGCGGCTTTCGCCATTGCGGACAAACTCTTCGAAGAGGAAAGCCATCACTCTTTACCCTCCTCTGACGAAGGTCGCGCTCAGCCAGAGTTTTTGCACTCCCGGTCGCTCTACCAACAATTAATCTACACACTTGTAAAATTGGACATCGAAGAGGCCAAAACTCGAGCAGAAGGGATCAAAGATAAGAACCTGAGACTCATCGCATTGATTACAGTCGCGGATGCAATATTGAAATCACCCCACCCCTGAATTGAACAGGATTTCCATGATTTACCGGTGAGAGGCTGCATTTCCCATTCGATGGAGAGTCTGGCTGCACTATTTCTTCCTCAAGGTCTCTGCCAGCCCCTGGGATTCTCGCATTCGGAAGACGGATGATCTTTTCCCCCTGGCTCGAGACCCTTGCCCGAGATTCCCCTTCATTTACATAATGGCCTTTCTATGAAATTAGGTATTCCGCGGCGCATCCGGCAGGGTTTAAACTCTTCGGGCTGTTGGTCAAATCCGAAAGCGCCCGTCGATCCCGCACCTGTGGGAGGACCTACAACATGACCGCATAATTCTGCGTCGTAGGCCGCCCCGATCCGTCGGGGGTGACCGCGCTAATTGATTTGGGCAACGGCCCGTCTTGATCTCAAGAGACTCAGGCGGACTGGTCAGGGCGAGGCAAACGTCGTCATGCCGATTCAGTCATCTATTTCGATGATCTACAGGTGACCATCAAGTAAGAAACGGGAGAGCCGCGCCATTCTCGTGACTGCTCGTCACAAGGAGGACACATCACCATGTCATATTATCTGAGCAGCAAGCTTCCACCCTACGTGTTCGAGCAGATCAACCGCCTGAAAGCCGACGCGCGGTCCCGGGGCGTTGACATTGTGGATCTGGGAATGGGGAACCCCGACCTGGCGACGCCCGAGCCGATTGTGGAAAAACTCGTTGAAGCGGTCCGCAACCCCCGGAATCACCGCTATTCGGTTTCGCGGGGCATTGCCGGCTTGAGGTTGGCGCTTGCGGAGCGATACGAGCGAATGTGGGGAGTCAAGCTCGATCCGGAACGGGAAGTGGTGGCTACCATCGGCGCCAAGGAAGGCATCTCGCACCTGGTCCTGACACTGCTTGCTCCCAACGACCGGGCCCTGGTACCGGAGCCCTGTTATCCCATTCATGCGTTTTCGGTGGTCATTGCAGGAGGCCGGCTGGAGCGGGTGCCGTGGACGTCGGCGGACCAGTTGTTGGAGAAGCTGCGCGCGGCCGTGAAGGTGGATCCTCCCCGGCTTGTGCTTCTCTCTTTCCCTCACAATCCGACCGGGGTCTGCGTGGACAAGCCGTTTTTTGAAGAGGTGGTGGGCCTCGCGCTTGAGCACGGGTTTTCGATCATCCACGATTTTGCTTACGCCGACCTGTGCTTCGAGAATCCCCGGCCCCCCAGTATCCTGCAAGTGGAGCGAAGCCGCGAGGTGGCCGTCGAAATTTATTCACTTTCGAAAAGCTACAGCATGGCAGGCTGGCGAGTCGGTTTCTGTGTGGGGAATCCGGAAATGGTCGGGGCGCTGGCGCGCCTGAAAAGCTACATGGATTACGGCATCTTTCAGCCCATCCAGATCGCTGCGACCGTGGCGTTGCGGAAGTGCGAAGGGCATGTGGAACTCATCCGCGAAGAGTATCGCCGGCGGCGCGACGTGCTGGTGAAACTGCTGAACGAGGCAGGATGGCCGGTGGAGAGGCCGGCCGGTTCCATGTTTCTGTGGGCGGCCATCCCCGAACCGTTCAAGGCGCTGGGCTCCCTGGAATTTGCGAAGGTGCTGCTCGAGCGGGCCCAGGTCGCCGTCTCACCGGGCATCGGTTTCGGGGAGAGCGGCGACGGACACGTTCGGTTCGCCCTGGTGGAGAATGAAGAAAGAATCCGCCAAGCGGCAAGAGGCATTAAGGGTTTCTTGAAGACAGGTATTTGAACAAGGTGAGAGGGCCTTCGAACGAGTTCCATCGATCCTCATCCGTTGACCTCTTGCCATTCCGTCACGGGGCGTTGCCTCGTGTCGTTCCGGGCAACCGCTTCTTGCCGGTGAGCTCTTCGCCGGTCTGGAGAATGTTTGTCTTCGAAAAGTTCGTGAAGAAACCCCACTCCCCATACTTCTCTTTCAATCCCGGCAACACGGCATCGACCAGCCCATCCCCCGACTTGCCTGCGGCTTGGGCCTTCGCGACGGAGTCTCGCAACGTCATCAAGTAAGTGCGGAACACGCCCACATCGGCCGTCTCTGCCACCTCTCCATGCCCCGGTACGAAGGTTGATCCTTCATAATCCTTGGTAAGGCGGGCAAGCGTCTCTATCCACAACCCGGTGGAGGCATCGATCAGATTCGGGAGATGTGTCTTCCACAACAGGTCGCCACAAAACACCATTCCTCCATGCGAAGGGTCCTTCGGCACGACGACGATGGAATCCCCTCCGGTGTGCCCCGGAAAATAGCGAACCACCAGTCGCCTGGAGCCGAGAAACAGTTCAATGCCATCGTCGTAAACAATGGTCGGCAGCGCAATTGCTTCGACCATCGCCTTCTGCTCCGGTTTCGGGTTCGGCCCGAAAAACTTCAAGTTCTCGGTTCGCGCCCAGGTCCGTACGTTGCGGTGCGCCACGATCACTGCGCCCTCCGCCGCAAAGACCGCGTTCCCGCCGGTGTGGTCGAGATGATAGTGCGTGTTCACGACAAACCGCACCGGCAGCTTCGTGACCTTCCGGATCTCTGCCAGCAGTTCTCGCGCCGCGTCCGTGGTCGTCAGGGTGTCAATCACCGCGACGCCATCATCCCCCACAACAAATCCGGTGTTTCCGTCGCGGGCGGCAATCACCGCATATACCCCATCACCAATGGGGTGCACGGTGAACCGCGCCGGTTTTGCCTGCTCCTGCGGAGCGGCCCCGACAGCATGAGCCGCACACAGGAACGACAACAGGATCACAACAACAATCAGAAATGGATATCGAGTTCTTGGTGGCATCCGAACATTCTAGCATGTGCACTAAATGTGCGGGTGCGTTCTTTGACCGCGGGGCGACCAAAGCATCGAGGTGAGGAAGGGTTTGGTAGCCTCCCCGCGATTTTTGCGGGGGGGGCTTTTGCGCGCGAGATGCAAAAACCATGTTCCTTAGCGCGTGGAGGGCACAAGCCCCCGCCGACAGAGAGCGCCGGCGGGGCCACCAGAGTATGGCGGTGAGGAAGGGTTTGGCCGGCTTAAACATCCAAAAAACAATAACATAATTAATTTTATTAATAATATTTAAATTTTATATTGACAATATTAATAAAAATGATTTATAAATTAACTATATTAAATAAATAGAAGGTTGGTTGTTAAGTTTATGGCGATCGAGAATAATGGATGTAAGGATTGGCAGGAACTGACGCGCTTGACGCAAGGTGGGCCGATTGTCGTCGAGCGGGTCCGCATGACAGAGAAAGACATTGTCATCGAGGGGTGTTTTGAGCTCCCCGAAATGGCACGGTTGAATCTGGAAGACCAGGTCTTCATCACCGCCTTCGTCCGCTGTCATGGATCCATCAAGGAGATGGAGCGTATTTTCGGGGTCAGTTACCCCACCATTAAGTCCCGGCTCAACCGGATCGCAGAGAAGCTTCATTTCGTCGACACCAATCCCACCCCGTCGCGGGCTGAGGTTTTGGATCGACTGCAGCGCGGCGAGATCACCGCACAGGATGCCATCCGGAAGTTAGAGGAGGTGAAATGATCTTCCAAATCGCCACCATCGACATTCGCCATGAACGCGGCAGCGTCTTCCGTCTCCGGATCCCGCTGCTGCTGGTGTGGCTTCTGCTTTTGCCGGTCGCGCTCCTGCTCTTACCGGTGATTCTGATCGCCTGCCTGGTTCAGTGGGTGAATCCTTTCCGGCCACTCACGGCCTTCGTGCGGATCCTCGCTGCCTTGAAGGGAACGCACGTCGAGGTCGGAGAGGGCGAACACTCCGTTTTAATCGACATTTCTTAGGAGGACATCATGAATGAAAACCGCTTGAAGATCCTGCAAATGCTTTCCGCGGGCCAGATCACCGCCGATGAGGCGGAACGGCTGATTGCAGCCCTGGAAAAAGAGCCGCCCGTCTCTCCACCGCCCATCGGTTTCGACACCAACCCGAAGGCGAAACCCAAGTACCTCCGTGTTGTGGTGGAGCCGGAAAAAGAAGGCCAGGGCGGCGCCCGAGGTCCCAAGGTGAACATCCGCGTGCCCGTCCAGTTGCTCCGGGCGGGAGTGAAACTGGGAAGCCTGATCCCGGACCAGGCCCGGATCCACGTCAACGAGGCCCTGCACGGGCATGGCATGAACTTTGATTTGACCCAGATCAAGCCCGAGAATCTCGAGGAACTGATCGACCACCTCAACGACCTCACCATCGATGTCGATGACAAGGACATCAAGGTGCGGGTCTTTTGTGAGTAGACGTAAAAGCAGTTGTCAGTTCTCGGTTGCCAGTTGCCAGAGGGAATAACCGGAAGCCGGAAGCCAGAAGCCGGAAGCTGGAAGCTGGAAGCCGGAAGCCAGAAGCCGGAAGCCGGAAGCCGGAAGCCGGAAGCCGGAAGCCGGAAGCTGGAAGCTGGAAGCCAGAAGCCGGAAGCCAGAAGCCGGAAGCCGGAAGCCGGAAGCCAGAAGCCGGAAGCCGGAAGCCGGAAGCTGGAAGCTGGAAGCCAGAAGCTGGAAGCTGGAAGCTGGAAGCTGGAAGCTGGAAGCCGGAAGCCAGAAGCCAGAAGCCAGAAGCCAGAAGCCAGAAGCCGGAAGCCGGAAGCCGGAAGCCGGAAGCCGGAAGCTGGAAGCCAGAAGCCAGAAGCCAGAAGCCAGAAGCCAGAAGCCAGAAGCCAGAAGCCGGAAGCAAGAAGCCGGAAGCAAGAAGCCAGAAGCCAGAAGCCAGAAGCCGGAAGCAAGAGACCGGAAGTCAGACCTGAAAAGGGTAGAATTGTGGACCTTGAACTTGGAACCTTGAACTTTGGACTTTGAACTTTGAACTTTGAACTTTGAACTTTGAACTTTGAACTTTGAACTTTGGACTTTGGACTTTGGACTTTGAACTTTGAACTTTGGACTTTGAACTTTGGACTTTGAACTTTGGACTTTGAACCTTGAACTTTGAACTTTGGACTTTGGACTTTGAACTTTGAACCTTGAACCTTGAACCTTGAACTTTGGACTTTGAACTTTGGACTTTGAACTTTGGACTTTGAACTTTGGACTTTGGACTTTGGACTTTGGACTGGTTTTATTTCAGCTCCGGCAATGTTAACCGCAACAGGCTGGCGGGATTGAGGTACGCACCCTCCCATCGCACTGCCAGATGAAGGTGCGGGCCGGTGACGCGTCCGGTCGCGCCGCTCAGACCGATTTGCTGACCCTTCTTCACGCCTTCTCCCTCGCCCACTTCAATCTTGGACAGGTGCATATAGAGCGTCATGACGTGCTGGCCGTGATCGATGACCACGCAGTTGCCTTCGTAGAACAGCTCGCGCGCCAGCACCACCTCGCCCGAATTCGCCGCGTGAACGGGCGTACCCTTTCTGGCACGATAGTCCAGCCCGCGATGAATGCTGGCCAGCTGGCCGTTGAACGTCCGGCGTGTTCCAAACCCTTCGGACAAGGTGGACTTCAGCGGGGCCACAAAGCTGCCCGACCATTCCGGCGCCAGTGTGGTGTGAGCGAATGCCTGCTTTTTGATTTCCCGGTCGGCCTCGATCCGCCGCAGCGTCTCGGGATCCGGCTGCACGAACTTCTCCGGCACGCGGAGCCTGACCGTCCTGTAAGGGGAGGGCAAAACCCGTATGGAATGAACTGAGCGGAGCACCCCGCCATCGGGCAGGGTGGCTTCCAGGGTGAGATCGTACTCGCCCGGTTTGGCTTCAACGTCGACCCCGGCCAGCCCCTGCCACGTGCGGCGCCCGCCCCGCTGGAAGAATTCAACGTCACGGTCCATCCACTTGGCGTGAAGCGCCGACGCCTCGCCGGCGAGTTCGACCGTAAACAAACAGGCCGAGCCGCTTTGCAGTCGTGCCGGCTTCCACACCACACTCTTGAACCCGGCCGTCTCTCCGGCCATCGTCGTTGAGACGGCTGCCAGGGTAAGTACGACCGCGAGAAGATTGTAGCGAGACCGCATCATTCCGTGGGGCGCCGCCCGTTCCGGTCGATCGGAGAGTGTGATGATGGATCGGGTTGTCCGCGCTTTTAGCGTGAACACACATCAACAATGGCGACAGATTTCATAATCGCATAGACACGTCCAGGATGGAAAACATTTTCGGTGTGGAAAGGTTTGGTAGCCTCCCCGCGGTTTCATGCGGGGGGGGCATTTGCGAACGGAATGCACAGAATCAGCGGTTGTGCCCGGGTTGAGGGGAAGAGCCCCCGCCGGCAAAGAGCGCCGGCGAGGCGACCAAAGCATTGCAATGAGCAGGCGAATTCTGTCACAATTCCCGCGCTGACCCCCAATCCTTTAACCCTACCCCCGCAGAGGCCTCTTCATGACGAATCTTAGGCGTTTGCGTTTGACAGATCGTATCTTCTTCATCACATCCAACCTCCTTCGACATCACCGTTTCATGGGTCCCTCCGAATTTGGGATTCTCATTGAGGTGTTCGAAGAGACTCGTCGAGAGTTGGGATTTGCATTGTGCGGATATGTTTTTATGCCGGATCATTGGCACGCCCTGATCTGGCCGCGCGCTCCGCTCACCATTTCGCAGGTTTTGGACCGGGTGAAATCAGAATCCTCCAGCAGAATAGGTGAATATCGAGGAATGGAAGGTCATTTCTGGCAACATCGATTCTGGGACCGATTTGTGAGGAACAAACGCGAGTTCAATGAACGGTTGGAGTACATGCACCACAATCCGGTTCGAAAAGGATTGGTAGCATCCCCCGAATTGTGGCACTGGTCGAGCTACAACAATTTCTCGTTGGATCGCTCGGTCGTAACAGCCTGTCCCATTCAGATCGATTATGTGAATTTGTCAGATGACTATCGCGGCTGAGTTGGTTTGATCGCCCCGTCCCGCATGACGGGATGTGGAGATTTTGTCGCGATGGGGAAAGGTTTGGTAGCCTCCCCGCGGTTTCATGCGGGGGGGGCATTTGCGAACGGGATGCAGAGAACCAGGTTCACTGGCACACGGGTAAAGAAGAGCCCCCGCCGGCAAAGAGCGCCGGCGAGGCTACCAAGGCATGGCGATGGGGAAAGGTTTGGTAGCCTCCCCGCGGTTTCATGCGGGGGGGGCTTTTGCGGGCGGGATGCAGAGAACCAGGTTCACTGCACACGGGTGAAGAAGAGCCCCCGCCGGCAAAGAGCGCCGGCGAGGCTACCAAAGCATGGCGATGGGGAAAGGTTTGGTAGCCTCCCCGCGGTTTCATGCGGGGGGGGCATTTGCGAACAGGATGCAGAGAACCAGGTTCACTGGCACACGGGTAAAGAAGAGCCCCCGCCGGCAAAGAGCGCCGGCGAGGCGACCAAGGCATGGCGGCGGGGAGAGGTTTGGTAGCCTCCCCGCGGTTTCATGCGGGGGGGCATTTGCGAACAGGATGCAGAGAACCAGGTTCACTGGCACACGGGTGAAGAAGAGCCCCCGCCGGCAAAAAACGCCGGGGGGGCGACCAAGGCATGGCGATGGAGAAAGGTTTGGTAGCCTCCCCGCGGTTTCATGCGGGGGGGGGCTTTTGCGGGCGGGATGCAGAGAACTAGGTTCAATGGCACACGGGTGAAGAAGAGCCCCCGCCGGCAAAGAGCGCCGGCGAGGCTACCAAAGCAAGGCGATGGAGAAAGGTTTGGTAGCCTCCCCGCGGTTTCATGCGGGGGGGCTTTTGCGGGCGGGATGCAGAGAACCAGGTTCACTGGCACACGGGTGAAGAAGAGCCCCCGCCGGCAAAAAACGCCGGCGAGGCGACCAAGGCATGGCAGATTTCGCTTGTTTCAGATCCACTTTTCCGGCGCCGCATCGAATCGTGCCTTGTGTGCGGGCATACAAAAGTAATAATTCTTCTCTTTGTACACAGACTTCAAAGCAGACCCCGGATCCACATCCATCCCGCACACGGGACACAGAGGATGCTCGTCCGTTGAGATGAGTGCCTTAGCATAAACCTCGTTCGAATCCGGGTTCAACCAACCTTGGCCCTGGTATTCCATCTGGTAGGCCGTGGCCTGGGCCACCTCGCGGCCGAAATAGCGCTCAACCACGCGGAGGGCAAGATCAATGCCGGAGGACAATCCACCCGCAGTGGCGAGATTGCCGTCTTCAACGAACCGGGCTCCACGCTTGAGGTGGATATCCGGAAAATCCATTGCGAATACTTTGTACGAAGCGTGATGGGTGGTTGCGGACTTGCCCGACAACAGGCCGGTGGCGGCCAGTTGAATCGCACCGGTGCACACCGACATGGTGACGTCGGTGGTTTTTGTCACCTTCCGAATCCACTCCATCATGGCTTCGCCTTTCCCGCTTTGAGCAGGGATGACAAGCACCTTGGGAGCGGGGGCGGTTTCAAAGGTGTAGTCAGGGACGATTTGCATCCCGCCGCTGGCGTGGATAGGCTTCGTCGTTTCGGCAACGGTGTAGAGTTCGAACGGCATGGCCATCGCCGGTCCGGGGAGCATGGCATCCTGGAAGACTTCCCACGGCCCGCAGAAGTCGATGACCACGGCGCCCTCTGAAACGAGAAAGGCCACCGGGATACCGCCCTTGGCTGGAGGCTTGAGCGGATTGGGTCGCGCGGTGGGTGTGCCCACATCCGGATTACCCGGCGTTTCCACAGGACCAGACCCCTCGGAAAGCGCGCCAAAAGCTGTCTGGGGAATTGAAGCCATGAAACCTAATGCCGCTGCTCTTTTAAGCAATTCTCTTCTTTTCATCGTGGTTGTCCTTCTTTCACGGGGATGAGCCGGTCGAAACCGGCGGGGTTAACCGTCTGTTGAAGACCCGGGTACGGCTGGGCCTTCAGGGTCTTCAACATCTCGATTTCGCGTTCATTGATGGGCCTCGACTCCTCTGACTTCCATCAAGATGACTTCGCCATGCCTCTCTTTGCCAGTCGGCGACAACCCCGCCTGAAGCGGGGGAGAAGCCAGCGGTCGAGGCGGCTCAGCCATCTCTTCATGTGGATCCATGAAGTTCCTTATATCAGTGCCGATGAATGATTATATCGCCACGCACTATAGCGAGACACGACATAGTGTGTCAAGTGGAAATTAGCTCCCCCCGCGCCGGCGGGGCTACCAGAGCATCGAGGAACGGTTTGGTAGCCCCGCCACGGGGTGTGTGGCGGGGGCATTTGCGAGCCGGATGCAGAGAACGAGGTTTCTGGGCGGCCTGCTGGCACCAGCCCCCGCCGGCAAAGAGCGCCGGCGGGGCTACCAAAGCATGGGGGAACGGTTTGGTAGCCCCGCCACGGGGTGTGTGGCGGGGGCGTTTGTGAGCAGGGTGCAAAGAACGAGGTTTCTGGGCAGCCTGCTGGCACCAGCCCCCGCCGGCAAAAAACGCAGGTGGGGCTACCAGAGCATCGAGGAACGGTTTGGTAGCCCCGCCACGGGGTATGTGGCGGGGGCGTTTGCGCGCAGGATGCAGAGAACGAAGTTTCCGGGCGGCCCGATAGCACCAGCCCCCGCCGGCAAAGAGCGCCGGCGGGGCTACCAAAGCTTGGCATTGAAGAAGGTTTTGAACCTTGAACTGCTTTTCCCAACCCACTAAAACCTATTCCCTAAAGCCTATGACCTATTACCTATAACCTCTCTCCCTGGGCACCTATTCTTTCCACGAGCACTTTTCTACCACTTGTGATATACTGCTTTTGCGCTTAATACCGCGGTTGTGTCGTGCGGTTCTTCTGGTTCCGTTTGTGATCTGAGAACACCCGCCCTCAGTCTCCTCCGTACGTCTTCAGCGTAATCTAAAAAAAGACTGGCAACGCTTGTCGTCATGCCCGCCTGTGAACACATATGCGTGCTGCGAGGGCCCCAGCAAGAAAGCAAAATGCAGAATTTTTCAGAACTTCCGATTTCTTCTTATGTCAAGGAGCGGCTGTCGTCCGCTCATTTCTCGACGCCCACCCCGGTTCAAGCGGCGGTGATCCCGCAAGCCCTTGAAGGCAGCGATGTGATCGCGACCGCGCCCACCGGGACTGGCAAGACCCTGGCGTTCCTGGTTCCGGTGGCCGAAAAACTCCTCCGGCGAAGCAAGCCGGGAATCGTGGCGCTGGTGCTTGTCCCCACGCGCGAACTCGCCATGCAGGTCGTGGATCAGTACCACGCCTTACGGGGTAAACAACTCCCGCCGGCAGCACTGGTCGTCGGCGGCCTATCCGAGATCGAACAACTCAACACGATCCGCAAGGGAGTCGGGATGGTCGTGGCTACCCCGGGGCGGCTGGAAGACCTTCTTGACCGCAAACTCATCCAGTTTCGCGAACTGCAAATCCTCGTCCTGGATGAGGCGGATCGTATGCTGGACATGGGATTTCTTCCCGCGGTTCGCAGGATCGCGGCGGTCCTGCCCAAAGAACGGCAGACGATGTGTTTTTCCGCAACCATGGAAGGCGATATGCCCGACCTCGTGAAAGACTACACCCGGAACCCGGCGCGTCTGGCGTTCGGATCCACCCTGAAGCCTTCGGAGAACGTGCGGCTTCAGGCGATTGAGGTGCCCCTGGACGGCAAGCAGGGAATGCTGCACCACCTGCTCACCCAGGAGAGCGGCCGGTGCCTCGTCTTCTCGCGCACCAAGCGCGGCACGGAGCGAATTGCCAAAAGCCTGAATCGCGAGGGCATCAACGCGGCCATGATCCACGGCGACCGCTCCCAATCGCAGCGTACGGCGGCCCTCGAGGGGTTTCAGCGGGGGCGTTACCGCGTCCTGGTCGCGACCGACCTGGCTTCGCGTGGAATCCACGTTCAGGATATCGCTCATGTCATCAATTATGACCTTCCGGAATGGGCCGAAAACTTCATACACCGGGTCGGGCGCACTGGGCGTGCGGGCAAACAGGGCCTTGCTTCGACCCTCTTCGTTCGGGAGCAGCGTTCGGAGTTGTTTGAATTGGAGCGCACCCTCGGCATTCGAATGGAGAGGATGGAAGTGGATGCTGAGATCTCGGAGCCGAGGAGTGGAATCCGGGGTGGCATGGATCCCCTGCGAGCATCGGCCAGGTCCAGAATGGTCCCCCTTCCAGGAGAAGTTCTCCAGGCGCTGATCGAGGGATAACGCTGCCCACAACCCTGGACAGCATACGGATCCCCCGTCCGAAGACCGCGGCGATTGCTGGCGCGATGGCGGAGCATGTCCGCGAGGTCGCGGCGGGGAGCGGCCCCGTTGCCGACCCTCCGCAGATGTTTATCAACAGCTTTGGACGAGAACCTGTTAGAATAGACTTGAATTCCGTCACAAGACGTACCGTGGCACCCGGGGGGATCGGGATCATCAGTGTCCGAACCTCACCGGGCAGGGAGAAACACAGGGAATCACGGTTGCAATCCGTACAGGGTCTGCCCCGTCGAGGATGCGGGTGCTTTCCCCCGGTAATCGGGCAGCTGTGAGGAAGGCCCGGCCAATTCCGGCAGGGACCAGTGGAGGGATCATTGTCGCTAGCGAACTATGAAAAACACGACCATGTTGAGAATTTCATCAACCCCCCTCAGGAGCGCGGCTATCTGCTCTCTGACGAGGTGAACGACATCCTCCCGCTCGAGGAGCATCCGGTGGAAGAGATCGATACGCTGTTCACCACGCTCGATCGGGACCTCGTTTACGATGACGGTGCGGCGGCGAAGGCGGCGCACGAATTGGCCGAACCCACCGGAATCGATCAGGACGAGGCGGTCCACTCCGAAGAACCCGTCCTCAACCGCGCCACGCACCCGATGGAGAGGTCCGACGATCCGGTCCGCATGTATCTCCGGCACATGAGCGTCGTGCCCCTGTTGACGCGCGAGCGCGAGGTCGCCATTGCCCAGCGCATGGAGCGCGGGCAGCGGCTCGTGCTCAAGACGATCTCCCGCTTCCCGATCGTGCTCAAGGAACTGATGACGATGGGCGCAGAGGTTCGCAAGGGCGCCCGGTCGATCAAGGAAATCATCCGGTTCGACGAGGAAGAGCTGACCGAGGAAAGAATTGAGAACAAGACCCGCCAGACGCTGCGGATCATCGCGAAGATCGGGCAGCTTCACGGGGCGGAGCTCCGGCAAGCGGCCCATCTGAAGAACACCGCAAGATCGAACAAACGCGCGCATCGGCGGGCCCGATACCGGTTGGCGCGGACCCAGGTGGCGATGTCGCTGCTGGTCCGCTCGATCGATTTCAGGGAACGCGAGAAGAAGCGCCTGATTGACATGACGCGGCAATGGGCCGAGCGGGTGCACTCCCTGGAGCGCGAGATCGCCCGGCTGGAACGCCGCGCTGACACGGCTCGCGGCAAGGGCGCCCTCGAAGCGCGCAAGGCTTTGCGATCGTGCCGCTCCGAACTCAGGGCGATCCCGGATTCCATCGAGGTCCAGCCCTCCGTCCTGAAACGTTCTCTCGCCCTGATCCAGCGCGGCGAGGCTGAAGCCGGACAAGCAAAGAAAGATCTCACCGAAGCCAACCTGCGTCTCGTGGTCTCCATCGCCAAGAAGTACACCAACCGCGGACTGCATTTTCTCGACTTGATCCAAGAGGGCAATATGGGCCTCATGAGAGGGGCCGACAAGTTCGACTGGCGTCGCGGGTACAAGTTCTCCACCTACGCCACGTGGTGGATTCGCCAGGCGATTACCCGGGCCATCGCCGACCAGGCGCGCACGATCCGCGTTCCCGTGCACATGATCGAGACGATCAACCAGCAGGTCCGCACCAGCCGGCAACTGACGCAGGAGCTGGGTTGCGAGCCGACTTCAGAGCAGATTGCCGCGCGGATGGAGATCCCTGTGGAGACGGTGCGCCGGACCAAGAAGATTGCGCAGCACCCTGTGTCCTTCGAAACGCCCATTGGCGAGGGCCAGGAGACACACCTGGGTGACTTCGTCGAGGACAAGGGGGCGGTGTCTCCGCTGGAAGCGGCCATCCGGCTCAGCCTGAAGGAGCGCATGGCGTCCATGCTGAAAACGCTCACTCCGCGCGAGGAACGGATCATCAAGATGCGCTTTGGGCTGGAAGATGGCAGCCAGCATACGCTCGAGGAAGTGGGCCAGGTGTTCGCCGTGACTCGCGAACGCATCCGCCAGATCGAAGTCAAGGCGCTCAGAAAACTGCGTCATCCGTCTCGCTCGGGCCAGTTCCGGATCTTTTTGGAAAACGCTTTGTGACCGAAGTCTGAATTCAAGCACCGTCCGATGCTCGAATCCTTCGCGCCTCCGTCACGGTGCATCGTTAAGGAGAGAGAATGAAGAATCTATTTGTAGGGAATATAAGTTTTCAAACCACCGAAAGCGAACTGACCGCCCTGTTCCAGCCCTTCGGGCAGGTCGGCCGCGTTCATGTCGTCACCGATCGGGAGACGGGCCGGGCCCGGGGCTTTGCCTTTGTGGAAATGCCCAATGACGACGAGGCCGTCAAAGCGATCGCCGCGCTGGACGGGAAGGAAGTGGGAGGGCGCAACCTCAAGGTGAACGAAGCACGGCCCAAGACGGAGCGGAGTGGCCCGCGGGTCAGCAGCGGGCACGGCCGGGGCGGATTCTCGACCGAGGATTACAGCGAAGCCGTGCGCCGGCCGCGCGAACCTCGCTGGTAGCCTCAAAGACCCCCGTTGCGGCCACGTCAGCGTCCACAGCCATTTCAAGGAGACCCGATGCCAACTACATTTCAAAAGCGTCAGAAAGAAATGAAGAGACTGGAAAAACAACGAACGAAAGCGGAGCGCCGCGCGCAGAAGAAACTCGCAAAGCGCGTGGAAAACGAGGGTTCGAGAGAAACCGAGACCGCGAGAGACGACGAAACCTCGACCGAAAACGAGCTCATGCCCGTTCAGTCGGCGCCCCAAATCTGAATGGCTCAAGGTATCCGGAAAACTCGAGGAGTCGCCCCTGCGTCGCGTGCCGTAAACTCGACCTCGAATGACGTCGGGTGCCGCGGACTCGCTCAGGAGTATGAGAATCTCAGGATGCGCCTGAGTTCAGGCCCGTCAGGGCCGGAAGATTGTGGCCCCACCCGTCAGGGTGGGGGAAAGCTCGAGAATAGAGCCCCCGCCCCCTGGGGGGCGACAGAAACCGCCTTCCGGTGAAATCCCTTCCATGTTCAGAACAGTCGCGGATTCATACGACATGCCGCGCAAGCATGCAAAGAACGCATGCATGCGGCACCCCATGCAGAAGTCATGACCCCAACAAATCCTCGCTTTGGCTTTACATCTTTGAACTTGGAACTTTGAACTTCATCTCGCTCTTGGCCGCTTAACTTGACTGGCTAGCCCCACAGTTTCCAGCGCGTAGATAAAATACCATCCGATGTCCGTCTGCCACCAGCGAAGCCCCAGCCGTGCAGAACCGGCGTTGGAGTGGTGGTTCTTGTGCCAGTTCTCGCCCCAGGCCGTCAGTTGCAGCGGCCCCAGCCACCAGACATTTCTGCTGGAATCCCCTTCTTCGGAATGACCCAGATGCGTGAGACTGTTCACCAGGCACTGCATGTGCAGCGAATACATCAAACGAATGGCGCCCACCCAGAAGAAGCCCTGCCACCCGAACACCCAACCGGAACATAGAGACAGCAGGAGCACCGGCCCCTCCGCATAAGTCCAAAGCCTGTACGCACCGCGGTCAAGCTCCGGGCACCACTTCTTACGGTCGGCGCGGGCCGATTGGTAGAGCCAGCGCAGGTGCGCCCACCAGAAGCCCCCCTGCTTCGGGCTGGAAATGTCTTCAGGCGTATCAGCGCGATAATGATGCTGGCGGTGGTAGGCCACCCAGCTTGCCGGGGCCCCCGAGCCGTTGCACATAGCGCAGAAAATCAGCAGGTGTTCGACGGCCTTGTTCACCTTCAGGGTGCGGTGGGCGAGCATCCGGTGGTAACACACGGTCGTCCCCAACCCGCCGAGACCCGTGAGAACAAGCGTCAGGGTCAGGACCTTCAGGCTGGGGAGCGGAAACAAGAGAAGCCCGACGATTGCGAGCACATGGATCAGGATCAAATAAGAGAAAACGGCACCCTTGCCTCGGACCGGCTTCCAAAAGGGACGGTCCCATGGCCTTAACTCACAAACGGCAGTCTCACTCATCGTAGCTCCTTGCCCTACACTGCCTCCAGCCGCAATAAAAAAGAGGTTGCAAGTCTGGACTTGCAGCCCCTTAATCTAAACCCAAGGTTATACAAGAACGGCGAATGCAATCCCATTATCCCATAGTTTGATCCTTGGGGATACGGCGCGATCCTTCGTCGAGACCACAAATCCGAATAAGCCTGTAAAGTGGGATTCCGAAAGCCAGCCTCTTCCGGCACATGGCTCGGGTGCCGCAGGCATGCGGTGTGTGCATGCCTGCGCTCACATCAGAAGTTTTGAGACCTTCTCCAAGTGGGATCTAAGGAGAGGAATTTCGGTAACGGGACGGGGCGGAGGATTGATTTGTCTTCCTTCGCAGGCATGCAAAGAACACATGCCCGCGGCACCCCGGATCTTTGCGCCTGTTACCTTGAACTTTGAAGTTGAAACAAGGATTGATTTGTCTTCCTTCGCAGGCATGCAAAGAACGCATGCCCGCGGCACCCCGGGTCTTTGCGCCTGTTACCTT